>NZ_JAIUHI010000002.1:0-484295 GCF_020165035.1 Mesorhizobium sp. CA6 | reverse complement strand
ACTCGATCGACCATCGCGAATCCCTCCTCGCCGGATATCCGCATGGAATCACCGATCCGATTCTGTGCAAAGCCCTTACAAGGGGAGAAGGAAAAGCCGCGCTACACCGGCCGATAAACCTTTTCCGCCGTATTCCAGGAAATATCCGCCTCGGCCGCCGCGCCATGCTTCGCCACCGCTGCCCGGTGCGCTTGGATCAGCTCGGCATGGCTGGTCCAGAGCTTCTCGATCGGGAAGTTCGAGCCGAACATCAGCCGGTCGCTGCCGAGGATTTCGACCGCGCTGTCGACGATGTAGGCGATGAGCTCCGGGTCGTTGCGGTGGACGAAGGTGCCGAGCCCCGACAGCTTGGCGTAGAAATTGGGTGCTGCCGAAAGCATGCGCAGACCCGCCTTCCATGCTTCGGTGGTTTCCGGTTCCATGCCGGTCAGCATGCCGGCATGGGTGAGGATGAAATTCGTCTGAGGGTTTTCGCCGACTAGTGTCAGCCCGTCCTTCATCTGCGCGGGAAAGAGCTGCAGGTCGAAGGAGAGGCCGTAATCCTTCAAACGCGCCACGTTCTTCCGCACTTTCGGATCGATCACCTGGTCGGCCGAAGCGGCGAAACGGAAGGCGGGCGTCTCATGCCAGTGGAGCTGCATGCGCACGCCGCGCAGCAGTGGATATTTTTTCAATCGGTCGATCTGCGGGCGGACGTCGTCGACCGTCATGTCGGTATAACCGACGATGGCGTGCGGCCAGCCGGTTTCATCCGCGGTCTTCTGCAGGAAGGCGACTTCCTTCTCGAAATCCTCCTTGGCCCAGTTGGTCTGGACATAGACGGCCTTCTCGACGCCCGAGCCTTTCTGGTCCTCGAGGAACTCGGTGATCGGATAGTCGCGGCGGATCGGCTCGTAGGAGCCGAAGATGCGCGGCACCATCGGTCCGACCAGCCAGGGCTGGTCCTTCTGGCGCCAGATGTGGAAATGCGCGTCGATGGCTTTCTGCATCACGATATCCTTTTCCAGATGGAAGCGGCCGCAGGCGCAGGACGGGCGAGCGACAGGATGAAATCGGTCAGGCTCTTGACCGACGAGCCGTCGACCAGATCGTCAAGCGCCGGCAGGATGGCGCGGAGCGCCGACGTCGCCGGGCGGAAGCGCGGATCGCCGGCGAGCGGGCTCGCCAGCGACAGCCGGAAGGCGCGGGCGCTGAACCGCCGCATCGCGGTTTCGAGGTCGGAATGATCGCCGCGTTCCAGCCCGTCGGACAGCATGACGACGCAGGCGCCGCGCGCGAAGGCGGAAAAGCGTGGCACCGACAGGAAGGCGAGCAAGGTCGGCCCCATGCGCGTGCCGCCGTCCCAATCGTCGACGAGCGCCGCGGCGCGGGCGAGCGCCTGCTCGCGGTCACGAATGCGCACCGCCGAGGTGATGCGGGTAAGCCGCGTGCCGAAGGTGAAGACTTCGGCGCGGTCTGCGCCTTGCACCGCCGCGTGAGCCAGCTTGAGATAGTCGGCGGTGTGCAGCTTCATCGATCCGGAGACATCGATGAGCAGGAGCAGCTTTCGCGGCATTTCCTGCCGCCGGCGCAGCAGCGGCGAGGGGATGTCGCCATCGGCGCTGACGATTTCGCTGAGCGAGCGCCGGAGGTCGAGCGTGCCGCGCGAACGCGTGCGCATGGTGCGGAAAGAACGGCGCGCGGGGAGGGCGGAGGCGAGCTTGCGGCGGAACTGGCCGAGACCATCGGCGTCGCGCTGGAAATCGCGGCTGCTCAATTGCTCGAGCGCCGAGGAGAGCTCGCCGCTTTTCACCTGGCGGATGGTTTGCTTCTCTTCCTCGCGCGTGCCGCGATCGTCCTTGACGCGGGTCTCGTCGTCCTTCTCGCCTTCGATCGAAGGCTTGGCGTCGCCGTAGAAATGGGCGCGGAAATGCGCTTCGAATTCGTCGCGGCGATCGGGCGAGGGCGCAAGCGTCGCGAACGCTGCTTCGCGGATGTCGTTCATCGAGCGCGGGCCGAGCAGGGTCACCGCTTGCATGAAGCTGGTGATTTGTTCGGGCGCGATGGCGAAGGCGTGATCACGGAGCAAACGGGCGAAGCCGAGGAAGAGTGCGGCGGCGCGAGGCAAGGCATCCTCTCCCCGTTTACGGGGAGAGAATGCCGGCAGGCAGGTGAGGGGCAACGCTACCTTCTGCCCAGTGTGGCGCTGCCCCTCATCCGCCCCTTCGGGGCACCTTCTCCCCGTAAACGGGGCGAAGGGGTTGTCGAGGTCGCGGCTCACCCCAGCGCCTCCTCGACAATCCTCCCCAGCTCAGGCGCAATGGCAGTCAAATCCTCCTCGTCCTTGATCAGCACGCCGATGGCGCGGCGGAAGGCTTGCGGCCACGGGCTGCCGCCTTTCTCGAGGATGGTGGCGGCATTCGCCCATTCGACCGCTTCGGCGATGCCGGGCGGCTTGGCTAGCGGACGCGCGCGGATCTCCTGCACGGCGTTGGCCACGGCACGTGCGGTGGCTTCCGCGACGCCCCCCGCGCGCAGCATGATGATCTCCGCCTCGCGCTGGGCGTCGGGATAGCCGATCCAATGATAGACGCAGCGTCGGCGCAGCGCCTCCGCCAATTCGCGCGTGCGGTTCGAGGTGAGGATGACGATCGGCTGCGCAGCGGCACGGATCGTGCCGCGCTCCGGGATGCTGATCTGGAAGTCTGAGAGGAATTCGAGCAGCAGCGCCTCGAACTCGTGATCCGAGCGGTCGATCTCGTCGACCAGAAGAACGCGCTGCTCCGGCGCTCGCAGCACCTGCAACAGCGGCCTGGCGATCAGGAAGCGGTCATCATAGATGTCGATCTCGTGCTCGCCGGCGTAGCGGATGGCGAGCAACTGGCGCTGATAGTTCCACTCGTAAAGCGCATGCCCGGCGTCTATGCCTTCGTAGCATTGCAGCCGCACCAGCTCGCGGCCAAGCAGTTCGGCCACCGCCTTGGCGGCCTCGGTCTTGCCGACGCCCGGCGCGCCTTCGAGCAGCAGCGGCTTGCCGAGGCGGATCGCGAGGAAGATCGCCGTCGCAAGGCTGTCGTCGGCCAGATAGCGCGAAGCGGCAAGGCGCGCGGCGATCGCCTCCGGCGAGTCCGCGACCGCAACGGCGTCGGCGCTGGTCATCTCCCCCTCAGCCCGCCGCCTGCGCCTTCAGCGCGCGCAGGATGCGCTCGGGCGTGATCGGCAAGGTGTCGATGCGCACGCCGACCGCGTCGAAGACGGCATTGGCGACGGCCGGGATCTGCGGGTTGGCGCACATCTCGCCCGGACCCTTGGCGCCGAACGGCCCGTCGGCGGAAGGACGCTCCAGCACGATGATCTCGGTCTCGGCCAAATCGCCAGGACCGGGCATCAGATACTGGTTGAAGTCGGTGCCGCCATGGTCGCGGTTCGGATAATAGGGCTCCGTCGTTTCGTAGAGCGCGTGGCTGATGCCCATCCAAGAGCCGCCGACCAGTTGCTGCTCGACCATCTTCGGGTTGAGCGCACGGCCGATCTCGAAGACGTTCTTGACACTGAGCACCGTCACCTCGCCGGTCTCGTCGTCGACCTCGACCTCGGCCACCGTGCAGGCATGGGCGTAGCAGGTGGAGGGCTTCATCGCGCCGGTCTCCTTCTCCGGGTAGGAGCGCGGAATGAGAAACATGCCGCGCCCCGAGATCGAGCGGCCGCGCTTGAAATGCGCCGACAGCGCCACGTCGAAGATCGAGATCGATTTCTGCGGCGCGCCCTTCACCTGTATGTTGCCCTCACCGTCGGTCTCGAGGTCGGATGCATTCACCTCCAGCTCCTCGGCCGCCACTTCCAGCATGACCTGGCGCGCCTCCTTGGCCGCCTGGATAACGGCGTTGCCGGCGCGGTGCGTGCCGCGCGAGGCAAAGGTGCCCATGCAGTGTGGGCCGGTGTCGGTATCGGCGGTGTCGATGACGACGCGGTCGGTCGGCACGCCGATCGTCTCGGCGCAGATCTGCGCCATGATCTGCTTCATGCCCTGGCCCAGATCGACACTGGACAACGTCACCATGAAGTTGCCGGTCGGGGTCGAATGGACCAGCGCCTGGGTCGGGTCGCCGCCAAGATTCATGCCGGTCGGATAGTTGATCGCGGCGACGCCGCGTCCACGCCGGATCGCCATCTCAGGCTTCCTTCCTGTAGGAGGACATCGTCATGTATTTTTCCGCCACCGGCCAGTTGGCGACGCGCGAGGCTTCCTGCATGCATTCGATCAGCGCCGCACCCTCGGTCGGCTGGCGATGCGCCTTCATGTCGCCGTCGCGATACGCGTTGACGAAGCGGAATTCGAGCGGATCCATGCCGATCAGCCGCGCCAGTTTGTCCATCTGCACCTCCAGCGCGAAGTCGCCGATGGTGACGCCGAAGCCGCGCATGGCCGACGAAGGGGTGCGGTTGGTGTAGACGCAATAGGTGTCGATCCAGACATTCGGGATCGTGTAGGGGCCGGGATAGTGTGCCGCGCCCTTCTGCGCGCCATAGGGCGAGTGGCGCGAATAGGCGCCGGCGTCGGTATAACCGGTCACCTTGCGCGCGACGATGCGGCCGTCCTTCATGACGCCGTCCTTGATGATCACCTTTTCGGCGGCGCGCGGCGAGGAGATCTGCATTTCCTCCTCGCGGCTGTAGATAAAACAGACCGGGCGTCCGGTTAGCTTGGCCGCGAGGATGGCGATCGGCTCGACGATGACGTCGACCTTGCCGCCAAAACCGCCGCCGACGGTGCCGCCGACGAAATGCAGCTTCGAGCCGGGCATCTGCAGGATGATCGAGGCGTTGTCGAGGGTGAAGAACATCGCCTGCGTGTTGGTGTAGCAGGTGAAGCGGTCATTGCCTTCCGGCGCCACCACGCAGCCCGTGGTTTCGGTCGGGGCGTGCTCGATCGGCGAGGACTGGTAGGACTGTTCGAGGATGTGGTCGGCCTGGGCAAAGCCTGCCTCGACATCGCCGAAGCGCACCTTGCGGCACTCGCCGCTGTCATAGAGGTAGTAATTCTGGCCGTGATATTCGTTGACCAAAGGCGCGCCGGGCTTCAGCGCTTCCTCCATGTCGAAGACGGCCGGCAACACCTCATAGTCGACCTTGACCCTGGCGGCGGCTTCCTGCGCGGCGCGCTCGGTCTCGGCCAGCACCGCCACCACGGCCTCACCCTTCCAGCGCACCTTGCCGTCGGCGAGCACGGTTTCGTCCTCGGGCCCGATCTGGATCAGGATCAGGATGGTGTAGACATTGTGCGGCACATCCCTGGCGGTCAGCACGCGCACAACGCCCGGATGTTTCTCCGCTTCCGACGTATCGATCGAGCGGATGCGGGCATGATGGTGGGGGCTGCGCACCATCTTCAGATGCAGCATGCCCGGGAAGTTTCGGTCGGCGAAATAGGCGGTCTTGCCGGTGACGTGTCCCGGCGAGTCGAGCCGCGGGCGACCCTGGCCGATCTCATGCAGGCCGTCCTTGCGGACATCGGCAAAGTAGTCCTTGCGCAGTTCCATGGCTCGTCCCCTCAGGCGGCGTTCTGCGAGTTGGCGCGCGCCGCAAGCAGCACCGCCTGGATGATCGGCTCGTAGCCGGTGCAGCGGCAGATGTTGCCGGACAGCGCCTCGACCACATCCTCGCGGCTCGGGTTGGGCGTGCGGTCGAGCAGAACCTTCGCGGCCATGATCATGCCCGGCGTGCAGAAGCCGCATTGCGTGGCGAAGGCATCGAGGAAGGCGCGCTGCAGCGGATGCAGCACACCGCCTTCGGCAAGGCCGGCGGTGGTCCTGACGTCGGCACCGCCGCAGGTTTCGGCCAGCGTCAGGCAGGAGAGCCTGAGTTCTCCGTCGATGATGACCGAGCAGGCGCCGCAGGTGCCTTGGTGGCAACCCCCCTTGGGTGAGGTGTCGCCGATCTTGTCGCGCAGCACATTGAGCAGCGTCGTGCCGCTTTCGACGAACTCGGCTTTCTCCGAGCCGTTGAGTGTGAATTGAACCGGGACCTTCGCCATTTTTCCTCCCTGCGCGCCTGCCCGGATCGGCCGGACAGACGCGCGTCCCCCACGGATATTAGTCAAGCAGCAGCCGGCCGAGATGGACCGGCAGAATCTCGGCGCGATACCAGGCGCTGGCGATCGGGTCGGTGATCGGCGCGATGCCTTCGCTCGCGGCGGTCAGGGCCGGCGCGATCTCCTGCGGGGTGAGCTTGCAGCCGAGCAGCGCCTTTTCGGCCGCTAAAGCGCGCATTGGACGATCGGCCATGCAGCCCAGCGCGATGCGCGCCGAGGTCACCGTGCCGTCCGATGCGAGTTCCAGAAGCGCGGCGATGCTCAGCACGGACACACCCTTGGGCTTGACCCGCGATACTTTCAGGAAGCGGAAGCTCTCGGCTTTAGGCAATGCAATATCCACCGCCGCCAGTATGGCGCGGCTGGTGTCCCGATCGGCCAAAAAAGTCTCGACCGGCACTTCGCCGTCTTCGGTGACGACGGTCGCGTCCAGCGCCAGCAGCGCCACCGCGAAATCCCCATAAGGGGCAGGGGCGAACAGATTGCCGCCGACGGTCGCCATGTTGCGGATCGCCGGCCCGCCGACGGCGCGCGCGGCCGGCGCAAGCGCGGCGAGCTCGGGATGGCGGGCAATCGCGGCCATGGTGACCGAAGCGCCGAGCCGGACCTTGCCGCCGGAAACCGCGATCTGCGAGAGGTTGGGATTGTTGACGCGGATCAGGTTGGAGACGGCAACGTCGCCTTCATTGGCCGCGCGGACGACAAGCGTGCCACCGCCGAGATAGCGTGTCCCAGCGGCCTGCAAGGCGGCATTGGCGTCTTTCACGCTAGAAAAAGTCTGCAGCGCAAGCGACATGGCGCGCTCCCGTTAGCTCTGGCCGGCGAAATGGGCCTTCAGGGCGTTGAAACCGCCCTGGAAGACGTTGGCGCCCATGCCCTCGGCCAGCTTGTCGGCCTCTTCGGGCGCGGCGTCGAAGCTCGCTGTCCATTCGGCATAGGTGCGGTTGCCGTCGGTGACGCGCCGCAACTGCAGCGTCGCCTTGTGATTGGTGAGCGGCTGCGGCGTCTCGAGGATCGAATAGCTGACCAGGAAGTTCTCATCCGAGAAATCGAGCAGCTTCTCGCGCAGCCGCGCGCCGCTGACCAGTCGGAAGTTGCGCACGCAGCCGATCGCGGTGGCGTCCTTGCCGTCCTCGATATGGCTTTCCACCATGCGCGGATGCCAGCTGGGCAAACCGTTGAAGTCGCGGATGCGCGCCCAGACCTGCTCGACCGGCGCGTCGATGACGCTGGAAATGGTGACTTTCGCCATAGACTGGTTCCCTTGCAAAGATCGGGAGCAGGCTAGAGCGGCCGACGGGCCGGCGCTTATCAATGCGTCTTGAGCGCGTATCAACCAGTCGGAAAATGCGGCGACGGATCAGCCTGTAAAGGCGCTCACGACATGGCTCTTGCGGCTTCGCGGTAGAGCGTCGGCGGCACGCCGACATGGTCGCGGAAGAAGCGCGAGAAATTGCCCTGGGTGGTGAAACCGAGATTGCAGGCGACCGAGATCAGCGGTTCCTGCGACCACTGCAGCTGGCGCACGGCTTCCTCCATGCGCAGCGTGTTCCAGTAGACGTTCGGCGTCAGATTGGTCTGTTCCTTGAACAGCGCGAAGAAATGCGGTCGGGAGAGCCCGACCGAACGGGCGACGTCGTCGAAGGAGATGCGTTCGCAGACATTGGCCTTCATCAACTGGATCGCCTTGCGGACACGGAAATCGAGCATCGTGTTGATGCGCGCGCGGGCTATCTGTGGCGCGGATGTGTCGGCCGCGTCGAGAACGCTGTCGATGAAACGCTCGATCTCGTAGTTGGCCACGTCGTCGATGCTCTCATTGTCGGCCAGGTGATCGAGCAGGTTCGCCGCCGCCTGGTGCAGCCAGGGCTCCAGCGTGATCGCCGCTTGCGCGAACAGCGGCGCGGAGGAGGGCAGGTCGCGGCGCCGGCGCGCCCAGTCCGGGTCGATGTAGAAGGCGAGGAACAGGCCGGGCTTACCGTCGCGGGAAAGGGCGTGGCTGTGCGGCTGGAACGAGTTGATGCCGGCCGCGGTGCCAGGCCCAAGCCGCACCGTCTCGCGGCCGATGGTCATTTCGCCTGCCGTGCCTTCCAGCCAGATGATGAGATGCGCCTCGCCATGGGCATGGGTGACGAAGTCGTTGGCGACATTCAGCACGGAAACATGTCCGAACCGGCCCCAGTAGAGCCTGATCGCGTCCGTCATGGCTATCGTTCCTCCCGCAGGCGGCTGGCCTCCCTTCGCCTGCCGGGGAATAGTGCGGCTGGGGTGAGGCTGCGTCAAGACAGGCAGGAATGGTGGCCATCTCGCATCGCCCGTCCGGACTCGATTTTCAGACTGGGCGATAGGCGCGGCTTTCCCTTCTCCCTTTGTGGGAGAAGGTGTCGCCGAAGGCGACGGATGAGGGGTGCTCCAGGGAAAGCCAGCGTCTCACTCCGCTGGAACACCCCTCATCCGTCTCGGCGCTATCGCGCCGATCCACCTTCTCCCACAAGGGAGAAGGCGAGGCGGCGCACTTCAGTCACTACGCCTGAAATTGCGGATGCGGTCGAACAGGACCGCCAGGATGATCGCGCCGCCGATGAAGGTGCCTTGCCAGAAGGCGTTGATGCCAAGCAGGCCGAGGCTGTTGCGGATCACCTCGATGAGGGCGGCGCCGACGATGGCGCCGAGCGCGGTGCCGACGCCGCCGGCGAGATTGGCGCCGCCGATGACGGTGGCTGCAATCACCTGCAGCTCCATGCCGTTGCCGAGATTGGTGGTGACGGCGCCCAGCCATCCGGTCTGGATGATGCCGGCAAGCCCTGCCGACAGCGCCGAGATCATGTAGACGACGACCTTGATCTGCTTGACGGGAACGCCGGTCAGCGTCGCCGCATGCTCATTGCCGCCGATGGCGAAGATGTGCCGGCCGAATTTGGTCCAGCGCAGGATGAAGCCGGTGATCCCCGCCAGGAGGATCATGTAGAGCACCGGATTGGCGATGCCGAAAACCCAGGCGCCGCCGCCCAATGACAAAAGCTTCTGGTGATCCGGCCCGAACTGGAACACCACGGTGTTGTTCGAGGCGACCATGGCAAGGCTGCGCGCCACCGACAGCATGCCGAGCGTGACCACGAAAGGCGGGAAGCCGAGATAGGCGATGAGCAGGCCGTTGAAGGCGCCGATCGCAAGCGCGGTGGCGATCGAGGCCAGGATGCCCACCTCGATCGAATAGCCGGCATGCATGGTGACGGCGAGCACCATCGAGGATAGGCAAAGCACCGAGCCGACCGAAAGGTCGATGCCGCCGGTAATGATGACGAAGGTCATGCCGAGCGCGACGATGGCGACGAAGGTGATATTGCGCGTGATGTTGAAGATGTTCTTCGACGTGGCGAAGGAGTCGGTGGCGACGGACAGGAACAGGCAGGCCAGGATGACCGCGATCACCACCCAGAAAGTCTGGTTGGCAAAAAGCCGCGACAGGAAGGTGTGCTGCTTCTGCGCGATCGTCTGGTCAAGTGTGACTGCCATTATCGACCTTTCCTGAGGCGTGGACGCCCGATCCACGCGACTACGCAACCTGTTCGATGGCGCCGGTGATCAGCCCGGTGACTTCCTCGGGCGAGCTCGAGGCGATTTTCTTGTCGGCCACCTTGCGGCCGCGCCGCATGACGATAACACGGTCGGCGACGTCGAACACGTCGGGCATGCGGTGGCTGATCAGCACCACGGCGATGCCCTGATCGCGCAGGTGGCGGATGAGATTGAGCACTTCGGCGACCTGCCTGACCGAAATCGCCGCCGTCGGCTCATCCATCAGCACGATCTTGGCCTGCGACAGCATGGTGCGGGCAATCGCCACCGCCTGGCGCTGGCCACCCGACATCTGCTTGACGAGGTCGCGCGGCCGCGTCTCGGATTTCAGCTCGGCAAAGAGCTGGCCGGCACGCTTGTACATAGCGCCATAGTCGAGAATGCGCAGCGGACCGAAGCCGCGGCGCAGCTCGCGGCCGAGATAGACGTTGGCCGCGGCGGTCAGGTTGTTGCAGAGCGCAAGGTCCTGGTGGACGATCTCGATGCCGTGCTGGCGCGCATCCGCCGGCTTGTGCATGACAAGGTCCTTGCCCTCCAGCCGCATGGTGCCGTGGCTCGGGTGGAAATTGCCAGCGATCATCTTCACTAGCGTCGACTTGCCGGCACCGTTGTCGCCCATCAGGCCGACGACCTCACCAGCTTCCAGCGAAAACGATACATCGTTGACCGCCTGGATGGCGCCGAAATGCTTCGAGATGTTGGCGAGTTCCAGAACCGACACCAGCCTTAAGCCTCCCCGTTGTTGGCGCAACTGGCCACCGAACCCGGCGGCGCCGCTTGCGTCTTGCCCCGTCCATCTCCTCCCGAACGGTGCGTCCACGCATTTAGGCAAAAGCGGACGGGGGCGTCAATCAATTGTCTGACGATTAATTTCGAGACTCGACGAAAAATCGGTTTTGTAGGACAAATAGCAATTGACGCTGGCGAAAAGCCGATATTAGCTAAGCTTCGGAACAAGACTTTGCCAATCGTCCGTCTATCCGGCGGAGGCAGGCAGATGGTTTGAGGGTAAAGGATTCGGCTGCATCGGTATTCGGGCGGACGGATCGGCAAATGCTTATCAGCCCGGGCCGGGGCGCGAACATCATGAGATGCTCGTCGTGGTTCTTGTGTATCCGGGTTGATCAGTGTGGCGGGCACGCGGTGTCCGTCTGTTTCAAGGGAGGACTGACATGAGGAAAACACTTTTGCTTGCCGCCGTCGCCGCCATGGCGTTGGGCGCCGGGCCGGCTTTGGCCAAGAAACAGCTCGTCATCGTTGTGAAGGGTCTCGACAATCCGTTCTTCGAAGCCATCCATCAGGGCTGCGAGAAGTGGAACAAGGAAAACGCCAGCTCGGAATATGAATGCTTCTACACTGGCCCGGCATCGACTTCCGACGAGGCCGGCGAGGCGCAGATCGTGCAGGATATGCTGAGTAAGCCAGACACGGTGGCGATGGCGATCTCGCCGTCGAACGCGCCGCTGATCGCGCAGACGATCAAGAGCGCCAATCCGTCGATCCCGATCATGACGGTCGACGCCGACCTTGCCAAGGAAGACGCCGCCCTTCGCAAGACCTATCTCGGCACCGACAACTACCTGATGGGCAAGAAGATCGGCGAATACATCAAGAAGGCCAAGCCGAATGGCGGCACGATCTGCACGATCGAGGGCAATCCGGCGGCCGACAACATCCTGCGTCGCGCGCAAGGCATGCGCGATGCGCTGACCGGGAAGGAAGGTCTTGCAGCACTTGCCGGCGAAGGTGGCTGGACCGAAGCTCCCGGCTGCCCGGTGTTCACCAATGACGACGGCGCCAAAGGCGTGCAGGCGATGACCGACATCCTCGCCGCCAACCCGAAGCTCGACGCCTTCGGCATCATGGGCGGCTGGCCGCTGTTCGGCGCGCCGCAGCCTTATCGCGACCTGTTCAAGCCGATGGCCGACAAGATCGCCAAGAACGAGTTCGTCATCGGCGCCGCCGACACGATCGGCGACGAGGTGGCGATCGCCAAGGAAGGCTTGGTGACCGCGCTGGTCGGCCAGCGGCCTTTCGAGATGGGCTACAAGGCGCCGGCAGTGATGCTCGACCTCATCGGCGGCAAGAAGGTCGACGATCCGGTCTTCACCGGCCTCGACGAATGCACCAAGGAAACGGCCGACACCTGCATCCAGAAGTAGGCTCTGGCTCCATCCAGAAGTGTCAAAAAAGGGGCGCCCAGTGGGCGCCCCTATCCTTTTCGGCGCCTGCTCCCGCCGTCGAACAGGGCAGGGCGGCTCCCGCCTAAATCTTCTGCTTCACGCCGTCTTTCGAAGGCATCAGGTCGACGCCATTGAGCTTGCCGATATGCGTGGCGAGCATCGGCACATACTGTTCCGCGGGGCCGGTGGCGAAGGCGGTCGCAAAGGAATTCTTGGTCGCGTTGCCCAGAGGGTTGGCGATGCCGGCCGCGCCCGCCATCGATTCCAGATAGGTCAGGTCCTTGAAGGCATTGGCAATGGTGAATTTGTGCGCGTCGCGGTCGCCCTCCAGCGTCCAGCGCATGAAGGTCTGGTAGAAGCCGCAATCCATGCGGCCGTTGCGAATGACGCTGTCGAAGCGCGGCGGCGAAATACCGACCTTCTCGGCCAGCGCCAGCGCCTCGGAATAGATCGCGGCGTAGCCCAGCGAGATGAAGTTGTTGAGCAGCTTCATGCGGTGGCCGTCGCCGGTATCGCCGATATGGACGATGCGGCCGGCCCAGGTCTCGAGCACCGGCTTCAGCCTGGCGAACACGGCGTCCGGCGCGCCGACCATGGCGTCGAGCGTGCCTTCCCAAGCCTCCTTCGGCGTGCGGCTGAGCGGCGCATCGACATAGTCGACGCCGAGCGCCTTGAGTTCGGCGGCCAGGGCCACGGTCGAGACCGGATCGGAGGTCGAGCAATCGACGACGACCGAGCCTTGCTTCAGGCCCTCCTTCAGCCCGTCGGGGCCGCGGATGATCGCCTCCACCTCGCGCGAGCCGGTGACGCAGATGAAGACGATGTCGGAGGCCGCGGCCACCTCCTTGGACGTGGCAACTTCCTTGGCGCCGCGTCCGGCCAAGTCTTCCGCCGGCTTGCGGTTCTTGCGACCGAGGAAGGTCAGCGGATAGCCCTTGTCGACGATGTTCTTGGCGATGCCGTGCCCCATCAGGCCAAGGCCGATGAAACCGATGTTGTCGCGGGCAGCGGTGGTGCTCATGTCGTCTCTTCCCTGTCTTTCATGGTGATGGGCGCCCGCGCGGCGGGCGATTGTCCAGAAGGTTTCCGCGGATCGCGGGTGGCGGGCGATCGCGGAATGTCATATTGTCTGACAATACACATAATTACCTAGCATTGTGGAGAGCAAAATGACGAAGCGGATCATGTTTACCGGCGGCAGCGGCAAGGCTGGCCGGCATGTCGTGGAATATCTGGTCGAACATGGCTGCCAGGTGCTCAACATCGACACCAAGCCGCTCGATAATCCGAAGGTGCGCACTTTGGTCACCGACATCACCGACAGCGGCCAGGTTTTCAACGCGCTGTCGAGCTATATGGGCCTGCACGAGTTCGACCCGTCGTTGAGATCGCAGCCGGTCGACGCCGTGGTGCATTTCGCGGCGATCCCGCGCATCATGATCACGCCGGACAACGAGGTGTTCCGCATCAACGCGATGGGCACCTACAATGTCATCGAGGCGGCGGTGAAGCTCGGCATCCGCAAGGTTATCATCGCTTCCAGCGAGACGACCTACGGTCTTGTCTTCGCCAACGAGCCTCGCAATCCGACGCATTTCCCGCTCGACGAGGATTATGACGTCGACCCGATGGACTCCTATGCGCTGTCGAAGATCGTCAACGAGAAGACCGCGCGGGCTTTCGCGTTGCGCAGCGGCTTCGACATCTATGCGCTGCGCATCGGCAATGTCATCGAGCCGCATGAATATTCGCTATTCCCGAAATGGTTCGCTGATCCCGGTTTCCGCAAGCGCATCGCCTGGAGCTATATCGATGCGCGCGATCTCGGCCAGATCACCTTGCGCGCCATCGAGAAGGATGGCCTGGGCTATCAGGTGTTCAACGCGGCCAACGACGACACCTCGTCGAACCTGCCGACGGCGGAGCTGTTGAAGCGCTTTTATCCGGGCGTGCCGGTCAAGGCCGAACTCGGCGAATATGAGACGCTGCTTTCGAACCGCAAGGCGCGCGATGTGCTTGGCTTCCGGCCGCAGCACAGCTGGCGCAAATACGTCAAGACGGCGTGAGCCGCCGGCAAATGCCGGTTGATCTGTGCACATCCTCGCGCGTTGCGGCAAAGCGGGCTTGCCGTGCTTGACAGCTTCTGAAAACGGGATTTTGTGGAACAATGACGGACGCGAAGCCGAACAAAGAAAAAAGGCCGACAAAGGCAGCGGCCGCGGAGCGTCCGGCCGGCGTTCGCCGGGCCGACGCGCCACGCATCCCGGGCTCCAGCGTGCATGCTTCGCTTGCGAGCGAAATCGGCCTTCGGATCGTGCGCGGCGACTATCCGCCGGGCACCATCCTGCCCAATGAAGCCAAATGGTCGGAGACCTTCGACGTCAGCCGCTCGGCGGTGCGCGAGGCGATCAAGATGCTGATGGCAAAGAGCCTTCTGGCCTCGCGACCGAAGATCGGCAGCTGGGTCGAACCGAAGGAACGCTGGAACCTTCTCGACCGCGACGTGCTCGCCTGGTACGCGACCTCGCCGGACCGCGAGGTGTTCCTCAAGACCGTGCAGGAGTTCCGCCACATCATCGAGCCGGAGGCGACGGCCTTCGCGGCGATGCGGCGCACCCGCGAGCAGATGGCCGAGATCAGCCAGGCCTGTCGCGAGATGGGCGAGGCGACCAACCTGCAGGAGCGCACCCGGGCCGATACGCGCTTCCACCTTGCCATCCTCAGGGCTTCGGGCAACGACCTGCTGGTACCGCTGGGCGTCTTGATCGAATCTGCCTTCGACCATCTCTTCACCTATACGACGCGCGAGCTCGACAATCTGCAGCACGCCCAGAAACTGCATGAGGCGATCGAACGCAGTATCCGCCTGCAAAGGCCGGACGCGGCGCGCAATGCGGTGCGCAAGCTGCTGGCCAATACCGACGAAGTGATCCAGTCGCGCTGAGGTCTTGTACCGGACCAGTTCGCCAGCACAGAAACTTTGACCGCTGCCCGTGCGTGCGTTGGCAGATCCCATGCCTTGGCGATTGGCCAAGACGCCTATCGCGGTCGTCATCCACGGGCGGAGCAAGGAGCGAAGCGACGCGCGCAGACCCGAGGATCCATGCCGTGACTTGGAAGCGCCGCGGCGGTCCAGAATTCTGCAGCGTTGCACACTTCGGTCGATGTAACGGCATGGATTCTAGGGTCTACGCTCCGCTTCGCGTAGCTCCGCCCTAGAATGACGAGGTTGGGGGGCTTCAGCTCATCGCCAGCGTTTGCGCTGAACACCCCAAACGGATGCTGATAGCCTTGCCCGACAAGCCTGCAATCTTTCCAGATCCCTGCGTTGAGGAACTGGTGCTAGCGCTCCCAGCAACCCTCAATCCTGCTTTTCGCGACCGAAGGCGACACGCAGCTCGTCCTTCGCCTTTTCCAACACCTTCTTGCGCTCGTCAGGCAGATTCTTGCCGGCACGGTTGATGTAGAAATTCAACATCGACATGGCGGATTGGAACGGCTCTGCCTTGCGGCGGTGGCTGTGCTCGGCCGAGCGCTTGAGCGATGCGGCGATCTTCTTCGCGTCATCGGATTCGAAGACGTGCTCCTCGAGATCGAGGGCGTCGCTGTGTTCGGTCACGTCGGCCGACCATTTCTTCTTGGCGGTCATGACAAACTCCTTCCTTCAGAGAAACCCCATGAGGTGAGGCGGGTTCCCGGTTCTGGAGCCACGGATTTGCCGGTCGTGGCGCTGCTCGGCTCAGGAAATGGGCCGATAGTGCGCTCAAACGCGCGATCTCGAAGAAATCGTGGACAGGAAACCCCGTGACGACAGTTCTAGGAAACGCGGCAAACAACGCGGGCATAGACAGCTTCTACGCGTGGACGCGGCTCGGGATCTCCTTGCTGCTGGCGACGATCGGCGGCGTCGGCATGTGGGCCGTAGTCGTGGTCCTGCCCGCCGTGCAGGCCGAGTTCGGCGTCGATCGTGCCGCCGCCTCGATGCCTTACACCGCTACCATGGTCGGATTCGCCGCCGGCAATGTGCTGGTCGGCCGCGCCATCGACCGTGTCGGTTACTGGATCCCGGCGCTGGTTTCCTCGATGGCCCTGGTTGCAGGCTTCGCACTGGCGTCGCTCTCCACTTCGATCGTGCAATTCACGCTCGCCCAAGGCTTGCTCATCGGGGTGGGGACATCGGCGATTTTCGGGCCGCTGATCGCCGACATCTCGCACTGGTTCAATCGTCGGCGCGGCGTTGCCGTGGCTACGGCGGCGGCGGGCAGCTATCTCGCCGGAACGGTCTGGCCAGCAATCATACCGCCGCTGATAAAGGCGGAGGGTTGGCGCTTCACCTATGTGGCCATCGGCATCGCTTGCCTTGTGACTATGGCGCCGCTGGTCATAATGCTGCGACGTCGCGCCCCGGTGGTCGTCGCCGGCTCGCCAGGCGCACGCCCGGTCCAGCCGATTTCATTGTCGCCGGCCGCCCTTCAGGCGCTGCTCGTCATAGCCGGTCTTGGCTGTTGCGTGGCGATGTCGATGCCGCAGGTGCATATCGTCGCCTATTGCATGGACCTCGGCTATGGTGTCGCCCACGGCGCCGATATGCTGTCGATCATGATGGCCGCCGGCGTCGTCAGCCGTCTTGTTTCCGGCTTCGTCGCCGACCGTATCGGCGGGGTGAGGACCTTGCTGATCGGTTCGGTGCTGCAGTGTCTGTCGCTGTTCTTCTACATTCCCTTCGACGGTCTTGCCTCGCTCTATGTCGTCTCGCTGGTGTTCGGCCTGTCGCAAGGGGGCATCGTGCCCTGCTATGCGATCATCGTGCGCGAATACATGCCCGCCAAGGAGGCCGGCCAGCGCGTTGGCATCGTCATCATGGCGACCATTTTCGGCATGGCTATCGGCGGCTGGATGTCGGGCTGGATCTACGATCTCACCGGATCTTACGCGGCCGCGTTCCTCAACGGAATTGGGTGGAATATTTTGAATTTACTAGCAATTGGTTTGCTATTGTGGCGAGCACGACGATCGTCAATGATTGCTGCTTGAGCCTAATTTTCAGCGGTGCACAGAATGCATCTAGCCCTTCACGGTAAGCCCATTCTTCTAACAATAGCGGTCTGGGCGTGCACCGCTGTGTGTCTCGTAAGCTTCGCCTTTTTTATCTATGTGATTTTGCTGGTAATCAGCAGAACCGGGGCGCTTGTCGACATAGCCGAGGAAAGAGCACTTGGTTGGAGCGAGCGTGTTGGCCGTAAGAATAGCCGACTCAATAGGTTTTTTGTTGCCCAAGAGTTTCGACCGCTCCGCAAACGTCTATTTGGTGCATTGGCCGGATTTTACGTATTGTTTGGTCTTCTTTTCCTGCTGATTTTGCTCTTCGGCGACCGGACGTCGGCCTGATGTCGGGCTGGAGATGCCTGAACGACAGGCTGCGTTGACAACATAGGCGACTGCGCGACGCGATGGCTGACAACAACTGTTTCGTTCGGCATATCGAGGAGGCCCGTCCTTGACCAAGCCGCGCTCCCGTCGTGGCGGCGGCCGTCCGACCATTGCCGACGTGGCGCGCAAGGCCGGTGTCGGCGCGATCACGGTATCGCGAGCCTTGCGTGAGCCCGGGCGGGTGTCGGAAGACCTTCGACGGCAGATACAGGCCGCGGTCGACGAGCTCGGCTACGTGCCCGACCCGAACGCCCGCGCGCTTGCCTCGGCGCGCGCCGAGGTGTTCGGCGTGCTGGTGCCATCGCTGACCAACAACGTCTTCGCCGAGGTGGTGCGCGGCATCTATGACAGTCTTTCCGACAGTCCGTTCCGCATCCAGATCGGCAACACCCATTATTCAGGCCTGGAGGAAGAGCGGCTGCTGCAGGTCTTCGGATCGCAACGCCCGGCGGCGCTGATCGTGGCCGGCATAGATCAGACGCCCAGCGCGCGACGACTGCTGGAGAATGCCGGCTGCCCGGTGGTGCAAGTGATGGAGACCGGGCCGGACCCGGTCGACATGATGGTCGGCTTCTCGCATCTCGACGGCGGCAGGACCGCCGCCGAACACCTGCTGCAAGCCGGATACCGCAAGATCGGCTTCATCGGCGCGCGGATGGATCCGCGTTCGCAGCGGCGCCTTGCCGGCTACCGCGCCGCGATGGAGGCCGCCGGCCTGTTCGACGCGCGGCTGGTCACCACAACGCCGGTGCCGTCAAGCGTGACGCTCGGGCGCGAGTTGTTCCGCGACGCGCTGGCCAAGATGCCGACGCTGGACGGCGTGTTCTGCAACAATGACGATATCGCGCTTGGCGTTCTGTTCGAATGCCATCGCGCATCGATCGACGTGCCGAAGCAGATCGGCATTGTCGGTTTCAACGATCTCGACATGATGCAGGTGTCGTTTCCTTCGATCACAAGCGTGCGCACGCATCGCTATGAAATCGGCACCCGTGCCGTCGCGATGGCGCTGTCGGCGATCGCCGGAAACCGGCCGGAACAGCGGATCGTCGATCTCGGTTTCGAGCTGATGCGGCGCGAGAGCACCGCGCGCTGACGCGGTACTGTTGGTTCCTTAAGATGATTCTTTACAGCCTGAGATGGTAGCGCTACCATTTGCATGCCGGTAAAGGCTCGGCGAGGCGGGAAGGCTGTTTATTATACATAAGCAACAGCTCGTACTTGTTTATTATGTATAATATGATAGTTTTCTAAATTGCCAGAGAGCTGAGGGGGACGAGGAGGATCTGGGCGGCGCGGCCGTCCTGTGTGGGTGTCTGGTTGGCCGGAGGGTTGCCGACCGTATCGCCAAAGATTCATAACAAGCAGAACTGCAACTGGGAGGAATATCGATGATCAAGTCACTCGTTGGCGGCGTCATTGCCGCCACCGCATTTGTCATGCTGAGTTCGTCGGCGATCGCCGGACCCGAGGTCGTCAAGGGGCCCGCGGCCGAGCCGGACTGCTTCGCGCCGTGGTCGGCCGACACGCAGTTTTTCAAGTATCCGAAGAAGGACGGTCCATACCGCATCGCGCTTGCCAACGGCTACATCGCCAACACCTGGCGCATCCAGATGATCCAGACGGCCAAGGCCTATGCGGCGCAGCCGGATGTCGCCAAGAAGCTCAAGGAATTCAAGGTCGTGTCGACCGGCGAGGATGTGCCGGCGCAGATCTCGGCGATCAACAACTTCATCGATTCCGGCTTTGACGCGATCGTCGTCAACGCGCAGAACCCGACCGCATTCGGGCCGGTCATCAAGCGCGCCAAGGAAGCCGGTGTCGTGCTGGTCGCCTTCGACAACATCCTCGACACCAAGGACGCCATCAACGTCAATGTCGATCAGAAGGGCCTCGGCGAGCTCTGGGGCAAGTGGCTGGTCGCGCATGTGCCGAATGGCGGCAAGGTGCTCGAGGTGCGCGGCGTCGCCGGTACTTCGGTCGACACCGACCGCCACAATGGCATCCACGAGGTGCTTGACGGTTCCGGCAAGAAATGGGCTGTCACCGAGGTGGTCGGCAAGTGGGATGACGGCGTGGCGCAAAAGGCCACGGCCGACGCGATCGCCACCAGCGGGCCATTCGACGGCATCACTGGGCAGGGCGGCGACACCGGCATCGTGCAGGCGATGATCGACGCCAAGCATCCGTTCGTGCCGTTCGGCGGCGAGACGGAAAACGGCTTCCGCAAATTCTGCGCCGCGCATGCGGCCGACGGGCTGAAATGCTCGTCCGCCGGTACCGGCCCGGCCCAGGTGGCGGTTGCCATCAAGACGGCGATTGCCGCGCTCGAAGGCAATGTCGTGCCGCAATCGGTCAAGCTGCCTTTGGCCATCGTCGAGGATCCGAACTTCAAGGCGGGTCAGGATTTCTTCCCCGACCAGTCCGACAATTTCTTCGTCGGCAATTCCTTCCCGACCTGCGGCATCAATTTCACCGCGCAGGAAATCATGGGCCAGACCAAGGAAAACAAATAGTCTGACTGGACAGTGCCGCGGCGAGCCCGCGGCACTGTCTCCCCAATCAAAACCGGCCGGGGAGGGCTGATGGACGGCACGGCTCCGCTCTTCCGCATGGAAGGCATATCCAAGCGCTATGGCGGCGTTCGGGCCTTGGAGAAGGCCGAGCTGACGGTCACCGCCGGCAGCATCCACGCCATCCTCGGCGAGAACGGCGCCGGCAAATCGACGCTGATCAAGGTCATGGCGGGCGTTGTGGCGCCGGATGAAGGGCGCATGACACTGGACGGAAGCGAGGTCACCTTCGCTTCGCCTGCCGCCGCCAACCAGGCCGGCATCGTCTGCATTTTCCAGGAGCTGTCGCTGATTCCGGAGCTCAGCGTCGCCGACAACATCGTCATTTCCAATCCGCCCAAGCGTTTCGGCATGATCGACCGCAAGGCGCAGCGGAACATCGCTGAGGAAGCGCTGGCGCGCGCCGGCGCTTCCGACATTCATCCCCGCGCCCTGGTCAAGGACCTGCCGCTGTCGCGCCGGCAGATGGTGGAGATCGCCAAGGCGCTGGCTCGGAAGCCGCGCATCCTGATCCTCGACGAGGCGACCTCGGCGCTGACGGCGGCGGACGTCGCCAAGGTCTTCGAGGTGTTGAAACGGCTGCGCTCGGAAGGGCTGGCGCTGCTCTACATCTCGCACCGCATGAACGAGATCGCTGAACTCGCCGACCATTGCACGGTGTTCCGCAACGGCCGCAACGTCGCCAGCTACCCCGCCGGCTCGAAGAGCGACAATGAGGTGGTCGAGCTGATGATCGGCCGCGAATACAGCCATATCTTCCCGCCGAAACCCGCTTCCGCCCCGGCCGCTGCGACGGTGCTCGAAGCGCGCAATCTCTCCTGGGCCGACCGGCTGGACAATATTTCGCTGAGCGTCAGGGCAGGGGAGGTTGTGGGCCTGGGCGGTCTGGATGGGCAGGGCCAGCGCGAATTGCTGCTTGCCTTCTTCGGCGTGCTGCGCGGCCTGCGCGGCGAGGTGCTGATCGACGGCAAGCCGGTTTCGATCGCCAGCCCGACCGCGGCCAGCCACGGCCGCATCGGCATGGCGCTGATCCCCGAGGATCGCAAGACCGAAGGACTGATGCTGCCGATGACGGTGCGCGAGAATCTCTCTTTCGCAGCCCTAGACCGGCTGACCAAGGCCGGCATCATCGACCGCGCCGCCGAACAGCGCCTGATCGACGACATGGTCGGGCTGCTGGCGATCAAGACGGCGGGCCTGGACATTCCGGTCGGCGCGCTTTCCGGCGGCAACCAGCAGAAGGTGGTGATCGCCAAATGGCTGATGCGGCAGCCGCGCATCATCCTGCTCAACGATCCGACGCGCGGCATCGATGTCGGCACCAAGCAGGAGCTCTACCAACTGATGCGCAAGCTCGCGGATGCGGGTGCTGCGATCCTGTTCTATTCGACGGACTATGACGAACTGATCGGCTGCTGCGACCGCGTGCTCGTGCTCTATGACGGCGCGGTCAAGCGCGAGCTGGTCGGCGCGGGGCTCACCGAGCACGCGCTTATCGCCAGCGCGCTCAACATCCACGGCGATGACGTCCGCATCGGGCAGGGAGAGCACGCGTGAAGGATTGGCGCTACCGGCTGGCCGAACAACGCGGAACGCTTTTGGCCTTCGGCATCTTCATCGTCATGTTCGCAATTTACAGCGCGAACCATCCGGCCGGTTTCACCGCCAATGTCGTGCAGACGGCCGCCAACAAGGGCGTGCTGCTCGCCTTCGTCGCGATGGCGCAGACATTGGTGGTGATCACCGCCGGCATCGATCTGTCGGTCGGCATGATCTTCACGCTGACCAACTGCATGGCTTCATGGCTGGTGGTCGGCACCGGCCTGGAAACGGCGTTCGGCGTGCTGGCGGTGCTGGGCACCGGGCTCATCTGCGGGGCGGTCAACGGCGCCATTGTCATCTACGGGCGGCTGCAGCCGATCGTGGCCACCATCGCCACGGGCGCCGTCTATTTCGGCTTGGCCTTGCTTTTGCGCCCCGTTCCCGGTGGTTCGGTCAACGAGGACCTTGCCGATTTCCTGACCGGGCGTTTCTTCGGCATCGTGCCTGCGAGCCTCGTGGCGCTGCTCGTCATCGTGCTTGTCGTCTGGGTGCCGTTCAGTCGCTCCGAACTTGGGCGCGCCGCTTATGCCGCGGGCTCGTCGGAGACGGCGGCCTACATGTCCGGGGTGCCGATCCGCAGAGGCAAGTTGCTGGCTTATACGCTTGCCGGCCTGCTTGCGGCGATCGGCGGACTGTTCCTGACCTTCTTCACCTATACGGGCGAGGCGGCCTATGCCAGCGGCAACGCCTACACGCTGTTTTCAATCGCCGCCGTCGTGCTCGGCGGCGTGTCGCTGTTCGGCGGCAAGGGCAGCGCCATCGGCGCGATCTTCGGCGCGCTCGCCTTCCGCACCATCGGCGACCTCTTATTCGTCTTCGATTTCGATCCGCTCTGGCAGCCGCTGTTCCAGGGCGTTATCCTGTTGATCGCGGTCAGCCTTGGCGCCTTCGCGCTGTTTCGGGTACGCAACCGGCTGGAGTGGTTCCTGTGAGCGAAACGACGCATGGCGGCATCATGGGCGGCATTGCCGGCCGCATGCCCAAATTCATCCGGCGCGCCGACCCGGCGGTGCTGACGGCCTTTGCCTGCATCGTGGTCCTGCTCCTGCTCGGCAGCCTCTATTCGCGCAACTTCCTGTCGCCGGAATATCTCCTGCAGCAGTTGAAGGTCGCGTCTTTCCTCGGCGTCATCGCCACCGGCATGATGCTGGTCATCCTGCTTGGCCAGATCGATCTTTCCGTGCCATGGGCCGTGGCCGCCGGCGCCATGATGGCCTGCGCGGCCGCGGCCTACGGGTCGGTCGGCGTTGCTCTCGCCATCCCCTTCGGCGTCCTGTGCGGCGTGGCGATAGGCATCGTCAACGGCATCGGTGTCGCCTATCTGCGCATCCCCTCGATGATCATTACTTTAGCCACCAATGCCGTGGCGCAAGGGCTGATGGTGGTCTACACAGGCGGCTTCTCGCCACAGGATTCGGCGACCGCCGCGATGCGCTACCTGGCAACCGGTTTCACCATCCCAGGCGTTCCCAATGCCGTCATCATCTGGGTGCTGATCGGCGCCGCGATGGTCTTCGCGCTGACCCGCACAAGCTTCGGCCGCGCCGTTTACGGCATCGGCAACCGTGAGCGCGCCGCCTACCTGTCCGGCATCGATACGCGTCGCATCGTGATGATCGCCTTCGCCGTCTCCGGCGGGCTGTCGGCCTTTGGCGGCGTGCTTCTGGCGGGCTATGCATCCAAGGCGGCGCAGTCCATGGGCGATGCCTATCTCCTGCCGTCGATCGCGGCGGTTGTCCTGGGCGGCACATCGATCCTGGGCGGGCGCGGCTCCTATCTCGGCACGGTGGCCGGCGTGATCCTGATCACGCTCCTGCAATCCATCCTCTCGGTCATGCAGATGCCGGAAGCGGGGCGGCAGATCATCTATGGCGTCGTCATCGTCGCCATGCTCCTGCTTTACGGGCGCGCGCCGGCAAGCCGCTGACGGTAAATGAGGCGAGCGCAAGACCGCAGACCCCGGAGCCTGGCATGAACGATCTTCGGACGGTGCCCGCCATCGTCGTGATGGGCGTTGCCGGTTGCGGCAAGACCGCCGTCGGCGAGGCGCTCGCCGAGGCGCTGGGCGCCGACTTCGTCGAAGGAGACCTGCTGCATCCGCCGGAGAATGTGGCGCGCATGGCGCGCGGCGAGCCGCTGACCGATGCGTTGCGCGCGGGCTGGCTCGACGCCATAGGCGAGCGCGTCGCGACCTCGGTTGCCGATGGGCGGAAGGCGGTGGCGGCGTGCTCGGCGCTGAAGCGAAGCTATCGCGACCGGCTGAGCCGCTTCTGCCCCGGTATGGTCTTCCTCTATCTCAGGATCGATCGGGAGACCGCATGGCGACGGGTCGCCGATCGCAAAGGCCATTTCATGCCCGCCAGCCTCGTCGATAGCCAGTTCGCCACTCTGGAGGAGCCTGCGTCGGACGAACGAGCCGTGACGGTCGACGGAACGCGAAGTGTAGCGGGAATCCTGCAAGAGATCATCCGCTAGATCAGTTGGTAATCAGGCTTCGTCGTTGCCGATCGCGGCTTCGGCTGGCTGCTCTGTCAGCCGCACGGCGCTCGACCAGGCCATCATCTGCTCAGGACAGAGCTTGAGCGTCTCCAGCATCCGGTCGCGCTTCGACAGGATAAATCCCGCCTGAACGACGAGGTTCTTCCCTGTCATGTCCTTGGCAGGCGATGCTGGCGCCCCTGTGGTCGCGCTCAGTTCTTTGACGATCGCCCTATACTCGCGAAAGGGCGCTATCTCGATGGTCGCCATATGAAACAGCGCAGCGCCGGCGCGCGCGGCGAAATTTGCCGGCGCCGAGGCGAGGTGGGTCCAGCCGCGCTCGCCCATGGCGGCCTCGGTGAAGGCGGAGCCGGCATAGACGGTGTTGGTCATCAGCACCACGCCGTTTGCTTTCAGCACCTTCTGGATACGCGTGGTGACCTGATAGGCGTCGGTGCGCTCAAAGACGATCCGGCTTTTCAGGAAGCGGTTCTCGAGCCTGACCAGCGGCGGGTTGATCACGCGCAGGCCGAACATGCTCGGCGAGAAGCCGTGGTAGCGCGCGCTCACCTGATGGGCATCGACGCCGGCCTCATGCAGGGCGCGCTTGCCCATGATCGTCTGCGCCGTGAACTGGTCGCACCACACGATGGCGCCGCGCCCGTTGCGCAGGGCTTGTTGCAGAGCCTCGAGGCCTTCGAGCCGGATCGCCGGCGACCAGCGCCAGCCGGCGACGAGATGCGCCGCAAGCGTCAGCCGCCGGCGGTGAACGGCGGCGAGTTGCGCCTCGAACATGCTTTTCGTGTCGACGGTATTGCCGAGCACGGCCTTCACCGCGACGTCGTACCGGGCAAACTCCTTGCGGAAGTGGCGCTTGCGCCTGAGCCTGGACACCCAGCCGCAGATCGAGCTCCACCAGGAGACCGGCAGCATCGCCGCGACGCCGAGATAGAAACAAGACAACAGGCTCTCGCGCGGATCCCGATTGGTGAAGCGACGCAATTTGCCGGGGCGCACAACCTTGCGGCTGAAGAAGCGAACGGACTCGCCGCGCTCCGGCACGTGCACGTCGGCCGTGATCTCGGTATGATAGATGTCGTTCGACGATGGTTGCCGGCTGGCCATACGGGAATTGCCAAGCCAAGGCAGCCTCATGCGTCAGAGCCCCGTTTCATCCTCCAGTCGCTTTACTGCGTGGAAAGCAGACAAGCAACCGACGGGACTGCCGTCAGGGCCGGGTCGCTTCAAATCTGAGACGTGAGCTCCGCCGGGAAATCGTCGTTGTCGGCGTCGCGCATGGCGGCGAGGCTGCGGTTGTCGAGCACCTCGGCGATCGCCTGGCGCACTTCCAGCATCATGTGGCGGACCTGGCAGGTTGCCTCATCGCAATCCTCGCAGCGCTGGTATTGCGTGCGGCTGGCGCAAGGGATCGGCGCCAGCGGCCCGTCGAGCACGCGCACGACATGGCCAATCTTGATCTCGGAAGCGGGACGGGCAAGGCGGTAACCGCCTTCCTTGCCCTTGCGGCTCTGGACGAAACCGGCATTGCGCAGCTCGCCCAGGATCGCATCCAGGAATTTCTTCGGGATGTTGTTGGCGACGGCGATGTCGTTGACGAATGCAAGCTGGCCAGCCGGCAGGCCGGAAAGATGCACGAGGGCCTTGAGGCCGTATTTGCCTTTTTTGGTCAGCATGCCCGATTCAGTTCATCAACCCCAATGCGCCTGCATCTGGCGGTTGTTTGTGTGCAAATCATGACAGTTTGACCGCCTGACGCCGCCTGGCCCAATAATTCGCACCACAGCTTAGGCACAAACGCGTTGATTCTTCGTAACGTTTTTCACATTGGGGTTGGGATTTCCCCGCGAACTCATGCAGCCCCGCTTACATGAAGAAAGCCGGCAAAGCCGGCTTTCTTGCTCTTTCTGATTGCGGAGCTTTTCAACGGCTGCCGTAGGCCTGATCGAGCAGCCCGCCGGCGGCGAAATGCTCCTTCTGCACCTTGTCCCAGCCGCCAAAGACGTCCTCCACGGTCAGCAACCGGACATCGGGGAAGTCCGCCTTGTGCTTGGCGGAGACCGTCGCGTCGCGGACCCGCAGGCCGTTCCCGGCGGCGATCTCCTGGCCCTCGGGCGTATAGAGGAAGTCGAGATAGGTCTTGGCGAGATCGCGGCTGCCATGCTCGTCGGCAACCTTGTCGACGACCGCTACGGGGAACTCGGCCAGCAGGCTGACCGAAGGCGTGACCTGCTCGAACTTGTCGTCGCCATACTCCTTGCGAATACCGCGCGTCTCCGACTCGAAAGTGATCAGCACGTCGCCGATTTCGCGCTGAACGAAAGTTGTGGTGGCGGCGCGGCCGCCGGTGTCGAAGATCGGCACGTTGCTGAAGAGCTTGGTGATGAACTCCTTCACCTTGGCGTCGTCGCCCTTGAAGGCTTCCTTGGCGTAGGCGGTGGCGGCGAGATAGGTGTAGCGCGCATTGCCTGATGTCTTCGGGTTCGGGAAGATCACCTGCACGTCGTCGCGCACCAGATCGTTCCAGTCCTTGATATGCTTGGGATTGCCGGCGCGCACCAGGAAGGACGGCAGCGAATAGAAGGGCGAGGCGTTGTCCGGGAAATCCTTCTGCCAGTCGGCCGAGACGAGGCCCTTCTTGACCAGGAAGTCGACATCGGTGACCTGGTTGAAGGTGACGACATCGGCGCCAAGGCCTTCGGCGATCGCGCGCGCCTGCGCCGAGGTGCCGGCGTGCGATTGGTCGATCGCGACGCCGGGGTGCTTGGCGATGAAGGCCTTGTTGATGTCGGCGAACAACTCGCGGCCGACATCATAGGATGCATTCAAAAGCTTGTCGGCCGACCAGGCTTGGGAGGATGCGAGGACGAGACCGGCAACAGCCGCGATGCCGAGCAACAGACGCTTCATGAAAACGGGCTCCTTGGAAATAAGATCGAAGCTAAGGCGCAACCCTAGTCGTGAAAGCCTGGTGCGAGGAGGCACGGGCTCCGGAAGGCGAGCGATGCTCTGGAAAATATATCGCCAAAACAATCCTTTTCTAGGATCTTCTTCCAAGCAAATTCGTAGATGGCGCCAGGCTCGGGCGCTGGCGTCGGGGTGAAAGTCAGCTCAGGAAGCCGGAAAAAGCTTCCAGCGTCGCGGCCTGAAAGCCACCCGGCTCTTCTGCGCCGCGGGATGGTCGACCGGCAGCTCGATCTCGACGCGCTGGCGCTCACCGCCGATCTCGAGCTCGACGCGCCTGGTGCCGGCGACGCGGCGGCTGGCGGCAACCGTGCCGGCGATGCAGCCGCTGCAGCCGTCGACCAGGTCGACGTCATGCGGACGGAAGTGGAGCACTGCCTCGCCGGACGGCGCGTGCGGCGCCGAGAGCCCGATCGGCCGGTCGGCGATCCACACCTCGCCGTTCTCGACCTTGACCGGCAGTGAGCTCGACTCGCCGATGAAGGAGTAGACGAAGGGCGAGTTCGGCGTGTCGTAGATATCGTCGGCGGTGCCGACCTGCTCGATGCGGCCCTGGCTCATGACGACGACGCGGTCGGCAAGCTCCAGCGCTTCTTCCTGGTCATGCGTGACGAAGACGGTCGTGTGGCCGGTGCGGTCGTGGATCTCGCGCAGCCAGCGGCGCAGCTCACGGCGAACCTGTGCGTCGAGCGCGCCGAACGGTTCGTCGAGCAAAAGCACCTTGGGCTCGATCGCCATGGCGCGGGCGAGCGCGACGCGCTGGCGCTGGCCGCCTGAAAGCTGAGCGGGGTAGCGTTTCTCCAGGCCCGACAGCTGGACGAGATCGAGCAATTCCAGGGCCCGGCGGCGGATTTCCTGCCCCGACGGCCTTGCGGCGCCGTGCCGGACCTTCAGGCCGAAGCCGATGTTGTCGGCAACCGTCATGTGGCGGAACAGCGCGTAATGCTGGAAGACGAAGCCGACATTGCGCTCCTGGATCGACTTCTGCGAGGCGTCCTCGTCGCCGAAGAAGATCGCGCCCTTGGTCGGCCGTTCCAGGCCGGCGATCAGCCGAAGCAGCGTCGTCTTGCCGGAGCCGGACGGCCCGAGCAGCGCGATGAGCTCGCCAGACCTGATGTCGAGCGATACATCATGGAGCGCTGGAAACCGCTCGAACTCCTTGCGCACGTTGACGACGCGAACTTCCATGCAAATCCCTCGGTTCGTTGATGCTGTCGGTGTTCCCAAACTGCCAGGCACTCTCGGGCGACAGGTAGTGTTCAGTGTCCGCGTGTCGCGGCAAGCTCGGCGCCGTAGCGCATCTCCAAAAGCGTTTTCAAGACCAGCGTCACCAGCGCCAGGCCGGCCAGCAGCGAAGCGACGGCAAAGGCGCCGACGGCGTTGTATTCGTTATAAAGGATCTCGACATGCAGCGGCATGGTGTTGGTGAGGCCGCGTATATGGCCCGAAACCACCGAGACCGCGCCGAACTCGCCCATAGCGCGCGCATTGCACAGAAGCACGCCATAGAGCAGTCCCCATTTGACGTTGGGCAGCGTCACATACCAGAAGGCCTGCCAGCCGCTGGCGCCCAGCGAAAGCGCCGCCTCTTCGTCGCCATTGCCCTGTTCCTGCATCAGCGGGATGAGCTCGCGGGCGACGAAGGGGAAGGTGACGAAGATGGTGGCCAGCACGATGCCGGGCACGGCGAAGAGGATGACGATGCCATGCGCCTTCAACCAGGCGCCGAGCAGCCCCTGCGCGCCGAAGAGCAGCACATAGACCAGGCCGGAAATGACCGGCGAGACCGAGAAGGGCAGGTCGATCAGCGTGGTCAGGAACGCCTTGCCCTTGAATTCGAACTTGGCGATGGCCCAGGCGGCAGAGATGCCGAAGACGACGTTGAGCGGCACCGAGATCGCCGCCACAAGCAATGTCAGACGGATGGCGGAGCGCGTATCGGGGCTGGAAAGGGCTTCCGTGTAGGCGCCGATGCCTTTGGCAAGCGCCTCATGAAAGACGACGATCAGCGGCAAAAGCAGGAAGACTGCAAGGAAGGCGAAGGCGATAGCCATCAGCACGGCCTTGACGGGCCGGCTTTCGGTCACCGCGGCCGACTGGCTCTCGTGATGCGGCTCGTAGGATTTGATCTCGGGATCAGCCATAGCGCTTGCGGCTCCATGTCTGGACGAGATTGACCACCAAAAGCATCACGAAGGACAGCGCCAGCATGATCGCGGCGATCGCAGTCGCCGCCTCGTAATTGTATTCCTCGAGCCTGATCACGATGAGAAGCGGCGCGATCTCGGACTTGAAGGGCAGGTTGCCGGCGATGAAGATGACCGAGCCGTATTCGCCGACGCCGCGCGCGAAGGCTAGCGAGAAGCCGGTGATGATCGCCGGCGCCAGGCCTGGGAAAAGCACGCGGGTGATGATCTGGAAACGGCTGGCGCCTAGCGTGGCGGCTGCTTCCTCGACCTCCTTGTCGATCTCTTCCATGATCGGCTGTACCGTGCGCACGACGAAGGGCAGGCCGATGAACACCAGCGCGACGACGATGCCGAGCGGCGTGTAGGCGACCTTGATGCCGAGCGGCATCAAAAGCTGGCCGATCCAGCCGTTCGGTGCATAGAGCGTGGTGAGCGCGATGCCGGCGACGGCCGTTGGCAGGGCGAAGGGCAGGTCGACCATCGCGTCGGCGATGCGGCGTCCAGGGAAGCGGTAGCGGACCAGCACCCAGGCGACGATGGTGCCGAACACGACGTTGACGACAGCCGCCAGGAAGGCGGTGCCGAAGCTTATCTTCAGCGCGTTGAGGGTGCGTCGGTCGACGGCGATCGCCCAGAAATCGGCCCAGCCGAGCGCTGCCGAACGCCAGACCAGCCCCGAAAGCGGGATAAGGATGATGAGCGTGAGGTAGGCAAGTGAGAAGCCGAGCGTCAATCCGAACCCCGGAATGACACTCGGCTGCTTGAATCGCCACCCCGCCTTGGCGGGTGCTGTGGTCATGCTGTTCTGGATCGTCCCTTCTATTCAAACCAGAATGGCTTTGCGCAGTTGCAGTCCGCCGGCATGCCCGAGGCTCACCGGCCGTCCGGCCTCACTGCGCCGGCTTGTAAATCTGGTCGAATATACCACCGTCGCCGAAATGGTAAGGCTGCGCTTTCTTCCAGCCGCCGAACTGCGGGTCGTCGATGGTGACCAGCTTGATTGCCGGCAGCTTGGCAAGGTCCTCGGCCGGCACCAGGTCGGGCTTGGCCGGGCGATAGTGGTTCTTGGCGATGATGGTCTGCGCTTCCTTGGAATAGAGCCAGCCCAGATAGGCCTCCGCGACCTTGCGCGTGCCCTTGGCGTCGACATTGGCGTCGACGACCGCGACCGGCGGCTCGGCCAGGATCGAGGTCGGCGGGTAGACGATGTCGAAATTGTCGGCGCCGAATTCGTCGAGCGCGAGATAGGCTTCATTCTCCCAGGCGATCAGCACATCGCCCAGGCCCTTCTGCGCGAAGGTCACCGTCGAGCCACGCGCGCCGGTATCGAGGACCGGGACGTTCGCATAGAGCTTGCCGACGAACTCCTTGGTCTTGGCTTCATCGTTGCCGTCATTGGCGTTTGCGTAGGCCCAGGCGGCAAGATAGTTCCAGCGGGCGCCGCCGGACGTCTTCGGGTTCGGCGTGATCACCTGGACGCCGTCCTTCACCAGATCGCTCCAGTCGTGGATGCCCTTGGGATTGCCCTTGCGCACCAGGAAGATGATGGTCGAGGTGTAAGGTGCCGAGTTGTTCTCGAACTTCGAGCGCCAATCCGGGTTGATCTTCTTCGTCTTCGAGACGATGGCGTTGATGTCGCCTTCGAGCGCCAGCGTGACGACGTCGGCGTCGAGGCCGTCGATCACCGCCCTGGCCTGCGCGCCGGAACCGCCATGCGACTGCTGGATGGTGACGGTTTCGCCGGTCTCAGCCTTCCAGTGCGCGGCAAACGCCTCATCATAGGCTTTGTAGAGTTCACGTGTCGGGTCATAGGACACATTCAGAATGGTCGTGTCGGCAAACGCGAAACCGAGTGTGCCGAACTGGACAGACGTGGCGACCAGCGCGCCGAGCAGTTTCCTGAAATGAGGTTTGGTCATTCCGGCCTCCGTTGAACTGCTGCGAACTCTACCGAGTTTATAGAATTTAGATGCATTGAATGTTGCCTTTTTCGTCTCCTCGAAGCAATTTTTCGCCGAGCTTAGGCCGGTTGAGGAAATAACTTCCTCAGCCAGCGGCCGCAGGGCTTCATCCGCCGGCCCTAATTAGAAGCGGTCAGGGTGATGACAACCCCAGGGCGCCTCAATTGGCGTTAACCGGGAAATCGAAGCGCTGTTTTGGGAAAGGCTCTTTGGCCAGGGTGAAGTGCCACCATTCGCGCGCATAGTTGCGAAAGCCGGCGGCGCGCATTGCGATCAGCAGCGTCTTGCGGTTTGCGGTGGCTTCGGCGTCGATCAAGGCGCTGGCGGTTTCGCTCTTTGGGTCAAAGCAATCGAAACCGGTGCCGAAGTCGAGCGTGTCGCCGTCCGGCGCACCGCAGGCCGGATGAACCGCGCTTTTATTGCCGGGCTCGGCGATGGCAAGGTCCACCGTCGAACCTCGAGAATGGCTGGAGAACTCGCCGATATAGCCTTTGGCGATGAGATCGCCACGCTCGGCGGTCGGATACCATTGCGGGTCAGGCCGGCCGCCTTCTCTTGTCCACCTGCCCATATCGGCAACCGCTCGCGCCGGGCGGTAGCAGTCGAAGACGACCAGCGTCAGGCCTTTGGCGGTCATGGCTTTCTGGACGCTGGAGAGCGCCTTCGCGGCCTGCGCGGTCAGGATGCAGACCGGCGCCTCATAGCCATCGGCTTTGCGGTGCAGGAAATTTTCCAGGCCGGCGTAGCGGATATCCTGGCGAATGGTCGGGTCGATGTCGGCCAGCCTGACGAAGCCGGCGGGGAGGGGATCGGCGCGGGCTGAGAGAGGGCTCGCGATTGCTAGCGCAAGCGCTGAGAAGAATGCTCTCGACAAAAGTCGGCGCGAGGCACCCCCCTCTGCCCTGCCGGGCATCTCCCCCTCAAGGGGGGAGATTGGCAGTTTCGGCGCTGGGCCCGCCTTTCCAACTTTGAAGACTAGCGAAGGCCACGAAGCGAATAATCTCCCCCCTTGAGGGGGAGATGGCCGGCAGGCCAGAGAGGGGGGCCTCGCGCCGGACATCACGCTGAGAATCGCAATCCCCTGAATCGTTTGCCGCATCCTATTCAACGAAAACCTTCACGCTCGCGGCTCGGCCCACAGCGTCGATCACCGTCAGCGTCGAATAGCCGGTGCCGTCGGGTTGCCAGGTCGCCGTGCGGCGGCGGTCGATGCCGGCGAGCAGCTTGCCGTTGGCGAGCCAGCGGAACGGCGCCCGGCCGCCTTGCAGCTTCAGCACCAGCGGCGTGGCCTCGGCCGAATTGGTGCCGAGGTCGACGCGGGCGCCGTTGGGCGGGAAGATGATGGTCGGCGCCGGCTCGGTGGCGGTGGCCTGCACCAGACCGTCGGCGCCGGCGCCGAAGCGGGCGAGCGTCACCGGCAATTCCTCGCGCTTGGGGTTGAAGACGCCCGGCGGCCGGCCGGGCAGCGGCACGCCGGCAAGACCGGAACGGACGAAGCCTTCGAACAGGATGGGTGCTGCCGAGACATAGCCCGACAGGCCGGGGATCGGGCTGGCATCGGCGCGGCCGACCCACACACCCAGCACGTAGCGGCCGTCGAAGCCGAGGGACCAGGCATCGCGATAGCCGTAAGAGGTGCCGGTCTTGTAGGCGATGCCGCGCTGCATGGCGCCTTCCGGCGGCTTCACGCCGGACAGGATGTCGTTGATCTGCCAGGCCGCCTGGTCTTCGAGGATGGTGGCGGTGATGCGCTCGGCGTCGGCCGGCTCGGTGCCGTCATGCAGCGTGTGCATCTTGCCGCCATTGGCGAGCCCCGTATAGAGCTGCACCAGGTCGCGCAAGGTCACGCCGACACCGCCAAGTCCGATCGCCAGGCCCGGCGCTTCGTTGACCGGCAGGATCGGGTTGACGCCTGCCTGGCGAAAGCGCGCCGTCAGTCGTGCCGGACCGACGGCGTCGAGCACGCGGATCGCCGGCACGTTGAGCGACAATTGCAGCGCCTGGCGGATCGACACGTCGCCCTGGTAGCCCATGTCGAAATTCTTCGGACGGTAGCCGCCGAAATCGGCGGGGCTGTCCTCGATGATCATCTCCTGCGCCACCAGCCCCTGCTCGAAGGCCAGCCCATAGATGAAGGGCTTCAGCGTCGAGCCGGGTGAGCGCACCACCTTGGTCATGTCGATCCAGCCGGAGCGGCTGGCATCGAAGAAATCGGCCGAGCCGACCTCGCCCAGAATGTCGCCGGTGCGCGCATCGGCCATGACCATGGCGACGGAAAGTTTCGGCCCGAGCTTCCTGGCGGCATCCCTTGCCACCTGTTCCAGCCCCTGCTGCACGCTTTTGCGGATGGTGAGCTGCAGCGGCTTGCCTGGCACGGCCCTGGGCAGCATGGCATAGGAAGCATGCGCGGCCAGCGCCGGCAATTTTCTGCGCAGGCCGGAGACGTCGTCCAGCGCGGCGCGCGCGGCTTCGCGTTCGCCGAGCAGGCCGGCCGAGACCATACGGGTGAGCACGCGGTCGCGCGCGGCATGAGCAATGCCGAGATTGCGGTCGGGCCGGCGCTTCTCCGGCAATTGCGGCAGCGCGACGAGCAGGGCGGCTTCCGAAACCGTAAGCCGCTTCGGCTCCTTGCCGAAATAGGCGAGCGATGCGGCGCGCACGCCTTCGAGATTGCCGCCATAGGGCGCCAGCGTCAGGTAGCGTTCGAGGATTTCCTGTTTGGTGAGCCGCCGCTCGATCTGGATGGCGCGCAGCATCTGCTTGAGCTTGGAGCCAAGGCTGCGGCTGTCGCGCGGCTCGATCAGCCGGGCAAGCTGCATCGACAAGGTTGAGCCGCCGGACACGATATGCCCGCTGGTGACGAGCTGGCCGGCGGCGCGGCAGAGCGCCAGGAGGTCGACGCCGCGGTGGTCCCAGAAGCGCTTGTCTTCATAGGTGACCAGCATGTCGACGAATTGCTTGTCGACCTGGTCGAGCCGGGTCTCGAGCCGCCAGTAGCCGTCGGGCGTGGCGAAGGCGCGCAGCAGCTGACCGTCGCGGTCCTGCACCTCCGTCGAGACCGTCAGCTTTGCCGGCAGCGGCGGCGGGAAGGCGCGGTCGAGTTCCCAAAGGGCAGCGACTGAAAGCGCCGCGAAGCCGGCTAGAGAAATCCCGGCGATGGCTGTTCGACGCAGGAATTTCCTCGAGAGCATGGCGCTGCCCCTCATTGCCCTGCCGGGCATTTCTCCCCGTATAGTGACGGGGAGAAAGGGGCCTGCGCAGAGGCTTTCGCCAATTTCCAACGCTGCAGGAAAGTGGCCAACAATCGTGACGGTCCCCTTCTCCCCGTCACTACAGGGGGAGAAGGTGCCGGCAGGTGGATGAGGGGCAGCGCCATCGTCCGGTCTATATTTCCTCGGCTCCTTACTCGGCCTTCACCTCCATCACGCCGGTGGCGGTGCGGGCCGAGTATTGCGGCCGGTACATGTCCTCCACCGTCGCCGCCGGATGGGCGTAGGTGCCCGGCGTCACGGCGCGCACGACATAGGCCAGCGTGATGTTGCGGTCGCCGTCGCCTTCGTTCGGATTGAAAGCGGCGACGAAGCGGTCGTTGCGGAACTCCAGATGCGCGGCGTCGGTTTGCGCCAGCCAGGAGAAGTTCGACAATTGCGCGCTGGAAACCAGGCTCGGATTGTCGATCTCGAAGCCGGCCGGCAACAGGTCGGTGATCAGGAGCCGCGACGGCCATTTGTTCTGCTCATAGACCTTGAGCACGACCACGTAGCGCTCGTTCTGCTTGGCCTCGGTGACGTTGGCCTCGGTACCGTCGAGCTTGTAGTAGGTGCGCGCGATGGTGAAGCCGTCGCCGCCGGCCGGCAGCGGCTCGACCGGCGCGGCGACCGCGGTCACCACCGCCTGCAGCGGCGTCGCGCCGGTATTGGCGATGGTGAGCGGGCTGTCGACAAGCTCGCTGCCGGCGACCTGGTCGGAATAGCCGCCCGAATGCGGCGCCCCGTTGACGGAAAGCGTGATGGAATCATTGCCTTCCTTCAGCGCCCGCGCGGCGAGCAGCATCCAGGATTCGTCCTGAGTGCTCGTCCAGCGGGCGTCCGCGCGTGCCACGCCCACCAGCTTGATCAGCTGCGGCATGATGCTCGGCACCGGCTTCGATTCTGCCGCCAACGCCAGCATCGCCGCGCCGTCACGCAGCCGCGAGCCGTAGTCCGAGCGGTAGTAGTCGTAGTCGGTTTCCGACTGCGCCAGCCTGAGCGCCGTCTGGAAGGTGGCTTCCGAACGCTGCGCGTCGCCGTAGAGCGCCAGGCTCGCCGCCAACTGGGCGACGGCCATCGGGCTGGAGAAGGCTTCGAGCTGCGTGTCGGCATAATAGCGCAGGTCGCCGATCGAGGCCTTCTTGTTGCGGGCGAGCACGTAGAGCGCATAGGCGATCTCGCTGCCCTTGTCCTGGACGTCCTGGTCGTAGCCGAGTGCGTTCTGCAGGTTGTTGAGCGCCTGGTTCATGGCCAGCGCCGGCACATCGTACTTCTGCTCACGCGCCCGGGTCAGGAACTCCGTGACATAGGCGTCGAGCCACAGATCGCCGGAGCCGGGGCCCCAGAGGCCGAAGCTGCCGCTTGCCGCCTGGTAGGACAGCACCTTGTAGATGGCGTCTTGGATGCGGCCATGCAGGTCCGGATCGCTCTCCATGCCGATGCTCTTGGCCATGTCGTTGACATAGAGCAGCGGCATGGTGCGGCTGGTGGTCTGCTCGGCGCAGCCATAGGGGTAGCGGTCGAGCGACATCAGAAGCGACGGGACGTCGAGCGCGGACGACTGCGAGACGCCGACGCTGACCGAAGCGCCGTCGAGCACGCTTGCGGCAAGCAGTTCCTTGTCGACGCGCAGCGAGCCGCCGTTGGGCTTGAGGTCGACAACCATGCGGTTGGTGACCGGAAGCTGCGCCGGGCGCACCGGCAAATAGAGCGTCTGCTCGACTTCCGTGCCATCGGCATGCGCGAGCTTGACCGTGACCGAAGCGTCGCCCGCGGTCTTGGCGACCAGCGGGAAGGAGAGCGACTGCCGCTTGCCCTGGGCGAGCGTCAGCTTCTCGGGCAGTGGCTTGTCGCCGGTCGACAGGTCGCCGGTCGTGGTGACCGAAAGTGCATAGTCGCCGGCCGGGCCGTCGGTGTCGGCGATGTCGAGGCGCATGGTCGTCGCATCGCCCGGCGCCAGGAAGCGCGGCAGGCCGGCGGTGATCACCACCGGATCGCGCACGATGACGTCGGTCTGGGCATGGCCGACCGCATCCTTGGTCCAGGCGACGGCCATGATGCGCACGGTGCCGTTGAACTGCGGGATGTCGAAATCGACCCGCGCCTTGCCATTGGCGTCGAGCTCGACCGGGCCGGAGAAGAAGGCGACCAGCTTTTCCGTCGGCGGGCTGCCTTGCGCCTGCATGTTCGCCCCATCACCGCCGGTGCGTATCTTGCCCATGGTGCCGAGCGAGCCGTCGATCAGGCGTCCGTAGAGATCGCGGATCTCCAGCCCCAGCATGCGCTGGCCGAAGAACCAGTCCTCGGGATCGGGCGCCTTGTAGTTGGTGAGGTTGAGGATGCCGACATCGACGGCAGCCACCATCACATAGGCATTGCTGCCGGCCTGGGCGCCGTTGACGGCGACCGGGATCGACAGCTGCTGGCGCGGCACGGTTTTTTCCGGCGGCGTCAGGCTGACCGCGAGCTTCTTCGAGCCCGGATCGACCGACAGCCATTGGATGCCGATGGCGCGGGCAGGCATGCGCGATTCCTGCGCATCGCCGGGCCGGAACAAGGTCGCCGTGACATAGGCGCCGGCGCCCCAGTCGTCGCCGACGGGGATGTCTACGGTGCTGCCGCCAGCCGGCACCGAAGCGGTGACGGTCTTCAGCAGCTTTTCGGCACCGATGGTGACCAGAAGCTCGCCGGCAAAATGCGGCGAGACCTTCAGCTTGGCGACTTCGCCGGGGGCATAAGCATCCTTGTCCAGCGCGATCTCCAGGCCGTCGGGCGTCTCGGTGGTGGTGGAGGCGACATACCAGCCGGCATCGAACTCATAGCTGGTGGCCGGACCGTCGGGATCGGCCGTCTCGACCTCGAGCCGGTAGCGGCCCCAGTCGACGGGCAGCGACACCGTCGCCTCGCCATCGGCCTTGAGGTCGACCGCGCCGTTGGCGACGGCCTTGGTGAGGCTGACCGCTTCGTAGTTCCACGAATTGTTGGAACGGTACCATTGATAGTTGCGCTCGACCTTGACCAGCGACCACTGCGCGCCTTTCAGCTCCTCGCGCTTGCCGTTGGGGTCGACGGCGATGATGCTGAACTTGGCGGTGCCGCCCTGCGGCACCTCATCGCCCTCGAAATCCGGGCGAATGCCGATGACATCGCGCTGCGGGCGAACGCCGATGTCGAGCGAGCGCTCGACGGCGCGGCCGCCGGCCTCGCGCATGCGCACGGTGACCTTGGCGTTGACCAGCTTGGTGGTCGACGGCAACTGGTCGATCGTCACCGGGAAAGTCGCCTTGCCGTCATCGCCGACCACCGGAAGGTTGGCGAGAGGCGTCACGGTCGGCTCGCCCGACTGCTCGTCGGCCAGGCCGAAGGTGAAATCCTTGAAGCTGTCCCAGGTGCTTGTGGTCGACAGCGTCAGCTCGCCTTCCAGCGCGAGGCCCGCGGCCGGCGCGCCATAGAGGAAGCGGCCGTCGACGGTAGCGTTGGCGGTCTCGCCCTGGGCGATCTCCTTCTTGTCGGCGGTCAGGTCGAATTCGATGCGATCCGGCACGAAATCCTCGACCAGGAACATCTGGCTGGCGACCGGCGACTGCTTGGGGTCGGTGTAGATCGACACCGTCCAGGTGCCGCGCATGGCGTTGGCCTCGAGCGGCAGGTCGACGGCGTGGCCGCCGGCGGACTCGCCATTGCTGATTATGCGGCGGTTCTCGACCCCGTCTGGTCGTGTGAAGATGAAGGTCAGCGGCAGGTTCTCGACCGCTTTTGCCGCGCCGTCGCGGGCGAGGGCCGCGACGTGAACGTCCTCGCCGGCGCGGTATATGCCGCGCTCCGTCCAGGCATAAACGTCGAGGGCGCCTGGCGAGGCGCGCCCCTCGACGCCGCGATCCGACAGGTCGAAGCCGGCCTTGCCCATGTCGAGGAAGACGAAGTCGTTGTCGCCCTGCTTGGCCATCAGCACGGCCGGCACCATGCCGTTCTCGCCGCGGGTGAGGCCCGGATTGAAGACGGCGTGACCCTCGGCGTCCGTCGTCGCCGTGCCGAGAATCTCGTTGTTCCTGGCAAGCAGCGCCAATTCGGCGCCGGAGATCGGCTTGGCCGAGCCCAGCGAACGGGCAAAGACGTTGAGGCCGTCCTGGCCGGTATAGGTGGAAAGGCCGATATCGGAGACGACGAACCACTGCGTGGCGCGTGAACCATAGTCGTCGCTCTTGTCGTCGACCGGCTGCGCGGTCAGCACATAGACGCCGGGCTTGCGCTGCGGGATCGCCTCATCCACCGGGAACGAAGTGGTAACCTCCTTATTGAGATCATTGGCGATTTCGAGCGTGCCCGACCAGACGGGCGAGCCCATTTGGTCGGAAATGGTGGAAATGTCATAGCCGTCGAGCTGATGCAGGAACTGATAACCGGACAGGAGCTGCGCCAGCGAACGATCGCCAATGCGGTAGAGCGTCATCTTGGCGGCGTTCATGTTGACAGTGACGACCGGGATGCCGCGGCGCGCCCCGGCCGGCAGCACGAAGCTGTCGCCGGTGAAGCGGGCGGAGGGAGCGCGGTCCTGGACGTAGATCGACAGCACGACGGGCGCGGCGATCGTCTCGCCGATCGCCGACGGCAGGCCGGCGCGGAAGGTCACGTCATAATGCTGGCCGTGTTCCAGGCCTTCGACGCAGATCTGCTTGTCCTTGGCCTCGACGGCCTTGGGCGCGGCGTTGTCGACCGTCACGAATTGCGAATAATCGACCCCGGTCTTGACCAGTTCCTCGGAAAACTGGGCGCAGATGCGCGGCGAGGAGGAATCGGCATCAACGGTGTGCTCGACGACGCGAAAACCCTTGCGCGCCTTGAGGTCGGCATAGTCGGCCTGGACGGCCGGCGAGCTCACCAACGCAAGGCTTGCCTCATAGGCCTGCAGCGAGGGCCGGTAGAGGTCGCGCTTGTCGAGGCCGGCGCCAAGCAGCGCCAGCGCCTCGGCACGGGTCTTTGCCGTGCGCACCAGCTTGTAGGCGTTGAAGGCCGCCGAGGTGACATTCATCGGCAAAGTCGAAGGTTCGGTGGTGTTCGACGCCGGCTGCACGGCCAGCGTCTCGCGCGCCAGCGCCAGCCACAGCGCGCCGTCATCGGGCAGCACCGAGACCGCGGCCTGGTATTTCTGCATGGCAAGGCGATGGTCGCCGGTAAGCGATGCCTGCTCGGCGGCGGCCTGCAGGGCGGCAAGCCCTTCGGTCGGCTTGTCATAGGCCGGATCGGTCAGCTTGTTGCGAAACTGCTGGGCCTGGTCGGCCATCCAGTTGGGGAAAAAAGCCAGTGCCGGCGGAGCGCCGATATCGGGATCGCCGTCGACATTGGCGACCTTGCCGGCGACTGCGCCGGTGAAGGATTTCAACTGGTTATAGTCGGATTTGAGAAAACACCATTTGGCCTTGGTGTTGTAGGTGAAGGCGCGGCAGGCCGGATCGCCGAGACATGCGGTCTTGCACTGGTCGAGGCTGACATTCTGCTCCGACCTCAGGTCGAAGCCGAAATAGTCGGAATTATCGATCGTCACGATTCGCCGGGCTTCTGCCGCAAAGGCCGCCCCGCCCAGGGCGAAAAAGACAAGGAGAAGGAAGAAGAGACCACGAGCCGCGCGCATTGCCATACCACCCTCCAGACATCGCCAGCGTCCGGGCATGATCAAGCTTCGTGCAGGCTTGTCAACGCCGGAGCGCCGCAGGTTTATCACCCGCGAACGGTTTCCATGCCGGCCAAAGGCCGGTATTTCGACAGAACCTCTGTGAGACGGATCACACTTTCTTGCGAAATCGCAAAAGGTGTGAATTCCAAGCCCGGTCTATTTCAGACAATTGGATTGTGGCCCCTTTACGAACGTTGCGGAACTTCATTCCAATTTTAGTTTTGTCGACTAGGTTGTCTTAATGCCGGCGCATGAAACGCAGATGTCAAAGGGGATCGCGCCAGGGCGCGGGCTTCCGCGCGCCCTGCTTTTCGCGCTCATCTGCTCGACTGTGCTGGCCACAGAGGTGCGGCAGGCGGCGGCTTTCGAGATTTTCGGCATCAAGCTTTGGGGCTCGTCCAAGGACGAGGATGCCGACATCGTCGATCCGCTGCGCTACTCGGTGACGATCAATGCGCCTGACGCCGACAAGGATTTGGTCAAGAGGCTCGAAAATGCCTCGGCGCTGAAAAATGACGAGGATCATCCGGTATCGGGATCGCTCGGCCTGATGGCCAAGGCACGCGGCGACCGCGAACAGCTCGTCGCCGCCCTCTACGCCGATGCTCGCTACGAAGGCGTGGTCACCATCACGATCGAGGGCAAGTCGATCGACGAATTGCCGCCGGATGCCGAATTCAAGGGGCCACAGCCCATTCCGGTGGTCATAACGGTTTCCCCCGGGGCGAAATTCACGCTTGGCAACATCCGGCTGAAGGGCGATGCGGCGGGGTTGGCGGCAGCCGATTTCGGCCTGATCGCCGGCGGCGATGCCGGTTCAGGCGCAGTGCTCAAGGCCGAACTGCTGATCGTGCGGGCGCTGAAGGAAGAGGGCAGGCCGCTTGCCAAGGTCACGAACCGCGAGATCGTCGCCGAGCACACCAGCTCGACGCTGGACGTGACGTTGACGGTGGCCGCCGGCCCGGTCGCCGGCTATGGCGACACGACGGTCGAGGGCACGGAAAAGGTCGATCGCGACTTCACCGAATACATGACCGGGCTGAAACGGGGCCAGCAATATTCGCCGCAGGAGATCGACGATGCGCGCGACCGGCTGCTCGGGCTCGAGGTCTTCAACAGCGTGACGATCAAGGAAGGCGACAGGCTCGACGCCAACGGCAACATTCCGATCGGCGTCCAGGTGAGCGAGCGCAAGCCGCGCTATTTCGGCGTCGGCGGCAGCTTCTCGAATACCGAAGGCCTGGGGCTCGAAGGCTACTGGGGCCATCGCAACCTGTTCGGCCAGGCGGAGAAGCTGCGCATCGACGGATCGATCAGCGGCATCGGCAACAACAGCCTTTCCGCGCTCAACTACAACGCCGGCGTCATGTTCGAGAAGCCGGGCGTGCTCGGGCCGACGTCGAAATTCTTCACCGGCATCAAGACGGTGTTCGAACACCCCGATGCCTATGACCATTTCTCGGTCAAGGGCGACGTCGGCGTTTCCTACGATCTCGACAAGAAGCAGAGGGTGTCGGCCGAATTCGACCTCGATTATTCGAGGATCACCGACGCCTTCGGCAAGCATACCTATCTGATCGCCAGCGTGCCGCTGCAATATGTCTATGACAGCCGCGACAACAAGCTGAACCCGACCAGGGGATTCCGATTCTTAGCCTATGCCGAGCCGAGCTACGACATATTGAACGGCGCGACGTTCCTGAAGCTGAAGGGCGAGGGCTACACCTACCAGTCGCTCGACACGGCAAGCCGGTTCGTGCTCGCCGAGCGCGCGACGCTGGGCTCGATCGTCGGCACCGGGCTGCAGAACGTGCCGGCCGACCGTCGCTTCTATTCCGGCGGCGGCGGCTCGGTGCGCGGCTATGCATATCAGGGCATCGGCCCGAAGGATATCAACGGCCAGCCGATCGGCGGTCTCTCCTTCTTCGAAACCTCGGTCGAGATGCGCATCGGCGTCACCGACACGATCGGCATCGTGCCCTTCGTCGATGCCGGCACCGTCTCGACCAAATCCTTCCCCGATTTCTCGAATGTGAAGGTCGGCGCCGGCGTCGGCCTGCGCTATATTACTCCCTTCGGGCCGTTGCGCATCGACGCTGCCGTGCCGCTCAACCGCGATCCGGGCGATCCGCATTTCGGCATTTATGCCGGCATCGGCCAGGCGTTCTGACGATGAAGATGGTCTGGCGCATCCTCCGTATCTGCCTCTACGCGCTGCTTGTGCTGCTCGTGGTGGCGATCGGCGCGCTTGTCGTTCTGACCGGCACCGAAGGCGGCCGGCAGAATCTTGCCGGCCTGATTTCGAAGGTGGCTTCGAGCGAGGACCGCAAGGTGACGGTCAGCGGCATCGAAGGCATCTGGTCGGGCGCGCTCAGGGTCGACCACATCGTGCTGGAAGACCGCGCCGGCCCCTGGATGGTGGCGCGCAAGGTAGCGCTCGACTGGTCGCCGGCGGCGCTGCTGTCCTGGAATTTCAATGCCAATCACTTAGCCGCCGAGCGCATCGAGCTGGCGCGGCTGCCGCAACCGAGCCAGCAGCCATCGCAAGGTGGCTCGTCCAGCCTGCCGGTGTCGATCGACGTGAAGCAGATCGACCTGCCGGAGATCGCGCTTGGACAGGAGCTTGCCGGCAGCGGCATCGCCGAACTGGCCGCCAAGGGTTCGCTCAAGGCCGATCCGTCGCCGCTGGCGATCGAAAGCGTGCTCAACGTCAGCCGCCATGACGGCAAGCAAGGCAATGTCGACGCCAAGATCCACTTTGCGCCGGCCGACAACAAGCTCGACCTCGACCTCAAGGCGTCGGAACCGGCCGGCGGCATCATCGCCAATTTGCTCAAGCTGCCGGATGCGCCGCCCGTCAACATCGTCGTTTCCGGCGGCGGGCCTTTGGCCAACTGGAGCGGCGTCGGCACCTTCATGGTCGACGGTCGGATCGTCAGCCAACTGACCGGCCGGCACCAGCTCACTGACAAGGGCCACCGCATCGAGGCCAAGGGCGACGGCCAGTTCGAAGAGTTCCTGCCGGAGAAGATAAAGGCTTTGTTTGCGGGTAAGACGAGCTTCGACCTTGCCGGAACGGCGACCGCGTCGGGTGGGATCGATATCGAGCAGGCCATCATAGAGAGCGATGCGGTGCACGGCACTGCCACCGGCAATGTCGATCCGAAGGGCGCCAGCGACCTGGCGGTCGAGCTCTCCGCCAAGGACAAGCCGGTCACCGTCGATGTCGGCAACAGCGCGGTTCCGATCCTGGTCGCGGTCGAAAAGGCCACGGTGCGCGCCTTCGGCGACGGCAAGGCGCCGATGGTCGATATCGGCACGTCGCTTACTTCGGTCGCCGTCGGGGGCACGCAGCTCAACAATATTACGGGCGAGATCCATTCCGACGGCTTCGATGTCGAGACCCTTAGCGGCCCGGTCGCCATCAAGCTCGCGGCCGCCGGCCTGAAGACCGATGTGGCGACACTGGCGCCGCTGGTGACCGGCAAGCTCGCCGCGGACCTTTCCGGCACGATCAGCCGCGAGACCGTGACCATCGACAAAGGCACCTTGCGCAGCGATGCGCTCAATGCCGGGCTGACGGCAAATGTGGTGCTGGCCGACCTTTCAATGACGCTGAAGATGAATGCCGACACCGTCTCGAAGGCATTGCCGCCGCAGATCAGCTCGCTGCTTGGCGAGCGGGTGAAATTCTCGGCCACCGCCACGCGCGATCCGCAAGGCGCGTTCGCCGCCAATTCGCTGGAGATCAGTTCCGGCTCGCTCAGCGCCAGCGGTACCGGCAGCATGCAAGGATCGGATATCCAGGCCAGCGTCAAAGGCACGTTGGGCGATGTCTCGCCACTGTCGTCGCTCGCCGGCACGCCGCTTGCCGGCGGGGTCAATTTCGCGCTGACCACGAGCGGCCCGCGCTGGGCGCCGGATTTCTCCGTTTCAGCAGACAGCGCCAGCCTGACGGCCGCCGGCCGCACCGTGAACGACATCAAACTCTCGGCCAAGGGCAAGGCCGACATCGCCAACCCGTCCGCCGAAATCTCGCTGACGGGCAGCGCCGAGGGGCAGGCGCTGGACATCGAAGCCTCGCTGGTGACGGCCGACGGCAAGCGCTCGATCAGGGGTCTCAGCCTGGCGCTGGGCGACAACAAGGTCTCGGGCGATCTCGCGCTCGACGACAAGTTCCTGCCGCTCGGCACGCTGACGCTTGCCGTGCCCGACATCGGACCGCTCGCGGTGCTCGCAAATCAGAGCGCGACCGGCGATATCAACGGCACGATCGCCTTCGCCAAGGACGGCGAGGCACCGACCGTCACCATAAATGCGGCCAGCACGTCGATCGCGCGCGGCGATCTGGCGGCGAAAGCCATCACCGTCAACGCGCTGATCGCCAACTACCTGAAAGGGCCGGCGATCTCTGGCACGATCAAGGCCGGCAGCGTGACCTCCGGCGCCACGGTCATCAGCGGCATCAGCATCGATTTGAAGCGCGACGGCGATTGGACGAACTTTACCGGCGGCGCCACGGCGTCCGGCATTCCGGCCACTGCCACCGGCCGCGTGAAGATCGCCAACGGCACGACAAGCGTGGAAATCGCTTCCGGCGAGGCGACGGTGCGCGGCATCAAGGCGGCCATCGCCGAGCCTTCCAGCCTCTCCATCGCCAATGGCGTGACCGCCATCGAGAAGCTCGCGCTCAATCTCGGCGGCGGCTCGGCAACGGTTTCCGGGAGCGCCGGTCAGGCCCTGGACCTGACAGCAAACCTCGCTAACCTCCCGTTGGCGCTCGCCAATGATTTCGTGCCCGGCCTCGACGGGGCCGGAACGCTGGAAGGCACGGCACACGTCACGGGTCCATCGTCCAATCCCGACATTCAGTTCGACGCGAAGTTGGCGGGCGCCGAGACCAGCCAGACCCGGCAGGCGGGGCTCGGGCCGCTGGATCTGGACGCTGCCGGTACCTACACGCTGGCGGGCGGCGTCGCCCTGGACCACGCCACGCTTTCGGGCGAAGGGATTTCAGGCAAGGCCGCCGGCACTCTCAACCCGAACGGCGCCAGCGATTTCTCTCTCGATCTTACCTCATCCGGAGCCAGCCTGCCGTTGACCGTCGGCAGCGCCCAAAGCCCGGTCAAGATCGCCGTCCAGTCCTTGTCGGCAAAGATGGCGGGCGAAAGCACGCAGGCGCGGCTCGATGTGTCCGCGATCCTTCCTTCCATTGCCGCCAGCCAGGCGACGGTCGACGGCCTCATCCTGGCGCTGCATTCGGATGCCTTCGACCTCAAGGGGCGGGCAGGTCAGGTTTCCGGCACGGTGTCGGTGGACAGGATTGGCCTCGACAATCCGACGATCGCGCCGCTGATCGCCGGCAAGGTCACCGCAAAGGTCAATGGCCGCCTGACGACCGATGCCGTTGCCGTCGACAGCGGCTCCTTGAGAAGCGATGCGCTCAACAGCCAGGTCGCCGGCCGGATATCGCTGGGCGACGGTTCGGTCGACCTCAATATGAACGCCAATGTCGCCTCTTCAGCCTTACCGGCGGCGGTGCGCGGCATGCTTGGCGAGAGCGCTGCGTTGAGCGCCTCGCTGAAGCGCGATGCCAATGGCAATGTCAATGTCGACAGGCTGAAGCTGAATTCCGGCGCGCTCAGCGCCGACGGGCAGGCGAGCCTTGCCGACGGCAGGTTGGCCGCCGGAATCAGAGGCGCCTTGAGCGATGTTTCGGGGCTGTCGAAAGACGCCAAGGGCGCCATCGCCTTTGTCTTGAACGCGCAAGGCCCGGTCACCACGCCGGACCTGTCGATGACGGTGAGCAGCGACCGGCTTTCCGTGGCGGCGCGCGAGATCACGGGACTGAAGCTTACGGCCAGCGGCAAGGCCGATGCCGCCAATCCGGCGGCCAATGTTGAGCTCACCGGCAATGTCGCCGGGCAGAATCTGCAAGGCAGCGCGGTGCTCGCCACGACCAATGGCAGCCGCGCGATCAATGGGCTTTTGCTGTCGCTCGGTCCGAACAAGATTGCCGGCGATCTCGCGCTCGACGATGCCTTCGTGCCGGTCGGCACCGTTTCGCTCGACTTGCCCGATATCGGGCCGCTGGCCGCGCTGGCGCTGGAAAAAGCCGAGGGCAATGTGCGCGGCACGATCGCTTTTACCAAGGCAGCCAACGGGCCCAATGTCGCCGTCAAGGCGAACACCTCCGAGATCAAGCGCGGCGATCTTTCCGCCAGGAATGTCGCCATTGACGCGCAGATCGCGAATTACATGGCAGCACCGGTCATTGCCGGTACGGTGCGCGCCGAGAGCGTGACTTCCGGCGGAACCGCCATCACCGGCATCGATGTCGATCTCAAGCGCGACGGCGACTGGACCGGTTTTTCCGGCGGCGCAACCGTCAAGAACATCCCGGCGAAGGCAGCCGGCCGGGTGAGGATCGCCAACGGCACGACGACGGTCGAGCTCGCGTCGGGCCAGGCGACGATGCAGGGCATCAAGGCCGCGATCGCGCAGGCCTCGACCGTGACCATCGCCAACGGGGTGACGACGCTCGACCGGCTGGTGCTGAATCTCGGCGGCGGCACGGCGACGGTGACGGGCAAGGTCGCGCAGACGCTCGACATCAACGCCAATCTGGCTCGGGTGCCGGTCTCGCTCGCCAACAGTTTCTCGCCGGGTCTCGACGCGGCCGGCTCGGTCTCGGGCACGGTCAAGGTCACCGGCGCGCCGGCGACCCCATCGGCCGCCTTCAAGATCGATGCCGCCGGCGTGCAGACCTCGCAGACGCGCGGCGCCGGCCTCGGCGGCATGAATGTGTCGTCGTCGGGAACCTTCGTCGGCAACAAGCTCGCCTTCGATGCCGACATCAGCGATGGCGCCGGCCTCGGCCTCAAGGGCGGCGGCACGGTGGCGACGGCAGGCACGCCCACCTTGGCGCTCGACTTCAAGGGCAAGGTGCCGTTTTCCTTCCTTGCCGCCAAGCTCGCCGCGCAAGGTCTGGCGCTCAACGGCACTGCCAATGTCGATGTGCAGGTACGCGGTCCCGCATCCGCGCCGGTGATCAGCGGCAAAGTCACGACATCCGGCGCGCGCCTTATCGATGCGCGTTCCGGCCTGGCGGTCAACGATATCGACGCCGACGTTTCGATCGGCGGCGGCGTCGCCAGGATCAATCGCTTGACCGGACAGCTGTCGACGCGCGGCAGCCTGTCGGCCAGCGGCACGGTGGGCATCACGCCGGCGCAAGGCTTTCCGGCCGACCTGTCGATCAAGCTCAGCGATGGCCGCTACACCGACGGCCGGGTGGTGACCGCCAATCTTGGCGGCGACCTGACCGTCAAGGGGCCGCTGGTCTCGGCACCGGTGATCGCCGGCACCATCAATCTGGCGAGGACGGTCATCACCGTTCCGGACAAGCTGCCCGGGTCACTCTCGGAACTCAACGTCAAGCACAAGAACGCGCCACGCGCCGTGCGGGCACAGGACAAGGCGCTGCGCCCGCCAACGTCCAGCGGCAGCAGCAAGGGCGGCAGCGGCCTGATCCTTGACGTGACGGTCAACGCGCCGAACCAGATCTTCATCCAGGGCAGGGGCGTCGACGCCGAGCTCGGCGGCTCGCTCAAACTAACCGGCCCGGCGTCGTCACCGCAGGCTGTGGGCACTTTCACCTTGCAGCGCGGACGGCTAACGATCCTTGCAAAACGGCTGACATTCACGGAGGGCACGGTCGGGTTCCAGGGATCGCTGGTGCCTTACCTCAATCTCACCGCGACCACCACGACAAGCAGTGCCACCGTGACAATCGTGGTTTCCGGCGAGGCGACCGATCCGAAATTCAACTTCTCCTCGGTGCCGGCGCTGCCCCAGGACGAGGTCCTGGCGCAGCTCATCTTCGGTCAATCCATGTCCAGACTGTCACCGCTGCAGATCGCCCAGCTCGCCGACGCCGCCGCGCAATTGGCAGGCGCCGGCGGCACGACCTCGCTGCTCGACAACCTGCGCAACGCAATCGGCGTCGACGATCTCGACGTGACGACGGACGAGAAGGGCGGCACCGCGGTTTCGGCCGGCAAATACCTTAACGACCGCACCTATGTGACCATACAGAAGGGCGACAAGCCGGGCTCCGGCAAGGCCACGATCGACCTCAATGTCGGTCGCGGCGTGAAGCTGCGCGGCGAGGCCAATGATGCCGGCGAAGCCAAGGGCGGCGTCTTCTACGAACGCGAATATTGAGGCCGCGCCGGCGCTTCTGTGTCTGCCCAGCAGGCTGGCCGCCGCGGGGACGGGGCCGTTATCCGTATAAAATGTATTGATTTAATCGCCCGCAACGATTTTTTGGGAAATCCGCCTCGCGATAACAAATTTGCGTCAAGACTGTCGCTAACGCGCGAACCGGGTTGTAGCCAAAGATGCACATTCCCTGGCATGTTCCTACTCCACACCGTGTTTTGACATCACGGTCTGGATGCGGAATGTTAAAAGGCGGAAAGCCAACAATGGGAGTAAGTCATGGCAATCTATAAGAGCAATGGTGATCGTGTTCCCGATCACATCCTGAAAATGGCTGAAGAAGCCAAATCGGGCGGTGTGGACCGCCGCGAATTCCTGGCTATGGCCAGCGTCTTCGGCGCATCGACGGCAATGGCCTATGGCATGCTCGGCCTCGCCGCGCCGACCCCGGCCCGGGCCGAGGACGTGCAGGGCAAGAAGGGCGGCGTGCTCAAGGTCGCGATGTCGATCAAAGATCCGAAGGATCCACGCACCGCCGACTGGTCCGAAATCTCCAATGCCGAGCGCCAGGCGCTCGAGCCGCTGGTGAAATACACGAAGGAATATACCTTCGCGCCGTATCTGCTGGCGAGCTGGGACATCAACGACGACGCCACCGAATACACGCTGCATGTGCGGCCGGGCGTCGAATGGAACAACGGCGACAAGTTCACCGCCGACGACGTGATCTACAATTTCACGCGCTGGGCGGATAAGGGCGCGGAAGGCAACTCCATGCCTGGCCGCCTCGGCAGCCTCGTCGACGACACGACCAAAAAGCTGCGCGAAGGCTCCGTCGTCAAGGTCGACGACATGACCGTCAAGCTCAAGCTGACCAAGCCCGACATCGCCATCATCCCGAACCTTTGCGACTATCCGGCGCTGGTCGTGCACAAGACCTTCGACGAGAAGGGCGCGAACTTCAAGAGCTGCCCGATCGGCACCGGTCCGTTCGAGCTCGTCTCCTACGACGTCGGCCAGAAGGTGGTCTACAAGCGCCGCGAGACCGGCAAGTGGTGGCAGGGCGAGGCCTTCCTCGACGGCGTCGAGTTCATCGATTACGGCACCGATCCGGCCGCGACCGTCTCGGCCTTCGAGTCGGGCGAAGTCCAGACCAACCACGAAACGACCGCCGACTACATCAAGATCATCGCCGACGTCGGCGCTCCGGTCTCGGAAGTCGTGACGGCTGCCACCGTGGTGTCGCGCTTCAACATCACCCACAAGCCCTATGACGACCAGAAGGTTCGTCAGGCGATGTTGCTTGCCGTCGACAACGCCACCGTGCTGCAGCTCGGCTACGGCAATGCCGGCACGCCGGCCGAAAACCACCACGTCGCGCCGATCCATCCGGAATACGTCAAGCTGCCGGAGGTCAAGCGCGACATCGCCAAGGCCAAGCAGATGCTGACGGAGGCCGGCGCGATCGATTTCGAGCACGAGCTGATCAGCAACGACGAGGACTACCACAAGAACACCACGGACGCGATCGCCGCCCAGCTGCGCGAAGCCGGCATCAAGGTGAAGCGCACCGTGCTGCCGAGCTCGACCTTCTGGAACGACTGGACGAAGTATCCGTTCTCGGAAACCAACTGGAACATGCGCCCGCTGGGCATCCAGGTGATCGCCATCGCTTACCGCACCGGTGAAGCTTGGAACGAGACGGCCTACGCCAATCCGAACTTCGACAAGAAGGTGAACGAGGCGCTCGGCATCGCCGATGCGGAGAAGCGCAAGGTTGTGATGAAGGATATCGAGCAGACCCTGCAAGATTCCGGCATCATCATCCAGCCTTACTGGCGCAAGCTCTACATCAACATCAAGCCCGAGGTGAAGAACCACTCGATGCACCCCACCTACGAGCACGACTTCGGCAAGGTCTGGCTCGAGCAGGCATGATCCATAGCACGATGGATACGAGGGGCCGCGGCCCCTCGTATTTGCAGCTTCGTCGCCGTTGCATATCGTGCAGCGGCGGCGGGGCGTCATCCGCTTTTCGAAACAGGGTTGAACGTATCTGACCCCAACCCGGCCGGCAGGGGGGCACATGTTCTCATTCATCGCCAGACGCATCGGCACGATACTGCTCACGATGCTGTGCCTGACGCTGGTCGTCTTCTTTCTCGTCAATCTCGAGCCCAATCTGAAGAAACTGGCGATCAGCCAGACCGAGATGCACACGCCAGCCGACCAGCTCGAAAGCTGGCTGGTCAATCATGGCTACCGGCAGAACTTCTTCGTGCGCTACGGCCAGTGGCTGGGTGTCCTGCCGAAGCATCCGATCACCGATCCGGCGACCGGCAAGACGACGCAACGCTTCTCCTTCTGCAACGACCCGGCCGAGCCGACATTCTCGGGCGTCCTGCAAGGCGATTTCGGCTGCTCAACCAAGTTCAAGACGACGGTCGCGGCCAAGCTGTTCCCGGCCCTCGGCGCCACCGGATTGTTGATGTTCTGGGTGCTGGCGGTGATGGTGCCGATCTCGCTGCTGATCGGCATTCTCGCCGGCATGCGCGAGGGCTCGCGCACCGACCGCGTGCTGTCGGTGGCCTCGATCGCCTCGACGGCGACGCCCGAATATGTGTCGGGCGTCATCTTCACCGTCATCTTCGCATCCTGGCTCGGCTGGCTGAACGGCTCGGCGGCGTCCGCCAGCCAGGGCATCACCTTCTACAATTTCACGCTGCCGGTGATCACGCTGGCGATCTACGGCATCGGCTATATCGCGCGCATGACACGCGCCTCGATGGTCGAGGTGATGACGCAGCAATATATCCGCACCGCCCGGCTAAAGGGCCTGTCCTTCAGCAGCGTGGTGATCAAGCATGCGTTGCGCAACGCGCTGATTGCGCCCTTCACCGTCATCATGTTGCAGTTCCCGTGGCTGCTCACCGGCGTCGTCATCGTCGAGGTGATGTTCCGCTACCAGGGTTTCGGCTACACGCTGGTCGAGGCCGCCGGCAACAACGACATCGACCTGCTGCTCGGCTGCTCGCTAGTCTCGGTGTTCATCGTGCTGATCACGCAGCTGATTTCCGACGTCGGCTACGCGTTTCTCAATCCGCGTATTAGGGTTCAGTAGGGGCAGGGGCCGATGCAAACCGAATATATCAGCGCCTTCAACGTGGTTATCGGCGTGCTCTGGCGGTTCTGGCCGGTGTGGGTCGGGCTCATCCTGGTGATGGGCGCCAGCTTTACCTACAAGAAGCGGCTCGGGCTCTACGGCCAGCTCTTCGACAGCGGCGTCGGCATCGCCGGCGTCTTCATCTGCCTGTTCTGGCTGTTCACGGCGATCTTCGCCTCCACCATCTCGCCCTTCGATCCGCTGGCACAGGTCTCGGTGATGAAGGACACGCTGCCCGGGGCGATCGAGCCGGCGTCGAAGCTCGTCTATTATTTCGGCGGCGACAAGCTTGCCCGCGACGTGTTCTCGCGCATGGTCTATGGCAGCCAGATCGTGCTGATCATCGCGCCGGCCGCCACCGGCTTCGCGCTGATGGTCGGCATCACGCTCGGCCTGCCGGCCGGTTATTATGGCGGCAAGATCGACACGCTCTTGTCGTTCCTTGCCAATCTGGTGCTGGCCTTCCCGGTCATCCTCTTGTTCTACCTGCTGGTAACGCCGGGCATCATGGACACGCCGATCCCCTATGGGATGGCGGGACTGTTCTTCCTGTTCCCGATCATCTTCTTCTGCGTGCTGTTCTGGACCCGCTACAAGAACCGGCCGGACCGGCTCTATATCCTGCTCGGCATCACGCTGGTCCTAGGCGGCTGGATCTATACGGGCCTCGTCTTCGACAAGGATCCGCTGCGCATCGTCCATATCGATCCCAACCAGCTCAACATCTTCGTGGCGGTGGTGTTCGCCTCCAGCCCGGGCGTGTTCCGCATCGTGCGCGGGCTGACCATGGACATCAAGACGCGCGACTATGTGGCGGCGGCGCAGACGCGCGGTGAATCGCCCTGGTACATCATGCTGTGGGAGATCCTGCCCAATGCGCGCGGTCCGCTGATCGTCGATGCCTGCCTGCGCATCGGCTACACGACGATCCTGCTCGGAACGCTCGGCTATTTCGGCCTGGGCCTGGCGCCGGAAAGCCCCGACTGGGGCACCGCGATCAAGGACGCCAGCCGCCTCTTGCGGTCCTTCATCCACCCGGCGCTGCCGCCGACGATTGCGCTGATGTCGTTCGTGCTGGGGCTGAACCTGTTGGCGGATTCGCTGCGTGAACAGTCGATGAAAGATTGATGGCGGGGTTTTCGACCCCATCTTCCAAGGACCAAGGATTGGAGCGACCCATGAACGAGGCAGTTCGAGATCCAGCCAAGGCGACCAGTCAGCCGATCATCGAGATCGAGAACCTCTCGATCTCCTTCTTCACCCGCAAGGGCGAGATCCCGGCCGTGATGGATTTTTCCTGCACGGTCATGCCCGGCGAGGCGATGGGCATCGTCGGCGAGTCCGGCTGCGGCAAGTCGACCGTGTCGCTCGGGATCATGCGCGACCTCTCCAACATCGGGAAGATCGTCGGCGGAAAGATCAAGTTCCAGGGCAAGGACATGGGCGAGCTCTCCGAGGATGAGCTGCGCTCGATCCGCGGCAACAAGATCGCCATGATCTACCAGGAGCCGATGGCGAGCCTCAATCCGGCGATGAAGATCGGCCAGCAGCTGATGGAAGTGCCGCTGATCCACGACAAGGTGTCGAAGGAAGAGGCCTACAACCGCGCCCTGGAGATGGTGCGGGCGGTGAAGCTGCCCGATCCGGAGCGCATGATGCGCTCCTATCCGCACCAGCTGTCGGGCGGGCAGCAGCAGCGCATCGTGATCGCCATGGCTCTGCTTTCCAAGCCGGCGCTCTTGTTGCTCGACGAGCCGACGACGGCGCTCGACGTCACCGTCGAGGCCGGCATCGTCGAGCTGGTCAAAGGTCTGGGCGAGAAGTTCGGCACCTCGATGATCTTCGTGTCGCACAATCTCGGCCTTATCCTCGAGACCTGCGACAAGATCACGGTGATGTATTCGGGCGAGGCGGTCGAGACCGGCAAGATCGAGGACGTGTTCGACCGGATGCGCCATCCCTACACGCAAGGGCTGTTCCGCTCGATCCCGCTGCCTGGCGCCGACAAGAACTCGCGGCCGCTGATCTCCATTCCTGGACAGTTGCCGCTGCCGCATGAGCGGCCGAAGGGCTGCAATTTCGGGCCGCGCTGCCACCATTTCGTCGAGGGCGTCTGCAACGCCGCGGAAATCCCCATGATCCCGGTCGAGGGCCATGAGGGCCATTTCTCGCGCTGCGTGCGGTTCAACGAGATCGACTGGGAGGCGCTGCCGCCCGGTGCCAAGAAGGTCAACGAAAAGGTCGAGCCCGGCGCGCCGGTGCTCAAGATCGACGATCTCAAGAAATACTACAAGGTCGGCGGCAGCGAGGTGTTCGGCTCCAGCGAAGGCCGCGTCGTCAAGGCCAACGAGACGATCTCGTTCACCGCGCGCGAATCCGAGACGGTGGCGATCGTCGGCGAATCCGGCTGCGGCAAGTCGACGCTCGCCAAGGTGTTGTTGGGCCTCGAGACCGCAAGCTCCGGCACCGTGACGCTGGGCAACAAGGAGATCCAGTCGACCGGCATCGAGCGCCGCAATGTCGAGACGGTGTCTTCGATCCAGATGGTGTTCCAGAATCCGTTCGACACGCTGAACCCCAGCCACACGGTCGGCTCGCAGATCATCCGCACGCTGGAGAAGTTCAAAGTCGGCAGGACAGTCGCCGAGCGGCGCCAGCGGATGCTGGAACTGCTCGACCTGGTGAAGCTGCCGCGCGCCTTCGAAACGCGCAAGCCGCGCCAGTTGTCGGGCGGGCAGAAGCAGCGTATCGGCGTCGCGCGCGCCTTTGCCGGCGACGCCAAGGTGGTGGTGGCCGACGAGCCGGTCTCGGCGCTCGACGTCTCGGTGCAGGCGGCGGTGACCGAGCTGTTGATGGACATCCAGCGCAAGAACAAGACCACGATGCTGTTCATCAGCCACGATCTGTCGGTGGTGCGCTACATCGCCGACCGCGTCGTCGTCATGTATCTCGGCTACATCGTCGAGCAAGGCACGACCGACCAGATCTTCTCGCCGCCTTACCACCCCTATACCGAGGCATTGCTGTCGGCGATCCCGATCGCCGACACCAGCGTGGTCAAGAAGCACATCGTGCTGGAAGGCGACATCCCGTCGGCGATGAACCCGCCGACCGGCTGCCCGTTCCAGACGCGCTGCGGCTACAAGAAGCTGGTGCCCGACAATCTGTGCGAGACCAAGGTGCCGCCGGTGAAGAATCTCGGCAACGGCCATATGAGCCTGTGCTGGCTCTCGGACGATGTCCTGGCCAAGATGGAACCGGTCATCAAGTTCGACAAGGAACATGCCGAGCGTGAAGGCGTGCCGGATGATGCGCCGCACGGCGAGGGGCCAGGCTTTGCCGGTTCGCCGCCGCAGCGGCCCGACGGCAAAAACGCCAGCGCGGAGGCCGATGCGATCGGAAAGGGCGTCGAGGAGAACGACCAGGTGCTCAAAGCCCGTCGCCACGAAGTGCGCGACGAGGATTCGGAAACCGGTGTCTCAAGGCCGAAGGACACGACAAGGCGGCACTAGACCCGGTTCCTTAACATAGAAGTTTTGACGGGTTGGCTATGTCTGCGTTGGCAAAGCCCATGCCTTGGCGATTGGCCGAGACGCCTATCGCGATCGTCATCCACGGGCGGAGCAAGGAGCATAGCGACGCGCGCAGACCCGAGGATCCATGCCGTGACATGGAAGCGCCGCGGCGGCCCAGAAATTCTGCACCGTTGCACACTTCGGTCTAGGTAACGGAATGGATTCTAGGGTCTGCGCGCGTCGCTACGCTCCTTGCTCCGCCCTAGAATGACGAGGTTCAGGAGCCTTCAGCTCATCGCCAGCGTTTGTGTTGATAGCCTTGCCCGACAAGCCTTCAATCTTTCAAAATCACCGTGTTGAGGAACTAGTTGCCGCACTGCCGCATCTGCGCGGCGTAATCGCGCGCCATCTGGTCGGTGGCGCGCGCGTAGTTTTGAATGCCGCCATCGCCGCGGTTGCCGCGGCCATAGGCGGTCCAGCCGAGATAATAGGCCAGATAGAGATTGTAGGTGTCGTTGCGGGCGACGCCGAACGTGTCGGCCGTCTTTGAGTGGTACCAGCCGACGAAATCGATGGCGTCGGCAAAGCGCGTACGGCGCGCCGCCCAGTTGCCGGTCTCGCTTTGATATTGCGACCATGTGCCGTCGAGCGCCTGCGAGTAGCCGGTGGCGCTCGAGACATGCGTCCACGGGATGAAGCCGAGCAGTTTGGTGCGCGGCGGGCGGGCATTGCTCTTGAAGCCGGATTCCTTGCGCACCGTCGCCATCAGCACGGGGACGGGAACGCCGTATTTCCGCTCGGTCCGTTCGGCGGCGGACTGCCAGTTGTCGAACCAGCCGTCATTCTGGTCGAAGACCGCGCAGACATTGTTGATGTGACTGGGCGCCGTCGCGCAGGCCGAAAGCGCCAGCAGCACGGAGACAGCGACAATTTTACTAAAACTCGACCTACGCATTGGAAGACGAATAGGCCGAAATCATAAAAGGAGTGTTGCGCGCTTTCTTAACGAGGGGTGGGAAGCGCGAAAAGCTAAGTATCGATATCACGACTACTCGTGTCGCTATTCTTTTCCTCAATTTTGAAAAATGCCGCCTTGGCTAAAATCACGCCGGCAAATGGCGAATTCCTGACAGCTCGCATGCGATGCCGGCGCTCTGATGCGCGCATGAGCGAACCAAGACGCAAGCGCGGCGCCGAGCGCACCAGCAACCGGGGACCAGCCGCCATCCCGCAACTGCCGGCGCGGCGGGTGGAGAATCCCTATCCGCCGATGGCGCTGCTGTCGGCCGAGCAGATCGAAGCCATCCACCAGGCATCGATGCACATACTGGAGAATTTCGGCATCGAGGTGATGAGCGCACGCGCCCTGTCGCTGTTCGAGCGCGCCGGCGCCAAGGTCGACCACGGCTCGATGAATGTGCGCATCGATCGCGGCATGGTCGAGGAGGCGCTGAAGTCGACGCGCTCGGCCTATACGCTGACGCCCCGAAACCCAGACCACGCCATCCATCTTGGCGGCAGCACCGTCAACTTCACGCTCGTCGCCGGGCCGCCCAATGTGCATGACATGGAACGCGGCCGCCGCGCCGGCAACCTTGCCGACTACTCGGACCTCGTCCGGCTGGCGCAGCATTTCAACTGCATCCACATGCTGGGCAACCAGGTCTGCGCCCCAGTCGAGCTGCCGGCGAACAACAGGCATATGGATACCTATTTCGCCAATCTGACGCTGACCGACAAATGTTTTCATGTCTCGGCGATCGGGCGGGGCAGGGCGCTGGACGGCATCGAGATGATGGCGATCGCGCGCGGGCTGACGCTTGAGCAGATGGGAGAGGATCCGGGCGTCACCACCATCATTTCGGTCAACTCGCCGCGCCGCTTCGACGAGATGATGGCCGAAGGGCTGATGACGATGGCCGAATACGGCCAGTCGGTGGCGGTGACGCCGTTCACGCTGATGGGGGCGATGAGCCCGGTGACGCTGGCCGGCGCGCTGGCGCAGCAGAACGCCGAGGCGCTGTTCGGCATCGTACTGACGCAACTCGTGCGTCCGGGTGCGCCGGTGATGTATGGCGCCTTCACCTCCAATGTCGACATGAAGTCGGGCGCGCCCGCCTTCGGCACGCCGGAGAACGCCAAGGCCAACATCGCTTCCGGGCAGTTGGCGCGGCGTTACAAATTGCCTTACCGCACGACGCCTGGCTCGGCCTCCAACGCCGCCGATGCGCAGGGCGCCTACGAGACGATGATGGCTCTGTGGGGCGCGGTGCTCGGCCACGGCAATCTCGTCTACCACGCCGCCGGGTGGCAGGAAGGCGGGCTGACGGCGTCGTTCGAAAAGCTCATCATCGATGTCGAGATGATCCAGCACATGATGGAGTTCCTGCGGCCGATCGTGGTCGACGAGGCGGAGCTTGCGGTCGAGGCGCTCGGCGCGGTGCCTACCGGCGGCCATTTCTTCGGCGAACCGCACACGCTGGAGCGCTACGCCACCGCCTTCTACCAGCCGATGCTTTCCAACTGGCAGAATTACGAGGCCTGGCAGGAGGCGGGTGCGCTCGACACGACGGCGCGCGCGACGCGGCTGTGGAAGAAGGCGCTGGAGGAATATGTCCAGCCGGCCATGGATCCCGCGGTGCGCGAGGCGCTCGAAGCCTATATGGCGCGCCGCAAGGAAGCGATCGGGCAGGGTGAGCCGTGAGGGAACAGCTTCCCATCCTGATTCATTTCAATCTCTCAACTTACTGAACCAACGAGAAAAGTCCATGAAGTCGCATGCAAAGGTCGTGGTCATCGGCGGCGGTGTCGTCGGATGCTCGGTGCTGTTCCATCTTGCCCGCCATGGCTGGACCGACGTCGTGCTTCTGGAGCGCGACGAGCTGACGTCCGGCTCGACCTGGCATGCGGCCGGCGGCATGCACACCATCAACGGCGACCCCAACGTTGCCAAGCTGCAGAAATACACGATCTCGCTCTACAAGGAGATCGAGGAACTGTCGGGGCAGGCCACCGGCGTGCACCTCACCGGGGGCGTGCTTCTGGCCGCGACCGAAGCGCGGCTCGACTGGCTGCGCGGCGTGGTGTCCAAGGGCCGCTATCTCGGCATCGACCTCGAAGTGATATCGGCCAAGGAAGCGGCGGAACTGATGCCGCTCATCGATCCCAGCCAGTTTGTCGGCGCCGTCCGCAACAAGGAGGACGGCCATCTTGACCCGTCCGGCGCGACGCATGCCTATGCCAAGGCGGCGCGGAAACTGGGGGCCGAGATCGAGCGCTTCACCAAGGTCGAGGACATCGTGCGCCGTCCCGACGGGCTGTGGCGGATCATCACCAACAAGGGCGATATCATTGCCGAGCACGTCGTCAATGCCGGCGGTCTGTGGGCGCGCGAGGTCGGCCGCATGGTCGGGCTCGAGCTGCCGGTGCTGGCCATGGAGCACATGTATCTGATCACCGAGGACATGCCGGAGGTCGCCGATTGGAACAAGAAGACCGGCACCGAGATCATTCATGCCGTGGACTTCGACGGCGAGCTCTATCTGCGCCAGGAGCGCGGCGGCATGCTGATGGGCACTTACGAGAAGGCCAACAAGGTCTGGTCCGAGTTCCAGACACCCTGGAATTTCGGCCATGAACTCCTGGAGCCGGACATCGACCGCATCGCGCCGTCGCTCGAAGTCGGCTTCCGCCATTTCCCCGCTTTCCAGAAAACCGGCATCAAGCAGATCATCAACGGCCCCTTCACCTTTGCGCCGGACGGCAATCCGCTGGTCGGCCCGGTGCGCGGCCTGCCGGGCTTCTGGGTCGCCTGCGGCGTCATGGCCGGATTCAGCCAGGGCGGCGGCGTGGGGCTCGCGCTCTCCAACTGGATGATCGAGGGTGATCCGGGCGCCGACATCTGGGCGATGGACGTGGCGCGCTACGGCGACTGGGCGACTATGGCCTACACCAACGCCAAGGTACGCGAGAATTATTCGCGCCGTTTCTCGATCCGCTTCCCGAATGAGGAACTGCCGGCCGGTCGGCCGCTGAAGACGACGCCGGTCTATGACACGCTGTCGGCCAAGGGCGCGCAATGGGGCGTGTCCTATGGGCTCGAAGTGCCGCTCTGGTATGCGCCGGACGGCGTCAAGGACGAGTTCTCGTGGCGGCGCTCGACCGACTTCGAGCATGTCGCCAAGGAAGTCGCGTCGGTACGCAACGGCGTCGGCCTGTCGGAGATTTCGAACTTCGCCAAATACAAGGTGACGGGCGAGGGCGCGGCCGCCTGGCTCGACCGCATGCTTGCCTGCAGGCTGCCAAAGCGCGGCCGCATGACCCTGGCGCCGATGCTGAAGGACGACGGCAGACTGATCGGCGATTTCACTTTGGCCAATATCGACGACGCAGAGTGGTTCATCGCCGGCTCCGGCATCGCCGAGCAATACCACATGCGCTGGTTCGAGGCGCATCTGCCGAAGGACGGCTCGGTGCAAATCGAGGCGCTGGGACAGAAGCTCACCGGCCTTGCGATCGCCGGGCCGAAGGCCAGGGAAGTGCTCGCCAAGGTCACCCGTGCCGATGTCTCCAACGCGGCGTTCCCTTTCATGGCGGCTGCGCGGGTGGATATCGGCATGGCACCGTGCCTGGTAGGCCGCGTCAGCTACACCGGCGATCTCGGCTACGAGATTTGGGTGGCGCCCGAATATCAGCGCGCCGCATACCAGGCGCTGCTGGCCGCGGGCGAAGCGTCAGGCATCGGCCTGTTCGGCTCGCGCGCGCTCAATGCGCTGAGACTCGAGAAGAACTATGGCTCATGGGCGCGCGAGTACCGGCCGATCTATGGGCCGCTTGAGGCCGGGCTCGACCGCTTCGTCGCCTATGGCAAGGAGGCTGATTTCATCGGCAAGGAAGCAGCACTTACCGAGCGCAAAGACGGCGGCAAGCTCAGGCTGCGCAGCTTCATCGTCGACGCCACCGATGCCGATGTGATCGGCGACGAGGCGATCTGGCATGACGGCGTTGTGCGCGGCTGGGTCACCTCGGGCGGCTATGCGCATCACTCGAAGAAGTCGGTCGCTATGGGCTATGTGCCCAAGGAGATCGCCGACAGACCGGACGGTTTCGAGATCGAGATCCTCGGCAAGCGCCATGCGGCGCGCATCCAGGCGGCGCCGCTGTTCGACGCCAATTTCGAGCGGATGCGCGGCTAGAGCAGGATGACGTTTCGTTGAATCGTCATCCTGCTCTAACTCTTTGTTGGAGCATGATCTTTTCCGAAAACCGGTTCCCACTTTTCGGGATCATGCTCTAGAGCAATTCCAGGAAAATTGCGAAGCGGTTTCCGATCCGGAATTGCGTCAAAACAAAAAGCCTCCAGGCGCGCACCCTTCGATGCTTCAGGCGCTGCGGCGGTTATCCAGCGCGAAGGCGCCGGCCCCGGCGAAGATCAGATAGAGGAAGATGAAGCAGAAGGAGATCGCCGAGTCGCCGCCGTTGTTGACGGGGAAGAAGTCGCGCGGCATGTGCGCCATGAAATAGGCGATCGCCATTTCGCCGGCCAGGAGGAAAGCGACCGGGCGGGTGAAGAGGCCGAGCGCCAGCAGGATGCCGCCGGCGAATTCGAGAATGCCGGCAGCCGTCGTCAACCCGGTGAGGGCATGTGGCTCGGCAGCGGCCGGGAAGTTGAACAGCTTCTGCGAGCCATGTTCGATGAACTGCAAGGCGGTCATGATGCGCAACACGCCCAACGCTTGCGGACGGTACTGGGCAAGGCTTTCGAAAAGCTTCATCTAAAACTCCATTGTACGCCGCTCGGGCCTTAAGTTATCGCCCGGCGACGGACCACTCACTTCCCATGGCCTGCCATCAACAATCGGTGAGTGGAAATGACTTCAATCCCCATATTTCTTCTCTCTATGGTTGCATACATATCCTTATGGTTGTATTACTAAGGGTGACGCATCAAACCAGGCAGGTCCCTTAACCATGAGAAAAGTCGTCATCAGCCTATTCGCAATCCTTGCGGGCACCAGCTTCGCCGCAGCCGCAGACACCGGCTGCGACGCCTTCAAATGGCCGGTTGAACGTGAGCAGGCCCTGTTTCCGGCCGCGCCCGCCGCCCAGTCCGGCGCCACCTTGACGGTCGGCCAAGCGGTGGATTTCTCGCTCGCGGCTGTCGACACGGTCAGCTTTGAAGTGCCGCCTGACCGTGCACCGAAAGCCGGCACCTTCGGCGCGACGGCAAATGTGACGGTGCCGCCTGAAGGCGAGCTGCAGTTCAGCTTGTCCGACGAGGCTTGGATCGATGTCGTGCAGGATGGCAAGATCGTGAAATCGGCGGCTTTCAGCGGCGTGAAGGCCTGCCCGGGCATTCGTAAAAGCGTGCGTTTCAAGCTCCAGGGCGGAGCGGCCGTCGTCCAGCTCAGCGGCGCCAAGAAAGCCGATCTGAAGCTGGCGGTGCTGACGCCGGAATGATCCAGCGCCAGCCCGCCGAGTGGTGCTATTACCGAACCGGTGCCAGCAGCGCGAAATGCGCGCCTTGCGGGTCCTGGCACTGGATGATCCACTGGCCGCTCGGCACGTCCATCGGACCCATGATGACTTTGCCGCCATTGTCGGTGACGCGCTTGGCGGCGGCGTCGATGGCGTCGACGTTGAAATAGAACTGCCAGACGGGAACCGGGATCTGCGGCGGCTTGTTCATGATGCCGCCGCCGGATTCGGGGCCGGCGCCAAAAGTCTGGTAGATGCCCATCTCGCCCATGTCGAACTGGCCGGCGCTCTCCCAGCCGAACTGGCTGGAATAGAAATCGAAGGCGGCTTTCCAGTCCGATGTGTAGAGCTCATGCCAACCGACATGGCCGGGCGTGGTCGCCGGCACCGGCGGCTGCTCGGCCTGATTAGGCTGCAGGAACATGAAGGAAGCCCCTTGCGGGTCCGCAACGACCGCGAAGCGGCCAACGCCCGGAATGTTGTCCGGTGCGCGGTGGACGGCGCCGCCGGCGTCCTTGAGCGCTTGCGTCGAGGCGTCGACATCCTTGGTGTAGATGTAGCCCATCCAGGCTGGCGGCATGCCCATCTTGGCGGGCTCTTCCGGCATCGTCATAAGCCCGCCGACGCCGCGCATGGCGGAGTTCACGACGATGTAGCGGGGCATGCCGGGCGCCTTGTCGAAGGGCTCGGCCCGCCAGCCGACAACGGCGGTGTAGAAAGCCTCGGCGGCGTCGAGGTCGGTGGTCATCAACTCGTACCAGAAGAAAGGTTGCGGGGATTTCGGCATGGTCGGTCTCCTCACCGGTTCGGGCAGCGATCGTTGTTCGATCCATCCTAAGGTATGTTGATGTCCAGGTGATGCCGGCCTGCAAACGGCGGTTTCCTGCGCTTCCGGTGCTCACGTACTTGAGTACGCTCCGCTCCGGTTCTCGAAACCCCCCGTTTCGGCGCGGCCTGACCTGAATCTCAACACACCCTAGGACGATCCTGACGACAGGAATCCGACATCTGGGCCAGAATTCGAGGACGGCAAGCGGCTTAAATCGCGTCGCGCTGAAACGGATTCAGGCGGCGCGCTTTGAGTCCTTGTCTTGATGCATGTCGTTGTCACCCAGAACCGCTGCACACTTCTCGGTGACATGCATTAGGCCCACGATCTTGCGTATCCGGCGCTTTTCGACTTTGCTGGCCTCAAAGAGGGGGCTGTCTTCATGCGTCGAATGTCACTCACGCCTGAGCTCGTGGCCTTGTGCCATCGCGACGAGGTCGACCCTGGTCCCGATGGCAGCTGGACACAGCTAAGCGATGATGATTTCCGGACGCTTGCTATGCGCCTGTCCGGCGAAGCCGACGACGGTCCGCTGTGGGTGTTCGCCTATGGCTCGCTGATCTGGAAGCCGGCCTTCGAATCGGTCGAGCAAAGGCGCGCGGCCGCGCATGGCTGGCATCGATCGTTCTGCCTCGACATAAAGCGCTGGCGCGGTAGCCGCGAGCAGCCTGGATTGATGATGGCGCTGGAACGGGGCGGGCGCTGCGACGGGGTCATCTATCGTTTGCCGGAGGGCGCGAAACCAGCCCAGATCGAGCGATTGCTGCGGCGTGAAATCGACGACCACGAAAGCGTCAGCTCGGTCCGCTGGGTTCCGGTAAGAACGGCGCAAGGGTCTTTGCGGGCGCTCGGCTTCTGGGTCGGCGTGACCGGCAAGGGCACTTCGCTCGGGCAGCCGCTGGAAAGCGTGGCGAAGATACTGGCACGCGCCTGCGGCCATGTCGGCTCCGGCGCCGAATATCTCTACAACACCGTCAGCCACCTCGAGACCTTTGGCATCCATGACCGCAATCTGTGGCGGCTGCAGGAACTGGTGGCGGACGAGATCCGGTCCATCCATGGCCACAGCGTCACAAGCCATGACACAGCAAAGGTTGCCGAGCCGGCTATAACATGACTACATTAATCATGTTTTTGCGCAAACAATACAGTGGCTTGGCCGAAAATTGACCAATTGATAAAAAAATAAAACGTGCTAGCCTTCCCCAAAACGACAACAAGGGGAACTGGAATGGCGACTGGTCATTTCATCGAAGGCATTGCCGGCGGCCGGCTGTCTTCCGAGCAATATGCCGACAATTTTTCCGACCTACATCCGCCGCTCGATCATCACGAGGCGCTGGTCGAGTCCGATCGCTGCTACTTCTGCTACGACGCGCCGTGCATGAACGCGTGCCCTACGTCGATCGACATCCCGCTATTCATTCGGCAGATCGCGACGGGCAATCCGCTGGGTTCGGCCAAGACGATCTTCGACCAGAATATTCTCGGCGGCATGTGCGCCCGCGTCTGCCCGACCGAGACGCTGTGCGAAGAGGCCTGCGTGCGCGAGGTGGCCGAAGGCAAGCCGGTGCAGATCGGCCGGCTGCAGCGCTATGCCACCGACGTCGCCATGAGCGAGAACAAGCAGTTCTACAAGCGCGCCGAACCGACCGGGAAGAGCATCGCCGTGGTCGGCGCCGGCCCGGCGGGGCTGGCGGCGGCGCATCGGCTTGCCCGCCACGGCCATGACGTAACCATCCTCGAGGCGCGGCCGAAGGCCGGCGGGCTCAACGAATACGGCATCGCCGCCTATAAGAGCGTCGACGATTTCGCCCAGGCGGAAGTGGACTATATCACCGCGATCGGCGGCATCGACATCCAGAACGGCAAGGCGCTCGGCCGCGACTTCCAGCTTGCCGACCTGATCCGCAACTATGATGCGGTTTTCCTCGGCATGGGGCTTGGCGGCGTCAACGCGCTGCGCGCCGATGGCGAGGACGCCGACGGCGTCGCCAACGCGGTGGAATTCATCTCCGAACTGCGCCAGGCGAGCGATCTTTCCAGCCTGCCGGTCGGCCGGCGCGTCGTCGTCATCGGCGGCGGCATGACGGCGATCGACGCCGCGGTGCAGTCGAAGCTGCTCGGCGCGGAAGAGGTGACGATCTGCTACCGGCGCGGCCAGGAGCACATGAATGCTTCGGAGTTCGAGCAGGATCTGGCCGCCGCCAATGGCGTCACCATCCGCCACTGGCTGCAGCCGAAGCGCGTCATTGCCGAGAACGGCAAGGTGTCGGCCATCGAGCTCGAATACACCGCCATGAGCGGCGACAAGCTTGTCGGCACCGGCGAGACGCTGCGGCTCAATGCCGACCAGGTGTTCAAGGCGATCGGCCAGAGCTTCGTGCCGGCGCATCTCAACGGCAGCGCGGAACAGATCGAGCTCGAAGGCGGCCGCATCAAGGTCGATGCCGAAGGCCGCACCTCGCTGGCCAAGGTCTGGGCCGGCGGCGACTGCATCTTCGGCGGCGACGATTTGACTGTCTCGGCGGTGGCGCAAGGGCGCGACGCGGCCGAGAGCATCCACCGGGCACTGACCTCTAACGGGAGGGCATGAGCATGGCAGACATCCGCAACAATTTCGTCGGCATCAAATCGCCCAACCCGTTCTGGCTGGCCTCGGCGCCGCCGACTGATAAGGCCTACAATGTCGAGCGCGCCTTCAAGGCCGGCTGGGGCGGCGTGGTATGGAAGACGCTGGGCGAGGAGGGCCCGCCGGTCGTCAACGTCAACGGCCCGCGCTACGGTGCTATCTGGGGCGCCGACCGCCGCCTGCTTGGCCTCAACAATATCGAACTGATCACCGACCGCGACCTGCAGACCAATCTGCGCGAGATGAAGCAGGTGAAGATGAACTGGCCGGACCGAGCGCTGATCGCCTCGATCATGGTGCCGTGCGTGGAGGAGAGTTGGAAGGCGATCCTGCCGCTGGTCGAGGAGACCGGCGCCGACGGAATCGAGCTCAATTTCGGCTGCCCGCACGGCATGAGCGAGCGCGGCATGGGCTCGGCGGTCGGCCAGGTGCCGGAATATATCGAGATGGTCGTGCGCTGGTGCAAACAGTACACGCGCATGCCGGTCATCACCAAGCTGACGCCCAACATCACCGACATCCGCAAGCCGGCGCGGGCCGCACATGCCGGCGGCACCGATGCTGTGTCGCTGATCAACACCATCAACTCGATCACCGGCGTCGATCTCGACAATTTCGCGCCGCAGCCGACCATCGACGGCAAGGGCTCGCATGGCGGCTATTGCGGCCCGGCGGTGAAGCCGATCGCCATGAACATGGTGGCCGAGATCGCGCGCGATCCGGAAACGCATGGCCTGCCGATCTCAGGCATCGGCGGCATCACCACCTGGCGCGACGCCGCCGAATTCATGGCGCTCGGCGCCGGCAACGTGCAGGTCTGCACGGCGGCGATGACCTATGGTTTCAAGATCGTGCAGGAGATGATCGCAGGGCTGGAGAACTGGATGGACGAGAAGGGTCACGCCTCGCTCTCCGACATCATTGGCCGTGCCACGCCCAATGTCACCGACTGGCAGTATCTCAACCTCAACTATGTCGCCAAGGCGCATATCGACCAGGATGCCTGCATCAAATGCGGCCGCTGCCACATCGCCTGCGAGGACACCTCGCATCAGGCGATCACCAGCATGGTCGACGGTGTCAGGCATTTCGAGGTGATCGAAGCCGAATGCGTCGGCTGCAATCTCTGCGTCAATGTCTGTCCGGTGGAGGGCTGCATCACCATGCAGCCGCTGGCCGCCGGCGTGCTGGACCAGCGCACCGGCTTGCCGGTGTCGCCGGTCTACGCCAACTGGACGACGCACCCCAACAATCCGATGGCCAAGGTGGCCGCGGAATAAAGCTTGGGTTCCGCGCCCCACGAAGTGGGGAGAGGTGGCCCGGCGAAGCCGGGACGGAGAGGGGCTTTCGCGGCGGTTGCACACCGCTGAGGCCCGTGATTGTCTTTTATCTTTCTTGCGCCTAGTCCCTGACCGGTATTGGCTTCACAAGGCGTCCCCCTCTCCATCCCGGCTTCGCCGGGCCACCTCTCCCCCGCTTTGCGGGGTGCGAGGAACCCAAGTCCCGCGAAGCGCCAATTCTCCCTCACTCTGTCATTGCGAATCGGCGGGCAACCTTCATTTTTCTATTGCAGATAAAAATTATCCATGATAAAAGATATCCATGATTAGGAGATCGGCACGATGAAGCTCGGCGATGGCGTTGAGGCGGCAATCCATTGCGCGGCGACGCTGGCCAGCGTCGATGGCAACAGCACCATGCCGGGCGCGGCGCTGGCTGAGCAATTTGGTCTGTCGCCGAGCTATCTCCTGAAACATCTCAATCAGCTCACGGCGGCGCGCATCATGGAATCGGTGCCGGGACCGGCGGGCGGCTACAGGCTGGCGCGGGCGGCCGAGCGCATCACGCTGCTCGACATTGTGCTTGCAGTGGAGGGCAGGGAGCCCGCCTTCCGTTGCGGCGAGATCCGCCAGCGCGGCCCGGTCAAGATCGACGCCTCGGCCTATGTGAAGCCTTGCGGCATCAATGCCGCGATGCTCAAGGCCGAGCGCGCTTATCGGGCGGCACTCGCCGAAGTGAAGCTGTCCGACATCGTGGCGGACTACGCGGCCGAAGGCGATCCGCGATCCTATGCCGCGAGTTGCGCCTTCGTCGAGCGTCACCAGCGGCGCCAGAAATCCGCTTCACCGAAGCAGATTTGAACCTCTGACCCCACCAAAAACCCGGAAGGAAAAGACGATGAAACAGAGACTGCAGTTCTTTGCCAAGGCGCCGGAAATCATGAAGGCGGTGTCGGCGCTCAACAAGGCCGTCGACGAATGCGGGTTGGAAGTGAGCCTGCTGCACCTGATCAAGCTCAGGGCCTCCCAGATCAATGGCTGCTCATATTGCGTCGAAATGCACAGCCGTGAGGCGAGGCGCGACGGCGAGACCGAAACGCGGCTCTATCTCGTCGCGGCCTGGAAGGAATCGCCGCTGTTTTCCGAGCGCGAGCGCGCCGCCCTTGCCTGGACCGAAGCCGTGACGCTGATCGCGAACAATGGCGTATCGGACGAGCTCTACGCCCGCACGCTCGAGCATTTCTCGGAAGAGGAACTGGTCAAGCTCTCGGTCGCGCTCGGCATGATCAATACCTGGAACCGGCTGTGCATTCCCTTCCACGCCATCCATCCGATGCCAGCCGCCAAGGCTGCCTGATCGAACGGCTTGGCGCGCGGATAAGAGATCCGCGCGCCTGTTCACGCAGCAAAGCGCAGGCCTCCGTCGCAGGTCAGCACCTGGCCGGTCATGAAGCTGTTCGAAACCAGGAAGGCGATCGCTTCGGCGACGTCCTCGGCGCGACCGATACGGCCGACCGGCGTCTTGCCGGCATATTCGGCAAACACTGCCTGCCGCTGGTCATTCGGCAAAAAATCCCACCAGGGCGTTTCGATGACGCCGGGCGCCACGACGTTGACACGCAAAGGCTTCAGCTCGACGGCCAGGATCGGCGCGACGGTCAAAAGCATGCCGTTGATGGCGCCGATGCCGGCGACGCCGGGCGCGGCGATCTGCGCCGACACGGCCGAGATGAAAGTCACCGATCCAGCTTTATTCAAGGTCGGCAGGGCCGCCTGCAGGCAGGAGAGTTGCGGCCGGATCTTTTCATCGACGCCGCTGCCGATGTCGGCGAGGTCGAGCGTCGCGAACGGTCCCAGTCCCTTGCCGCCGCTGGCGGCGAGAACAAGGTGATCGAACGGCCCGAGACGCTCGAAGAAATTCCGGACCTCGTCCGGCTTGGTGGCGTCGAACGCTGCCTTGCCGACGGTGCCGCCAAGCGTCTTCCATGCGCCTTTGAGTTTCTCCTCGTTGCGGCCGGTGATGGTCACTTTCATGCCGGGGCCGACCAGCCGTTTGGCCGTGGCGAGGCCGATGCCGGATGAGCCGCCGACGATGACGCAGTGTTCGGTGGTCTCGCTCATGAATGCTTTTCCCTGGATGTTGCGGAAGATTGTCCGATCAGCTCGAGGCTAAGCGCGCGCAACCGGCGGCGGGCTTTCTCGTCATAGGCCTGCGGGTCGGCGCGCGATTCGCGCTGGCCGTCGAAATAGAGGCCGCTGCGGCCTTCGAGCGCCGGCGATGTTGCCAGGTTGAGAATGGCGTCGGCGCCGGTCTCGACCGAGCTCCATGGCGTGACCCCGGCCTGCCGCACCATCGTTGTGTCCATGTAGCTTGCCGGGTGCAAAGCATTGACCGTGATGCCGGTGCCGTCGAGCTGCTCCGCCAGATCGACGGTGAACAGGATCTGCGCCAGCTTGCTCTGGCAGTATGCGCGCACGCCGCTATAGCTATGCGTCAGCATCACGTCGTCGAAGTCGATCGCCTGCTGGCCGGCCGAGGCGACATTGACGATGCGCGCCGGCGCGCTTGCTTTGAGCAAAGGCAAGAGCTCCGACGTCAGCAGGAAGCCGGCGAGATAGTTGACGGCGAAGCGCAACTCGTAGCCGTCGGCGCTGACCTGCCGGCTGGCGGCCTGGCCGCCGGTGCCGACGCCGGCATTGTTGATCAGGACGTCGAGCCGATCGGTCCTGGCGCGCACCGCTTCGGCGAGGCGGCGCACTTCGGCAAGCGAAGCGAGGTCGGCGGCGAGGAATTCCGCCTTGCCACCTTTTGCCTCTATGGCGGCCACAGTCGCCTTGCCGCGGCTTTCGTCGCGGCCATGCACCAGCACGTGGGAGCCGCCGGCGCCGAGCCGCTCGGCGACCACGCGGCCGACGCCATCGGTCGAGCCGGTGACGAGAATTGTCTTGTTCCTGAGTTCCATGTCCGGAGCCTCCTTGCGCTGCTCTGAATGGAAAGATGGGACATCGCGCGGGACGCAAACAGTTCAAACTTTATCCTGGTATCGGTACTGCTATAATAGGCGCATGGATGCCATCGCCCATTCTCCCGAAGATCATCGTCGGCGCGAACTCGGCGCCTTCCTGCGTTCCCGTCGCGAGCGGCTTTCGCCTGATACCGCCGGCATCGCCTGCGGCGCGCGGCGGCGCACGCCGGGCCTGCGGCGTGAGGAAGTGGCGATGATCGCCGGCGTCGGCACGACCTGGTACACCTGGCTGGAGCAGGGCAGGGACGTGCGGCCTTCGGTCGAGGTGCTGTCGGCTCTCTGCCAGGCGCTGCGGCTCGACGCCGCCGAGCAGCGGCATCTGTTCACGCTCGCCGGCCGCCAGCAGCCGGAGCGGCGCCGCATCGTGCAGGGCAAGGTCGAGGGGCCGCTGCTGCACATGCTGCAGAGCTTGGTCCTGCAGCCCGCCTATGTCGTCGGCCCGCGCTGGGACGTGCTGGCATGGAACGATGCGGCCGTCGCGATTTTCGGCGATTACGGCCTGCTGGAGGGCGACGCCCGCAACATCATCCACGGCGTGTTCACCGATCCGCGCCGGCGGCACCTGCTGGTGGATTGGGAGCAGCTGGCGCGCGCGACCCTTGCCGCTTTCCGCGCCGAAAGCGCGAAATACACCGGCGATCCGGATTTCGAGCGGCTGATCGAGTTGATGATGCGCTCAAGCCCCGAGTTCCGCGAATGGTGGCCGCAGCGCGATGTGGTGCATCGGCTCTCCGGCCTGAAGCATCTGCGGCATCCGATCGCCGGCGCGATGACGTTCGAGCATATGAGCCTGTCGATCGACGACGGCTCGGACATGCGGCTGATCGTCTACACGCCGCTGGCGGAGCAGAACTCGGTGGTGAAGCTCAAGAAGCTGCTTGACGACCTGCCATCCGAGCGTCGTAGCGCGTGAGGTTAGTAGGTCGCAGGCCCCTCAACTTCGTCATCCACGGGCGGAGCGGGAGCGAAGCGGACGCGGAGACCCGAGGATCCATTCCGTTACCTTTGCCGTGTGTGCCAGCGGTGCAGAATTCTGGATTGTCGCGTCGCTTCGAGGTCACGGAATGGATCCTCGGGTCTGCGCTGCGTCGCTTCGCTCCTTGCTCGGCCCGTGGATGACGAAGTGATGGGCGCCGCGGCCAATCTCCAAGGTCAGCAAAAACAACACGGCGGACAAGTTGGCCCCACATACGGGTCCACCTGCTAAGCCATTTTGTCGACGCTAGCCCTTCGGCTTCAGCCCATCCAGGAACAGCTGCTCCAGAAACCGCGCTGCGTCCTCGAAGCGGCCGTCGCCGCCGCGGTCGGCGCCGAGCACGGCGCGGACCTGAACGTCGAAATCGGCATAGTGCTGCGTCGTCGCCCAGATCGAGAAGATCAGGTGCCAGGGATCGGTGCGGGCGATCTTGCCGGCGCGCATCCAGCCCTTGATGACGGAGGCCTTCTCGTCGACCAGCGTCTTCAGCTCGCCCTCCAGCATCGGCTTGATGCGCGGCGCGCCCTGCAGGATCTCGTTGGCGAACAGCCGGCTTTCGCGCGGAAAATCGCGCGCCATCTCCAGCTTCCTGCGGATATAGCTTCTGAGCTCCGTCAGCGGATCGCCGATGTCGTCCAGCTCGCGCAGCGGCGCCAGCCAGGTGTCGAGCAGGCGCTGCATCAACGTCTCGTGAATGTCTTCCTTGCGGCGGAAGTAATAGAGAAGGTTGGGCTTCGACATGCCGGCGGCTTCGGCGATCTGGTCGATTGTCGAGCCGCGAAACCCGTTGGCGGAGAAGACTTCGAGCGCGGCTTCCAGGATCAGCTCGCGCTTTTCCTGCTGGATGCGGGTGCGGCGGGGAGCGGAGCCTTCCATCGCCGCCGTCATCCTGGCCGACCGTCTTCGCGCCGGCTCTCTGGACCAATTGTCTGGACCAGTTTTTCCTTGGGCTGTGGAGCGCGCTTTTTATGCCGCATTTCCGCTAGTAATCCCCTGACCGCCGACAGGCGGTGCTAACGTTTGTCCAACCGGTCAAAAATTTGCGTAGCACGAAAACGCAGCAAAGACCAAGCGTTGGCCGCACCGAAACACGCTTACAAGGGGAAGTCCTGGTCATGTCCAACCGGCTGAAAGTCACGCCGAACGATCTCAGCGCATTCTGGATGCCGTTCACGGCAAACCGCCAGTTCAAGCAGGCGCCGCGCATGTTCGTGTCCGCCAAGGACATGCACTACACCACCAGTGACGGCCGCAAGGTGCTCGACGGTACCGCGGGCCTATGGTGCGTGAACGCCGGCCACTGCCGGCCGAAGATCACCGAGGCCATCCAGAACCAGGCTGCCGAGCTCGACTACGCGCCGGCTTTCCAGATGGGCCATCCCATTGTCTTCGAGCTGGCGAACCGTCTGGTCGATATCGCGCCCAAGGGCATGGACCATGTCTTCTTCACCAATTCCGGATCGGAATCGGTGGACACCGCGCTGAAGATGGCGATCGCCTATCACCGCGTTCGCGGCGAGGGCTCGCGCACCCGCCTGATCGGCCGCGAGCGCGGCTATCACGGCGTCAATTTCGGCGGCATCTCGGTCGGCGGCATCGTCTCCAACCGCAAGATGTTCGGCACGCTGCTCGGCGGCGTCGACCACCTGCCGCACACGCATCTGCCGGAGAAGAACGCCTTCTCGAAGGGCGTTCCGGAACATGGCGCGGAGCTCGCGAACGATCTCGAGCGGCTCATCGCGCTGCATGACGCTTCGACCATCGCGGCCGTCATCGTCGAGCCGGTCGCCGGCTCCACCGGCGTCATCCTGCCGCCGAAGGGCTATCTGCAGAAACTTCGGGAAATCTGCACGAAGCACGGCATATTGTTGATTTTCGATGAAGTGATCACCGGCTTCGGCCGCCTCGGCGCGCCGTTCGCGGCGGACTATTTCGGGGTCACGCCGGACATCATGACCACCGCCAAGGGCGTCTCCAACGGCGTTATCCCGATGGGCGCGGTGTTCGTCAAGAAGGAGATCCACGACGCCTTCATGACCGGCCCGGAGCACCTGATCGAGTTCTTCCACGGCTACACCTATTCGGGCAACCCGATCGCCTGCGCCGCGGCGCTCGGCACGCTGGACACCTACAAGGAAGAGGGCCTGCTGACCCGCGGCGAGGAACTGGCGCCTTACTGGGAGGACGCGCTACATTCGCTCAAGGGCGAGCCGCATGTCATCGACATCCGCAACATCGGCCTGATCGGCGCGATCGAGCTGGCGCCGATCGCCGGCAGCCCGACCAAGCGGGCCTTCTCGGCCTTCGTCAAGGCGTTCGAACGCGGCGCGCTGATCCGCACCACCGGCGACATCATCGCGCTGTCGCCGCCGCTGATCATCACCAAGGGCCAGATCAACGAACTCATCGACCATGTGCGTGAGGTGCTGAGGTCGATCGACTGACAAGCCGGAGCGGACACTCTGCCGTGGAGGGAGGGTGTCCGCGAAGCCGCCGGCTGAGGTCGACGCCGCAGCGCCGACCTTCGGTGCGATTCAGGCCGGCTGCGCGCCAATGCCGGTCAGGATCACCCGTTTGATGTTTTCCTTGGCTTCCCGCCATTGCCGGTCGGAGAGCGACTTGCCGCCGTTCAGCGTCTCGATCTGGTGGCCGAAATCGGCGTAATGCTGGGTCGTGGCCCAGAGCATGTAAAGCAGATGACGCGGGTCGACCGGGTCCATCTTGCCCTCCTCGATCCAGCGCCTGATGATCTCGACGCGACCGTCGGTCCATTCGCGCAGCGTCGATTCCATATAGTCCTGAAGCACGGGCGCGCCGTGCATGACTTCCGAGGCCCAGACCTTCGAGCCGTCCGGGTGGCGACGCGATATTTCCATCTTGGCGTCGATGTAGGCGCTGATGCCGTCTACCGGGCCGCGCGCCGCGTCGAAGCAATTGGCCGCCTGCAGCCAGATCTCGAAAATGTTCTGGACGACGGACCGGTAGAGCTCTTCCTTGGTGGCGAAATAGTAGTGGAGATTTGCCTTTGGCAGTCCCGCCAGATCGGCGATCAGCTGCATCGTGGCGCCGCCGAACCCGGCTTCCGCAAACACCTTTTCGGCGGCGAGCAGAATTGCTTTTTCATTCTCCCGCCTTATGTCCTGTCGCCGCATGGGACGGGTGGATTCGCTCATGTCTCCCCCAAGATTCTCGTTGACCGCTTGGTCAGCTTGTGTAGTCTGAAAGCTGACCATACGGTCAGGATGCAAACCACTCAAGGGGCGACAAGACCCCTGGTGAAAATGGGAACCGCAAATGGCCGCACCTGGTGAAAATCTGCGAGTGAATTCAGACCGCTTGTGGGATTCCATCATGGAGATGGCGAAGATCGGCCCCGGCATTGCCGGCGGCAACAATCGTCAGACACTGACCGATTCCGACAAGCAAGGCCGCGAGCTGTTCAAGTCCTGGTGCGATGAGGCCGGGCTCACCATGGGCGTGGATCAGATGGGCACCATGTTCATGACGCGGGCCGGCACCGATCCGGACGCGCTGCCGGTCTATGTCGGCTCCCATCTCGACACCCAGCCGACCGGCGGCAAATATGACGGCGTGCTCGGCGTACTTTCCGGCCTGGAGGTGGTGCGCTCGCTCAACGATCTCGGCATCAAGACCAGACATCCGATCGTCGTCACCAACTGGACGAACGAGGAGGGCGCTCGTTTCGCGCCGGCGATGCTCGCCTCGGGCGTGTTCGCCGGCGTGCACACCCAGGAATATGCCTATGCCCGCAAGGATCTCGACGGCCTGACCTTCGGCGACGAGCTGAAGCGGATCGGCTGGGTGGGCGACGAGACGGTCGGCGCGCGCAAGATGCACGCCTATTTCGAATACCATATCGAGCAGGGCCCGATCCTCGAAGCCGAGAACAAGCAAATCGGCGTGGTGACCCACTGCCAGGGCCTGTGGTGGCTGGAGTTCACGCTGACCGGCAGGGAAGCGCATACCGGCTCGACGCCGATGAACATGCGCGTCAATGCAGGCCTTGCCATGGCGCGCATCCTGGAGATGGTGCAGACGGTCGCCATGGAGAACCAGCCCGGCGCCGTCGGCGGGGTGGGCCAAGTGAAGTTCTCGCCCAATTCCCGGAACGTCCTGCCAGGCACGGTGGTCTTCACCGTCGACATCCGCTCGCCGGACCAGGCCAAGCTCGACGGCATGCGCGCCCGCATCGAAAAGGAAGCGCCGAAGATCTGCGAGGCGCTTGGCGTGAAATGCTCGGTCGAGGCGGTCGGCCATTTCGACCCGGTGACCTTCGATCCGACGCTGGTCGGCCGCGTGCGCACAGCGGCCGAAAAGCTCGGTTACAGCCATATGAATATCATCTCCGGCGCCGGCCACGACGCCTGCTGGGCGGCCAAGGTGGCACCGGCGACCATGGTCATGTGCCCCTGCGTCGGCGGCCTCAGCCACAACGAGGCCGAGGAGATCTCCAAGGAATGGGCGGCGGCGGGCGCCGATGTGCTGTTCCATGCGGTGGTCGAGACAGCTGGAATCGTTGAATGATCGCCTAGACCAGTCACCTCGCAACGCCGCTCGCAAAGAAGCGCGAAAGAACAGGGGAACAGATATGACCAAAGTCATCCGGAACGGCACCATCGTTACCGCCGACCGTACCTGGAAGGCCGACGTGCTGATGCAGCATGGCAAGATCGTCGCCATCGGCTCCAACCTGCACGGCGACCATGAGTTCGACGCCACGGGGTGCTATGTCATGCCGGGCGGCATCGATCCGCACACCCATCTCGAAATGCCCTTCATGGGCACTTATTCGGCCGACGATTTCGAATCCGGCACGCGCGCGGCGCTCTCCGGCGGCACGACCATGGTGGTCGATTTCTGCCTACCGGCGCCGCAGCAGTCGCTGCTGGAAGCCCTGCAGATGTGGGACAACAAGACCTCGAAAGCCTCCTGCGACTATTCCTTTCACATGGCGATCACCTGGTGGGGCAAGCAGGTGTTCGACGAGATGGCTCAAGTCGTCGACCGGGGCATCACCTCGTTCAAGCATTTCATGGCCTATAAGGGCGCGCTGATGGTCGACGACGACGAGATGTACTCGTCGTTCCAGCGTTGCGCCGATCTCGGCGCGCTGCCGCTGGTCCATGCCGAGAATGGTGACGTGGTCGCAGCGCTCTCGCAGAAGCTTTTGGCCGCCGGCAACAATGGTCCGGAGGGACATGCCTATTCGCGGCCGCCGGAAGTGGAGGGCGAGGCGACAAACCGCGCCATCATGATCGCCGACATGGCGGGCGTGCCGCTCTATGTCGTGCATGTCTCCTGCGAGCAGAGCCACGAGGCGATCCGCCGCGCCCGGCAGAAGGGCATGCGGGTGTTCGGCGAGCCATTGATCCAGCATCTGACGCTCGACGAGACCGAGTATTTCAACAAGGACTGGGACCATGCGGCGCGCCGGGTGATGAGCCCGCCTTTCCGCAGCAAGTGGCACCAGGATTCGCTGTGGGCCGGCTTGCAGGCCGGCTCGCTGCAGGTCGTGGCGACCGATCACTGCTCTTTCACCACCAGCCAAAAGCGCAACGGCATCGGCGACTTCACCAAGATCCCGAACGGCACCGGCGGGCTCGAGGACCGCTTGCCGGTTCTATGGACGAGAGGCGTCAACACCGGGCGGTTGACGATGAACGAGTTCGTCGCGGTGACCTCGACCAACATCGCCAAGATCCTCAACATGTATCCGAAGAAGGGCGCGATCGTCGAAGGCGCCGACGCCGACATCGTCGTGTGGGATCCGAAGCGCAAGAAGACGATCTCGGCCAAGAACCAGCAGTCGGTGATCGACTACAACGTCTTCGAAGGCGTCGAGGTGACCGGTCTGCCGCGCTTCGTCTTCTCGCGCGGCGAGCTGTCGATCGAGGAAGCGGAGGTGAAGGCCAAGACCGGCCATGGCGAGTTCGTCGCCCGCGAGCCGAACGCCGCGGTCAACCGGGCGCTGTCGACCTGGAAGGAGATTTCCGCGCCGCGCAAGGTCGAGCGAACCGGCATTCCGGCCACCGGGGTCTGACCATGCGGGCTCTTCATCTTGCGATCACGGCGGCCGTGATACTTGCCGACGGCCAGGCTCTTGCCGCCGGCATCGACCTCAGCAAGCCCTATGGCGACAAATATGGCTGCATCAACCGGAACGGCCAGCAGGTCGCTGCCGACAAGATGCTGCTTTTGACCGACAAGGAACTGATCACGGCGGCCAGCGCCTGCACCTTCAGCGACCGCCAAGCGCAGGCCGATGGATCGCTGGTGGTGACGGCAAAATGCGAGGCTGAAGGCGAAGAGGGACAGCCGACCAGGTTCACCATCAAGCGCAGCGCGAAGAATGCGAAGAAGCTGGTCGTGGCTGACGAAGGCGGCAATGTGATGGGCGAAGTCGCGCGATGCAAATGACGGTCATCCCGTCAGGGTCAAGCGACGAGGCCATCCAGCTCCGGCAGCAGCACGACGCTTTCCTGTTCATTGGGATCGGTGCGGGCGATGACCGCGGAGGAGGGCGCCCCGCTCAGATTGGCGGGCAGATGCGGCACGCCCGCCGGAATGTAGAAGAGGTCGCCGGCCTTGACGACGGTGTGGTGCTCGAGCCGGTCGCCGTACCAGGTGTGGACTTCGCCGGAGAGCACGTAGATCGCCGTCTCGTGGCTTTCATGCATATGCGCCTTGGCGCGCGCGCCGGGCGGCATGGTGAGAAGATGCATGCAGATGCCGGAGGAGCCGACGGTTTCGGCGGCGATGCCGGCGAAATAGCTCAGCCCCTGCTTGCCCTGATAGGTGCTTTCGGGGCGAACGAGACGACAGGTGGGTTTAGGCGACATCAGCAAGGCTCCGGGCGGCGTCGATCGGGTGGGACAGGACGAGTGGAAAGCAACGCTATCATAAAATCAACCGGATTGCGGACGGTGCGGCAGCGGCTGCGAAAGGCAGGCTGCAGCCAATGACCGAACAGCCGCCAGCCGTCGTCTCGGCAAGCAAGCTCGGCCTCACCTTCCAGACCAATGACGGTCCGGTGCAGGCGCTGTCCAATGTCGATCTGACCATCGGCAAGGGCGAATTCGTCTCTTTCATCGGCCCGTCCGGCTGCGGCAAGACCACCTTGCTGCGCGTCATCGCCGATCTCGAGAAGGCGACCGCCGGGGCGATCTCCGTCAACGGCATGACGCCGGAGCAGGCGCGCGAGAAACGCGCCTATGGCTATGTCTTCCAGGCGGCGGCCTTGTTCCCGTGGCGCACGATCGAGCGCAACGTGGCGCTGCCGTTGGAGATCATCGGCCTCAGCCAGGTCGAGCAGGCCGAGCGCATCAAGCGCACGATGGAGTTGGTCAACCTTTCCGGCTTCGAGAAGAAATACCCCTGGCAGCTTTCCGGCGGCATGCAGCAGCGCGCCTCGATCGCGCGCGCTCTCGCCTTCGATGCGGATCTGCTCTTGATGGACGAGCCGTTCGGCGCGCTTGACGAGATCGTGCGCGACCATCTGAACGAGCAGCTCCTCGATCTCTGGGCGCGGACCAACAAGACGATCTGCTTCGTCACCCATTCGATACCCGAGGCGGTCTATCTGTCGACGCGCATTGTCGTGATGTCGCCGCGGCCCGGCCGCGTCACCGACATCATCGAATCGACGCTGCCGAGAGAGCGGCCGCTCGACATCCGCGAGACGCCTGAATTCCTGGCGATCGCCGCGCGGGTGCGGGATGGCTTGAGGGCAGGGCACAGCTATGATGATTGAGGGGCGGGAGGATGAGCTCTCTCCTCTCCCCTCCGGGGAGAGGGTGGCGGCGCAGCGGCCGGGTGAGGGGCCGGCCACTCGCGCCTTCGTCATCCTAGGGCGGAGCAGGCGCGCCACCCCGCGTGTTAAGGAAGCCGGCCATCGCGATTTCGTCATCCTAGGGCGTAGCGACGCGAACCGGAGCGCAGACCCTAGGATCCATTCCGTGACCCTGGTCGAAGGGCGTAAGCGGCTCAGAATACCCGACGAGCAGAGCGCGGCGCAGGGAACTGTATTCTGGAACGTTGCGGAGCTCAGAAGTAACGGAATGGATCCTAGGGTCTGCGCCGCGTCGCTTCGCTCCTTGCTCCGCCCTAGGATGACGAAAAATACCAGCGCCGCAGCACTCCAGTCGAACGTGCCCGGCCTTCGCTTTGCTCCGGCCACCCTCTCCCCGTGGGGGAGAGGAGAAGGGCGGCGCTAGATGGACTCCTTCCGCTCCAAGATCGTCCCCGTCACCAGCATCCTCGCCGGCGTGGTGGTGCTCTGGTATGTCTTCGCCGTCATCCTCAACGCGCCGTTCCAGCGCGATCTCGACCGCCGTGCCAATGAGACGCCGGGTATCGTCGAGTTCATCGGCAAGACGCTGTCGCAGCCGAAGCCGACGCTACCGGCGCCGCATCAGGTGGCGGTGAATTTCTTCCAAAACACCTTCCTGCGGTCCGTCACCTCGAACCGCAGCCTGGTCTACAACGCCTGGGTGACGCTGTCGTCGACGCTGCTCGGCTTTGCTTTCGGCACCGCTCTCGGCATCCTGATTGCGGTGGGCATCGTGCATGTGGCGACGCTCGACCGCAGCCTGATGCCGTGGATCATTGCTTCGCAGACCATTCCGATCCTGGCGGTGGCGCCGATGATCATCGTGGTGCTGGCCGCGATCGGCATCACCGGCCTGATCCCCAAGGCGCTGATCTCGACCTATCTGTCGTTCTTTCCGGTCGCCGTCGGCATGGTGAAGGGCCTGCGCTCACCCGAGATCATGCATCTCGACCTGATGCATACGTATAATGCCAGCGCCTCGCAGACCTTCTGGAAGCTCAGGGTGCCGGCTTCGGTGCCGTTCCTGTTCACCTCGATGAAGGTGGCGGTGGCGGCGAGCCTGGTCGGCGCCATCGTCGGCGAATTGCCGACGGGTGCGGTCGCCGGCATCGGCGCGAAGCTGCTTGCGGGCGCCTATTACAGCCAGACCATTGATATCTGGTCGGCGCTGGTCGCGGGGTCCGTCGTCGCGGCGCTGCTGGTGATGGTCGTGGGCATCGCCGGACGCCTGGTCGACCGCGCCATGGGCGGGAGGCCGGCATGAATTGGCTGAAGCCATCATGGCAATCGGTGCTGGCAATCCTGCTTTGTCTCATCGCTGTTGCGCTTGGCGCAATGACGAAGCCGGAGGCAGCCGCGCTGGCGGAGCCGGCCGCAACGCTGGCCTATCCCTATATGGGCGCCAAGGGGCTGATCATCGGGCTGCTGCTCATTGCGGCGCTGGTCTCGACCTTAAGGCTGACGCCGGTCGTTGAGGCCATCGTGCTCTTCGTCGGCGCCCATGCCGCAGCCTGGCTCTTGGTCAAAGGCATAGCCGGTTTCGAGGGCACGGCGCTGGCGCCCTATTTCCTGCTGCTTGCCGCTGCCTGGCTGCTTGCCTGGCGCTGCGTTGCCTTGCTCGCCTGGTTGCGTCCGAGCGGGAGCGTCGCAAGGAACGCGCTGCGCCTGATCATCCCGGCGATCTTCGGCGCCTGGATCCTGATCATCTGGGAGGCGGTGACGCGCGGCGCCGGCATCCCCTTCATTCTTTTGCCGCCGCCGAGCGCCATCGGCGCGCGTATTGCCAACTCACTGCCGATCCTGGGATCGGACGTGCGGCAGACGATCTTCAAGGCGGTGCTCATCGGCTATGTCGTCGGCAATCTCGCCGGCTTCACCGTCGCTATCCTCGCCGACCGTGTGCCGTTCCTGCGGCGCGGCCTGCTGCCGATCGGCAATATGGTTTCGGCGCTGCCGATCATCGGCGTGGCGCCGATCATGGTCATGTGGTTTGGCTTCGATTGGCCGTCCAAGGCCGCGGTCGTCATCATCATGACTTTCTTCCCGATGCTGGTGAATACGGTGGCGGGCCTTGCCGCGTCCGGGCATATGGAGCGCGACCTGATGCGCACTTATGCATCGGGCTATTGGCCGACCTTGCTCAAGCTCAGGCTGCCGGCGGCCATGCCGTTCATCTTCAACGCGCTGAAGATCAACTCGACGCTGGCCCTGATCGGCGCCATCGTCGCCGAGTTCTTCGGAACGCCGGTGGTCGGCATGGGATTTCGCATCTCGACGGAAGTCGGGCGGATGAACATCGACATGGTGTGGGCCGAAATCGCAGTTGCAGCACTGGCGGGTTCGGTCTTTTATGGCGTGGTCGCTCTCGTCGAGAGAGCCGTCACGTTTTGGCATCCCTCTGTCCGAGGTGGATAGGGGCGGTGGGTTTGGGTGCTAACTTCAGAGGGTAATAAGATGAAAAGACTGCTGATTTCTGCTCTGGCCGGCGCCATGTCGCTGGCCGCCTTCCAGGCGATGGCCGCCGACAAGGTGACACTGCAACTGAAATGGGTCACGCAGGCCCAGTTCGCCGGCTATTATGTCGCCAAGGCCAAGGGCTTCTATGACGCCGAAGGCCTCGACGTCGACATCAAGCCGGGCGGCCCGGACATTGCGCCCGAGCAGGTGATCGCCGGCGGCGGCGCCGACGTCATCGTCGACTGGATGGGCGGCGCGCTCGCGGCCCGCGACAAAGGCGTGATGCTCGTCAACATCGCCCAGCCGTTCAAGAAGGCCGGCATGGAGCTGGTCTGCCCCAAGAACGGCCCGATCAAGACGGAAGCCGACTTCAAGGGCCACACGCTCGGCGTCTGGTTCTTCGGCAACGAATATCCGTTCTACGCCTGGATGAACAAGATCGGCCTCAAGACCGATGGCGGCCCGGACGGCGTGACCGTGCTCAAGCAGAGTTTTGACGTGCAGCCGCTGATCCAGAAGCAGGCCGACTGCATCTCGGTGATGACCTATAATGAATACGGCCAGGTGCTGGACGCGGGCTACAAGCCGGAAGACCTGGTCGTGTTCAACTACTCCGCCATGGGCAACGACCTTCTGGAGGACGGGCTCTACACGCTCGAGGACAAGCTCAAGGATCCGGCCTTCGAGGACAAGATGGTGCGCTTCGTGCGCGCCTCGATGAAGGGCTGGAAATACGCCACGGAGAACACCGACGAGGCGGCCGAGATCGTCGTGGACGCCGGCGGCCAGGATGAGAACCACCAGAAGTTCATGATGAAGGAAGTGGCCAAGCTGGTCGACAATGCCGACGGCAAGCTGATCCCGGCCGCTTACGAGCGCACCGCCAAGGCGCTGCTGGACCAGAAGATCATCAGCAAGGAGGCGAGCGGCGCCTACACGACCGCGATCACCGACAAGGCGATCAAGTAAGGTCCGCTCTGGCGCGGAAGTTGGAAAGGGGCGGGCGACCGCCCCTTTTTTCGTGGCCCTGAGGTAAAATAACTGTGTGTGCCGGGATACATCGGGCCGCTCAGCCGTTGATTGGCGCATCCGCGCGCCGGGGAGCCGCGAAGGATGCTGCAATCAACGGAGGTTCTTCATGCGCATCCTATCCGTGCCGATGCTTTCGGCCTTGGCCGTTTCGACCGCTTTCCTTCTTGCATCGCCGGCCATGGCCGAGATGGTGAAGTACAAGGCGACGCTCGACGGCAGTCAGCAGAGCCCGCCCGTCACCACCAAGGGCAAGGGAACCGCCACACTTACCTTCGACACCACAAGCAAGAAGCTCAGCTGGAACGTCAAATATTCCGGCCTTAGCGGGCCTGCCGTGGCCGCCCACATCCACGGCCCGGCGGATATGGGCGCAAACGCGGACCCGGTCATCCCGTTCAAGAAGCTGAAGAGCCCGATCAAGGGATCGGCGACGTTGACCGACGCGCAGGCAGCCGATCTGGAAGCCGGCAAATACTACGTCAACGTCCACACCGCCAAGAACAAGGACGGCGAGATCCGCGGCCAGATCGAGAAGGCGATGTAGCGCCCGATAGGATCACGATCAATTCGGACGTCGGCGGGACAGCGCCCCCCTCTGTCCTGCCGGACATCTCCCCCACAACAAGGGGAAGATTAGCAGTTCCGTCGCCTCGCTGTTCCTGCAACGCTGCTGATTGGCGAAAGCCGGCGTGACCTCCAATCTCCCCCCAACTGGGGGACATGTCCGGCAGGACAGAGGGGGCGCGAAGGAACTCGGCCTATGCCCTGTCGGCGCTCAGCTCTTATCGCGGATCTGCGTCAGCGTGCGGGTCGGCGTGATCGCTTCGGGGTCAAGCTTGATCTCGACGATCGCCGGCTTGCCGCTGGCGCGCGCGCGTTCGAAGGCCGGCGCGAAGTCGGCGGTTTTTTCCACTGTCTCGCCATGGCCGCCATAGGCGCGAGCGAGCGCCGCAAAGTCAGGGTTCTTGAGGGTGGTGGCGACGACGCGGCTTGGATATTCCCGTTCCTGATGCATGCGGATCGTGCCGTAGATGCCGTTGTTGACGACGATCACGACGATCGGCAGATCATACTGGACAGCCGTCGCGAACTCCTGGCCGTTCATCAGGAAGCAGCCGTCGCCGGCGAAGGCCACCACGGTGCGATCCGGGAACAGCGACTTGGCGGCGACCGCGGCCGGCGTCCCGTAGCCCATCGAGCCGGACGTGGGCGCCGCCTGCGTGCCGAAGCGGCGCGAGCGGTAGAAGCGATGCACCCAGGTGGCATAATTGCCGGCGCCATTGGTGAGGATGGCATCTTCCGGCAGAACCTTTCCGAGGTAGTCCATGATCGGGCCCATCTGGACGGCGCCCGGGCCGGTCTGCGGCGGCGTCGACCATTCGAGATAGGCGGCGTGCGCCTTTTCCGTCTCGGCCGCCCAGGCAGGCTTGGCCGTTGGCTTGCGCCTGGCGAAAGCCTCGACAAAAGCGGCGGGCGACGCGTTAATCGCTATCGTCGGCCGGTAGACGCGGCCGAGCTCGCCGGCATCGGCATGGACATGCACCAGTGCCTGATCGGGGTAGGGGCTCTTCAGCAGCGTGTAGTCGGAAGACGGCATCTCGCCCAGGCGGCCGCCGATCAAAAGCACGACGTCGGCCTGCTTGATCCGCTCCCCCAGCTTGGGATTGATGCCGATGCCGACATCGCCGGCGTAATTCGGATGCAGATGGTCGAAAAGCATCTGGCGCCGGAAGGAGCAGCCGACCGGCAGTGACCAGGTCTCGGCGATCTGGCGCATATGCGCCACCGCTTCCTCGTTCCAGCGCGTGCCGCCGAGGATGACGAAGGGACGCTTGGCATTGCTCAGCAACATCTCCAGCGCGTCTAGCTCGGCTTCACCGGGACGCGTCTCGACCGGCGTGTGCGGGAGCGCTTCCGGCGCCTCGACCTCGTCGGTCAGCATGTCCTCCGGCAGCGAGATGACCACCGGGCCGGGACGGCCGGAAGTCGCCACGGCGAAGGCGCGGGTCACGAATTCCGGAATGCGCGCGGCATCGTCGATCTCGACCACCCATTTGGCAATGTCGCCGAAGAAGCGCTTGTAATCGACCTCCTGGAAGGCCTCGCGCTCCTTGGCGTGGCTGGCGACCTGGCCGATGAACAGGATCATCGGCACCGAATCCTGCATCGCGATATGGACGCCGGCCGAAGCGTTGGTGGCCCCGGGGCCGCGGGTGACGAAGCAGATACCGGGCTTGCCGGTCAGCCTTCCCTGGCAGTCGGCCATCATCGCGGCACCGCCTTCCTGGCGGCAGACGATGGTGCGGATCGAAGAGTCATGCAGCGCGTCGAGGACGGCGAGATAGGATTCGCCCGGAACACAGAAGATGCGGTCGGTGCCGTTCGCTTCGAGCGCCTCGACGATCAGTTGTCCGCCGGTTTTCATTTTGCTGCTCTCTCCAGTTCGGCAAGGATTTCTTGCGTGTGTTCGCCAAGGCGCGGCGAGGGTCGTTCATAGACGAGCGGCGTGCCCGACATCACCATCGGCGCGCGCACCGAAGGCAGGCGATTGCCGTGGCCGTCGTCGAGATCGAGCCGCATGCCGCGCGCGATGGTCTGTGGGTCGTCGAACATCTGGCCAATGGTGTTGATCGGGCTTGCCGGCACACCGGCAGCCTCGAGCTTCGCCAACAGCGGATCGCGGTCCCAGGTGCTCAGCGTCGCGATAATCAGTTCGCGCAGCTTCACCCGGTTGGCGACGCGGGCAGGGTTGGTGGCGAAATCCGGATTGGCGGGCAGATCGGTCAGGCCGACTACGGCGCAGAACTTGCCGAACTGGCCGTCATTGCCGACCGCCAGGATGATGTGGCCGTCCCTGACCGGCAGCACCTCGTAAGGGGCGATGTTCATATGCGCATTGCCCATCTGCACCGGCGACTTGCCGGAAATCAGATAGTTGAGGTTCTGGTTGCCGAGCGCCGAGATCTGGCTGTCGAAGAGCGCCATGTCGATATGCTGGCCCTCACCGGTCTTTTCGGCGTGGCGCAGTGCTGCCTGGATGGCGATCACCGAATAGAGGCCGGTGAAGAGATCCGAGATGGCGACGCCGGCCTTCTGCGGCTCGCGGCCGGGCTCGCCGGTGATCGACATCATGCCGGCCATGGCCTGGATGATGAAATCGTAGCCGGCGCGCGGCGCGTAGGGACCGTCCTGACCAAAGCCGGTGATCGAGCAATATACGAGGCGCGGATTGATCGCCTTCAGGCTCTCGTAGTCGAGGCCGTATTTCTTCAGGCCGCCGAGCTTGAAATTCTCGATCAGCACGTCGGCGGTGGCGACCAGCTTGCGCAGCGTCTCGGCACCGTCGGGCTTGGAGAAATCGACGGCGATGGAACGCTTGCCGCGATTGCAGGAGTGGTAATAGGCGGCCGACAGGTTCTCGCCGTCATGGCTCATGACGAAGGGCGGACCCCATTTGCGCGTATCGTCGCCGCCATCGGGGCTCTCGACCTTGATGACGTCGGCGCCGAGATCGGCAAGCAACTGCCCGGCCCAGGGACCGGCCAGGATGCGGGCGAGTTCGATAACGCGGATGCCTTTCAGCGGAGGTTCGGCCATGGATCACCGTAATCGGGTCGGAAACGCAGGCTCTATCAACAGCAGCCGCACCTGTCACGGCCCTTGCAGTGGGCCACGCCAGGTCAGGATTTGAGCACGCTGTCGGCCCAAGTGACGAAATCATTCATGACGGCATCGCGATTGATCTCGTTCAGGCTTTCATGGCGGGTTTGCGGGTAAACCCTTGAAACCAGATTCGAAAAGCCCATTGCCTGCATGCGAGTTGCCAGGTGATGGACCGCCTTGCCGTAGTCCGACGCAGGGTCCTTCTTGCCACCGACAAGGTTGATGGGAAGATCGCGCCGGACGCCGGCAAAGCTCTGGTCCTTGCCGGCGTGAAGCGCCATGTCGACCACATCGCGCCACATCGAGACCGACGCATCCCAGCCGCAGAGCGGGTCGGCGATATATTTGTCGACCTCGACCGGGTCGCGCGACAGCCAGTCGAACAGGGTCCGGTGATTGGGCACCGCCTTGCCCCAAGCCTGGAAGGTGAGCTTGGGCAGAAGCCGCGACGGCACGTCGGAGCCGAGCCGCATCCGCTCCCAGCCTAGAATGCCAAGCGCAAGTTGCCCGAGCCGGCCTTGCGAGAAATTGCCGTTCCAGATCGCGGCGGCATGGACACGCCCGGAATGGCGCAGGACAAAATTCAGCGCCACCGAGGCGCCCAGCGAATGTCCAAAGGCGATCACCGGCAAGCCCGGATGCTCGGCCGCGATCAGGTCGTGAACGGCGCCGACGTCGGCGATCACCTTGGCGATGCCGTCGCTGTCGGCGAATTTGCCGAGCGGCGCGTCGGGCGCCTTTGTCGCGCCATGGCCGCGATGATCATGGGCATAGACGTGGAATCCGCGCGGCGCGAGATAATCGGCAAAGCGGGCATAACGCGCCGCGTGCTCGGCCAGTCCATGGTTGATCTGGACCACGGCGCGTGGCTTCGCCTCCGCGTGTTTCACATAGAGGTTGAGGTCGGCCCCGGTCGGTGAGGCGAGCTTGGTCTTTCTGTCGAATGGCATGTGTCGCTCCCTCGGCGACTGTTGGGCGCGGCGTTTGCCGGCGTCAAGAGGATGAGCGCGCTTGCGAACATGCCAATGGGAAGCGCTCAGCTGGGGATTGTTTTTTCGAGCGGCGAAAAAGATCGCAATTCTGACACGTCGACTGTTCTAGTGTGACGTATCCAATACGGTTCAATGATCGCCGGGAGAGCGGGATGCGGGTTTGGGCATTATGGGGTTCGATGGTGCTGGCTCTGGCCGGCGCCGGGGTGGCGCATGCCGACGTGAAGATGAGCGGCACGTTCGTTGCCGACAACGCCTGCCCGGCGACGCAGGCTATCAAGAGCGGCAAGAACCCCGGCAACATCTCGACCGAAGCCGGCAAAAGCTACGACCTTCTTGCCGGCAACAAGGACGAGCCCACGCACTACCTTATCCAGGTGCCGGGCGCCGACCCAGAGCGGCGCTGGGTGAAGATCAGCTGCGGCCACGTCAACGGCGGCAGCGCGCAGATGACCCCGGCGCCTGCTGGCCAGGCCAAACCGTCGCCGTCAGCCTCGGGAAAACCCGAATATGTCTTTGCGCTGAGCTGGCAGCCGGCTTTCTGCGAGACCAAGGCGAGCAAGCCCGAATGCAAGGCACAGAGCCCGAGCGAGTTCGATGCCTCGCACTTCACGCTGCATGGGCTGTGGCCGCAGCCGAACGGCAATTTCTACTGCCAGGTCTCGGCGAACGACAAGGCCAATGACAATCCGGCGCATTGGGGAGACCTGCCGCCGGTCGATCTCGACGCAAAGACGCGTGCCGAGCTCGACCAGGTGATGCCGGGCACGGCATCCAGGCTCGAGCGCCACGAATGGATCAAGCACGGCACCTGCTACGGCAAGAACCAGCAGGACTATTTCTCAGACGCGCTGAACCTGATGCGGGCGGTGAACGCCTCGGCGGTGCGCGATCTGTTCAACAAGAACATCGGTAAGCAGCTGACGTCGGATGCGATCCGCGGCGCCTTCAACCAGGCTTTCGGTCCCGGCGCCGGGGATCGCGTACGCGTGTCCTGTCTGGTCGACCCGTCGAGCGGCAGGCGTATGATCGGCGAGATCACGCTCGGCCTGTCCGGCCCGATCGGCCCGGACAGCAAGCTGGCCGATCTCCTGATGGCGTCGGCGCCGACAGCCAAGGCCGGTTGCCCGAAGGGCACGGTCGACGCGATCGGTTTTCAATAGGCGAGAATTTTGGTCAGCCCGTTCTTTGTCAGGCTGATCGGGAGGCCGTCTGCAGGATGATAGCCTCGCTGCCAGGTTCGCCGACGACGCGGTCGCGGCCGCTCAACTTCGCCTTGTAGAGGCGCTGGTCGGCCAGCGCGAAAATGTCGGCAAGACAGCGCGTCGTCTCGCTGACGGTGGAGACGCCGGCACTCACGGTGATGTTGTAGCGGCCGGTATGCGCCGAGGTCTTCGTGGCGTTCCTGATAGTCTCGCCGAGCAGCCTGGCCGGCGCGTGCGACTGTTGCGTCAGCACGGCGAATTCCTCGCCGCCGATGCGGAACACCTGATCGTTGCCGCCGACGGTCTCGGCCAGCAGGGCAGCCATCGATTTCAGCACCTTGTCGCCCTCGGCATGACCGAAGCTGTCGTTGATCGACTTGAAATGGTCGACGTCGACGATGAGCAGGCTGAGCGGCTTGCCGATCCTGATGGCGGACGACACCGCGGACTCGCCGTCGGCATCGAAACTGCCGCGATGCAGCAGGCCGGTGAGGCCGTCGCGGCCGACATATTTGATCAGCGCTTCGTAGCGTTCGCGATAGGTGAGGGCGTCGAAAATGTCGGAGAGGCCGCGCGGCACGGCGACATCGTGGTCTTCGACCCATTTCAGATAGGCGACGAGCATGCCGCTATAGGCAAGCGCGGCGCCCATCTTGGCGAACCAGCCGCCGAAGAAGACCTCGAGCGGCGCGCCGGCGACGAAATGCAGCGCGGTGAAGAAGCCGGCCTGATCGAAGGTGAGCACGCAGGCGACCGATGCGAGGATGCGCATGAATGGCCTAGCGCGCAGATAGCTGCCGAGCTTCTCGTAGAGCAAGATGATCAGGATGGAGTCGACGAAGAGCAGCGAGGTGCCCCAGACCATCAGCCAACCCATCTCGTCGATGAAGGCGATATCGGGAAGCTTGCCGCTTGGAAGTGGAGCGATCGCGTGCAGGCGCAGGACCAGCACCAGCCCTATCATCACGGCGTTGCCAAGCAGCAGGCCGTAGATCGGCTGGCGAACCGTCGCCGCATCCTCCTTCATGTAGAGCAGAAGCAGCATGACGAGCTTGCCGGAGAAGAGCACGGCGGAGCCCGGCGACACCAGCCCGAACGGCAGCGCGACATAGAAGACGCTGGCAAGGTAGGTTTCGAGGAAGTGCATGACGCCGAGCGCGCAGATGAACACGCCAAGCCCGATGCGGCGCCGGAAACGGAAAAGCGTGACCATGGCGCCGAAATAGAGAACCGCTTCGGCAAGGAGCAGGGCACCGTTCAGCACGTCGTCGATCCGATCCTTCCCCGAAACCGCAGCATGACCGCGATTTCCCAACCTAACATCGTTTTGAAGGCGAATGGTTAAGCTCTGATTTCGCACGATCGCGAGAGCGGCGAAAAAGCCCTGAGTGAATTTGGGCGCCGCAAACCGGCGAATCCGCGCGGATTGGCGCGTTTCGCGCCGAAAGCGATTGCCGTTCGACGCTTCATCGCCTACATAGCGCCCAACCCCCATCCACCTTGACACTTCAGTTTCCAGGGAAAGCGCGCGTGGCTCGCCAGTTCATCTATCACATGTCCGGCCTGTCGAAGGCCTACGGCACCAAGAAGGTGCTCGATAACGTTCACCTGTCCTTCTATCCGGATGCCAAGATCGGCATTCTCGGCCCCAACGGCTCGGGCAAGTCGACGATCCTGCGCATCATGGCCGGGCTCGACAAGGAGTTCCAGGGCGAGGCGTGGCTGGCCGAGGGTGCCACCGTCGGCTACCTGGCGCAGGAGCCGCAGCTCGACAACACCAAGACCGTGCGCGAGAACGTCATGGACGGCGTCGCCAGGAAGACCGCCATCATCGAGCGTTACAACGAGCTGATGATGAACTATTCCGACGAGACGGCGGACGAGTCGGCCAAGCTCCAGGACGAGATGGACCGGCTCAATCTTTGGGACCTGGAGCAGCAGGTCGAAATGGCGATGGACGCGCTGCAGTGTCCACCGCCCGACTCCGAAGTGACCAACCTGTCGGGCGGCGAGCGCCGCCGCGTGGCGCTGTGCCGGCTGCTGCTCGAACAGCCCGACCTCTTGCTGCTCGACGAGCCGACCAACCATCTCGACGCCGAGACCACGCAATGGCTGGAAAAGCATCTGCGCGACTATCCGGGCTCGGTGCTGATCATCACCCACGACCGCTACTTCCTGGACAACGTGACCGGCTGGATCCTCGAGCTCGATCGCGGCCGCGGCATCCCTTACGAGGGCAATTACACCAAATATCTCGACGCCAAGGCCAAGCGCCTGATCCAGGAAGGCCGCGAGGACGACGCCCGCCAGAAGTCGATCTGGCGCGAGCGCGAGTGGATCCAGTCCTCGCCCAAGGCACGCCAGACCAAGTCCAAGGCGCGTATCAAGGCGTATGAGGAACTTGTCGAGCAGTCGCAGAACCGCAAGCCGACCGACACGCAGATCGTCATCCCGTCGAGCGAGCGCCTCGGCAATCTCGTCATCGAGGTCGAAGGCCTCAACAAGGGCTTCGGCGACGAGCTCCTGATCGAGAACCTGTCGTTCAAGCTGCCGCCGGGCGGCATCGTCGGCGTCATCGGCCCGAACGGCGCCGGCAAGACGACGCTGTTCAAGATGATCACCGGCCAGGAAACGCCGGATGCCGGCTCGATCCGCAAGGGCGAGACGGTGCGGCTCGGCTATGTCGACCAGAGCCGCGACGCGCTCGATGCGAACAAGACGGTGTGGGAAGAGATCTCCGGCGGCGCCGAAGTCATCAAGCTCGGCAAGCACGAGGTCAACAGCCGCGCCTACTGCTCGTCCTTCAACTTCCGCGGCGGCGACCAACAGCAGAAGGTCGGCAACCTGTCGGGCGGCCAGCGCAACCGCGTCCACCTGGCCAAGATGCTGAAAGGCGGCGGCAATGTTCTTCTGCTCGACGAACCGACCAACGACCTCGACACCGAAACGCTGGGCGCGCTGGAAGACGCGCTGGAAGCCTATGCCGGCTGCGCCGTCATCATCAGCCACGACCGCATGTTCCTCGATCGCATGGCCACCCACATGCTCGCCTTCGAAGGCGACGCGCATGTCGAATGGTTCGAAGGCAATTTCGAGGAATATGAGAAGGACAAGCTGCGCCGCTTGGGCGCCGAAGCGGCGACTCCGCACCGCATGACCCACAAGCGGCTGACGCGGTAGGAGCAGTCCCCAAGGGCGGCGAACAAAGCAAGGTTCTCACATGGCTGACTGGTCCGCCGCCCAATATCTGAAGTTCGAGGATGAGCGCACGCGACCCGCGCGCGATCTCGTGGCGCAGGTGCCGGTCGATTTTCCGCGCCGCGTCGCCGATATCGGCTGCGGTCCCGGCAATTCCACCGAGCTTCTGGTCGAGCGCTGGCCGGATGCTCAGGTGAGCGGCTTCGACACCTCGCCGGACATGATCGAGAAGGCGCGGGCGCGGCTGCCGAATGTCAATTTCGAGCTGGCGGATGCCGCCGGATGGCAGCCCGAGCATCCCGTCGACGTCATCTTCGCCAATGCCGTCTTCCAATGGCTGCCGGAGCATCCGGCGGTGTTCCAGCGGCTAATGGGGCTTTTGGCGCCGGGTGGCGCCTTGGCCGTGCAGATGCCGGACAATCTCGGCGAGCCGTCGCACCAGTTGATGCGCGATACGGCGGCCGAGATGCCGTTCTCGGCGAAGCTCAAGGGTGCCGCGCGCGGGCCGCTGCCGCCGGTTTCCTTCTACTACGATCTTCTGTCGCCGCTCGCCGACCGGCTCGACATCTGGCACACCATCTACAACCATCCGCTGGCCGATGCCGAGGCGATCGTCGAATGGGGCAAGGCGACGGGGCTGAAGCCCTTCCTCGATCCGCTCGACGCGGACGAGAAAAAGCTGTTTCTCTCCAACTACACCGCCAAGATCGCCAAAGCCTATCCGAAAACGGCTACCGGCAAGGTGCTGCTGCGCTTCCCGCGCATCTTCATCGTCGCCAAGCGCGCTTGAGCATCCACCACCTGAATGCCAGCGGTGGTTGTCGAATTAAGCTGGAATAAACCGGGCAAATGCGACAAGTGTAGCGCCTCGCCTCGGCACAACTTGGCGCCCCCTCGGACGGATTGGACATGCATCGCGTCATCATCAGCGGCATCGGTGCCGAAATCCCTGAACCCGTCATCACCAATGAAGAGCTGGTCGCAAGCTTCAACAGCTGGGTCGATACCGAGAATGCTCGCCGCGCCGACACCGGCGAGCCGCTCTTGCAGAAATCGGACAGCGACTTCATCGTGCATGCCTCCGGCGTGAGAAGCCGCCATGTGATCGAGCGCGAGGGCATCCTTGACCCGACCCGCATGTCGCCGCGCATTCCGGCGCGGCCAGACGACGCGTTGTCATTGGAGGCGGAGTTCGGCCTCGCCTCGGCCAGGAAGGCGCTTGCCCATGCCGGGGTCGACGGGTCGGACATCGACCTGGTGATCTGCTCGGCCTCGCACCATCAGCGGCCCTATCCGGCCATCGCCATCGAGATGCAGGAGGCGCTGGGAACCAAGGGCGCCGGCTTCGACATGGGGCTTGGCTGCTCTTCCGCCGCGGCGGCGCTGCATGTCGCGGTCAACCTGGTGAGGGCAGGGGCGCACAAGCGCATCCTGGTGTCGACGCCGGAGATCATCACCGGGCATCTCAACTTCCGCGACCGGCAGACGCATTTCATCTTCGGCGACGCTTCGGTCGCCATGGTCGTCGAGGGACTGGCGCAGGGTGAGAAGCGGCCGGGGCGCTTCGAGGTGCTCGACACGCGCACCTGGACGCAGATGTCGAACAACATCCGCACCAATCTCGGCTATTACACGCGCACCGCCCAGAACGATCCCTACATGATCAACCTGGAAGGCAACCTCATCAAGCAGGTCGGCAACAAGGTGTTCAAGGAAGTCACCGTCGCCGGCCAGAAATTCATCGTCGAGTTCCTGGCCGAGCACGGGCTGACGCCGGCAGGCATCCGCCGCTTCTGGCTGCATCAGGCCAATGCGCGCATGAATGCCATGATCCTGAAACTATCCTTCGGCCACGACGTCGACCATGACCGCGCGCCGATGGTGCTGGAGCGGCTCGGCAACACCGCCGGGGCCGGCGCGATCGTGGCGCTGTCGGAGAACCATGCCGACATGAAGGCCGGCGATTTCGGCCTGATCTGCGCCTTCGGCGCCGGCTATTCGATCGGCGGCGCGCTGCTCAGGATGCTTTAAGCCGGCGCGAAGGGCACCAGCATCGGCACGCGCCTGGCGTAGTCGTCATAGGCCGGGCCAAGCTCGCCGCGCAGGAAGCTCTCTTCCAGCCGCGCCTTGACGACGACGCCGACGAGCAGCAGCGCGGCGCCGGCGATGCCCCAGACCGTGCCCTTGACGGCCATGGTGGCGAGGACGGACAGCAGCAGTCCGGTGTAGATCGGGTGGCGGACCAGGCCGTAGGGGCCGGTATCGACGACGCGATGATCAGCCTTGGCGGTGACGTTGGCCGACCAAAGGCGGCCGAGATGCAGGCGCGCCCACCAGGCGAAAGCGATGCCGATGGCGATCAAGGCGACGCAGATCCAGGCTTCGGCAAGCGTCGGCGTCCACAGCCGCAGCCTGCCAGCATAGCCGTGCGCCGGCACGAACAGCAGGATGGTGCCAGCCAGCCAAAGGATCCGATAACGCGCCTCCGACTTGAGATCGGCGCGCTTTTGCGCCGGATCTGCCCAGGCAGCGGCAAGGAGCCAGGATACCACCCAGAACAGCCAAAGCGCCGCTACAGCGTGTCCGACCTGCATGATCGAGCCTCCTCCCTCCCGATATAGCGCGCATCGTTTATGACGGCCGCACGGCGGCAATGCGACGCGTGTGCAGCGGGGCGGCGTTTTCTGGTAATAACGTCGTGATCGCCATCAAACGATGTGATCGGATCATCAGCGCTTTCGACTGGACCGCCTTCTCAGCGGCCTTTAGACCAGCGGCATGCAGGAAACGAACCTAGAGCTTTTTCCAGCGGCCGAACCGACAATCGACATCGTGCCCGGCCGCAAGCTGACGGCAAAGGCGGCGGCGCTCTATGCCGCTCCGCACGACCATTTCGAGACGAGGGCGGTCGAAGAACTGCGGCTCGGCTTCGACGGCATCGAGGGCGATTTCCATGCCGGCGCAACGCGGCGGTCGGGCGGGCGCGAGCCTTGGTATCCGCGCGGCACCGAAATGCGCAACGAGCGGCAATTGTCGCTTGTGGCCGCGGACGAGCTCGCCATCATCGCGCAACGCATGGGGATCGAGCAGATCAAGCCGGAGTGGATCGGCGCCAATCTTGTGGTCGAGGGCGTGCCGCATCTTTCGATGCTGCCGGCCGGCTCGCTGATGTTCTTCAAGGGCGGCGTGACGCTCAAGGTCGACGGCCAGAACAAGCCGTGCCGGTTCGCCGGGCAGTCGATCGCCGAGCATGTCGGCGCAGCGGATCAGGAGGCTACCGCGCTGCTCTTCCCAAAGGAGGCGAAACGGCTGCGCGGCCTTGTCGCCTGGGTCGAGAAGCCGGGCGTCATAAGAGCTGGCGAAGAGATTTCCATCCGGGTGCCCGAGCAGTGGATCTATCGGGCCTGAACAAAGAGGCCGCGCCGCTTTCGCGGCGCGGCGTTCGCGGTTAGGCCGCCTTGCGGTTCTTGTTGGCGCCCTGCGCCATTACCGAGACGTGATCCCATTTCTCCCAAGTGGCGATGCGGTTGGCATATTCCTGCCGGATCATCGGCAGTCCGCCGTCGCCGAAGAAGACCCTGAGCGGCGGCTCTTCGGCATCGATGATCGCCAGCATCGCCGGGCCGGTCGCTTGCGGATCGCCAGCGACGGAACGGCTGCGGCGCTCGGCCATCGCTGCGCGGACCGGCTCATAGGCGTCCAACGGCTTGGAGACCCTGGCCGACGGCCCGGCCCAGTCCGTGGAGAAGCCGCCCGGCTCGACAAGGGTGACGTGGATGCCGAAGCCGGCGACCTCGAGGCTGAGCGACTGGCTGAAGGCTTCCAGCGCCCATTTTGAGGCGTGATAAAGGCCGAGCGAGGCAAAGGCGTTGACGCCGCCGATCGAGGAGATCTGGATGATGCGGCCTGAGCGTTGCGCCCGCATGACGGGAAGCACGGCCTGGGTCACCCATAGCGCGCCGAAGACGTTGGTCTCGATCTGGTCGCGCGCCTCCTGCTCGGTGACCTCCTCGATGGCGCCGAAATGGCCGTAACCGGCATTGTTGACGACCACGTCGAGCCGGCCGAAACGCCTGTGCGCCTCGGCAACAGCGGCGTCGACGGCGGGCTTGTCGGTGACATCGAGCTGCATGGCAGCGACCTTGTCGCCATATTTCTCGACGAGATCGGCGAGCGTGCCGGCATCGCGCGCAGTTGCGGCGACGCGATCGCCGCGGGCGAGAGCGGCCTCGGCCCAGACGCGGCCAAAGCCCTTCGACGATCCGGTGATGAACCAAACCTTATCAGTCATGATCTGTGATCCTTGCCCTTGGAACGGTTCTGCGGTTTACGGCATCGCCGAGCCGCTCCAAGTCCTTGTTTTTGCGTAATTCCGAACGGAAAACCACTGCGAGCGTTCCTGGAATTGCTTTGAGGACGATGTATTCCGGATATAAACGGAGGATACTCCGCTTGCTGCATGTACGGCGCTTTCGACGTTTTTCCAGAGGCGCTGGCGGATTTATTTGGCGCCGGCCAAGGATAGCGTGCTGCGCTCGGCCGGCGGGATCGTCACGCCTCTTCCAACAAGCGCCATCAGACGTCGGAGAGAGTGTCGACCTTACGAGTCCTCCTCGTCTTCCTCAAGCAACCGTGTCGCCCGCCAACGGGTGAGCACCTCATTGGTCCGCCCGATGACGAAGAAGCGCGCCGAATCCCGGTCGTAGCCTTCGGCCAGCAGCTTTTCGTAATCGGTGTGGAGGTGGCGGACATGGGCGATGGTGGCCAGCCACACCGCGATCGTCGGCGGCAAGCTCTTCATGTGCACGGAACCGGCGTCGGCGCGGATCTTTTCCATATCGGCGTAAGGCGCGAGCGGCAAAAGGGCGGTCAGCGCCTTGGCGATGGCGCGGCGGCGGCCGGTGGGGGCGCTCATGTCTCGTCTCGCCCGGCGACCGTCGCTTCGGAGAAAGCATCCGTGGAGGCGTAATAGGGCTTGACGTCGATGACCGGTGTCCCGTCGAGCACATCGATGGCGTCGATTCCGATCCGGCCGGCCTCGATGTCGAGCGCGGCGAGCTTCGCTACATGCAGGCCGACAGGGTTGGGCCGGGCAGGGGAGCGCAGCGAGAAAACGCCTTTCGCTTCAGCCGCGTGGCGCGGTTTCTGCACAATCAGATTCCGCGGCGCGTGATGGAGCCAGGACAGGATGACGACGTGGCTGGCGCGTTCCAGGTTTTGCAACCCCAGGCGATAGGGCTGGTCGATCAGGATTGTCGCGGGTCGCCCGGTTTCCCGGGCCGCGCGCATGTTCTTGGGGCAATCCTCGCGACTGGTCCATGGTGAGACGATGCGGCCGATGAAGACCACATGGCCGTCCGGTGGTAACTGCGCCGGGTCGGCCGCAAGAAGCATTTCACCTTGGCGTGTCTCAAACATCCTGCTCATCCCGCCCAGAAACTGCCTGCCGGCGCGGATCGCGGCTGCGCCATTTTCTTGTCCGGAAGCGACATAGCGCTTGCCAGGGTATCAAAATCGACATAAACATATCTTTATATCTTTCAACGAGAGCCCGCTCATGCATGTCTCGCTCGACACAATGGTAGATACATTGAAGGCGGCGGCCGAATCCAGCCGGCTGCGCATCCTGGTGCTGCTTTCGCGGGGGGATCTCACCGTCTCCGACCTCACCGAGATCCTCGGCCAGTCGCAGCCGCGCGTCTCGCGGCATCTGAAGCTGCTGCTCGACGCCGGGCTGATCGGCCGCTATCAGGAAGGGTCCTGGGCTTTTTTCAGGCTGACCGACATCGATAATTCGCGCGATTTCGTCCAGCGTCTGGTGTCGGGAATAAGCGAAGCCGATCCGCAGGTGGTGCGCGATCTCGAGCGGCTGGCGGCGGTGAAGCGCAAGCGGCAGGACCGGGCCGCCGAATATTTCTCCGAGAATGCCGCGAGCTGGGATCACATCCGCTCGCTGCATGTGCCGGACCGCGCGGTGGAGGCGGCACTCATCAGGCTCGTGGGCAAGCGGCCGTTCCAGTCAATGCTCGACCTCGGCACCGGCACGGGCAGGCTGCTCGAAATCTTCGCGCCGCTCTACCGGCGCGGCGTCGGCATCGACATGTCGCGCGAGATGCTGAGCGTGGCGCGCGCCAATCTCGACAAGGCCGGCATCGCCAATGCGCAGGTACGCCAAGGTGACATCTTCTCGCCGCCGGTCGAGCGCAACGCCTTCGATCTCGTCACAATCCACCAGGTGCTGCACTATCTCGACGATCCCGCGCGCGCCATCGCCGAGGCGGCGAGGCTGCTCAGGCCATCAGGCCGGCTGATCGTCGTCGACTTCGCGCCCCACGCGCTCGAATTCCTACGCGACCAGCACGCCCATATGCGGCTGGGCTTTTCCGACCGGCAGATGTCCGACTGGTTCGCCGAGGCCGGCCTCGATCTCGAGGACAGCCAGGAATTCGAGCCGCGTGGCGGTAACGAGGCAAGGCTTACGGTGAAGCTCTGGCTCGGCCGCGATCGGCGACTGCTGATCGCCGATCCATCCAATGACTCGCTACCTGCCAAGGCATATCCAATGGGGGAAACAGCCTGATGAACCAGTTCCGCTTTTCCCGCCGCCCCGACATCGGCGACAAGGTCAGGGTCTCCTTCGAATTCTTCCCACCGAAGACCGACGAGATGGAAGCAAGGCTCTGGGATACGGTCACCCGGCTGGAGCCGCTCAAGCCGAAATTCGTCTCGGTGACCTATGGCGCCGGCGGCTCGACCCGTGAGCGCACGGCGCGCACGGTCAAGCGCATCTTGAACGAGACGACGCTGACGCCGGCGGCGCACATGACCTGCGTCGATGCCGCGCGCGATCAGGTCGACACGGTCATCCGCGAATTTGCGGATATGGGCGTCAAACGTTTCGTCGCGTTGCGCGGCGATCCGGCGGCCGGTGTCGGCGCAAGTTACCACCCGCACCCCGATGGCTATGCCAATGGCGCCGAACTGGTCGGGGCGCTGAAGAACGCCGGCGATTTCGACATCTCGGTCTCGGCCTATCCGGAAAAGCATCCGGAAAGCCCGGATTTTGCCACCGACATTGATATGCTGAAGCGCAAGGCCGACAATGGCGCGACGCGGGCGATCACTCAGTTCTTCTTCGACAACGATCTTTACGAGCGCTATGTCGAGCGGGCCCGCCGCGCCGGCATCTACATCCCGATCGTGCCGGGCATCCTGCCGGTGCATAACTTCACCCAGGTCGCCAATTTCTCGTCGCGCTGCGGGGCGCTGGTGCCGGCCTGGCTGGCCGAGCGCTTCGAGGGGCTGGAGAACGACCCGCAGACGCATGCCCTCGTGGCCTCCGCCGTGGCCGCCGAACAGGTACTCGACCTTGTCGAGCGCGGCGTCGGCGACTTCCATTTCTACACGATGAACCGCGCCGATCTCGTCTTTGCCGTCTGCCACATGATCGGCATCCGTTCGCATGAGACGGAGGCGGCGGGTTCGGCCGCCGCATAGGGCAGGCTGCAACGGAAAAGGCCGGGTAGAACCCGGCCTTTTTGAACTGTTTGGACTATACCTCGGTACTGGTCTTCCCGGTTTTGGCGGGTCAGGGAAGAACACCTATGATAAGGGCACCGATGAATGCGAATGCGGCACAAATCATCAACGCGTTGATCGGCCTCGTCAGTCCCATGCCATAGCCTCCTCTTCAGAGCTATGGCCGGAATCTAGAGTCATTTGGGTTACAGGCAAGCGGAAAACGTGCTGCAATGCGACATGATTGTGGGATTTGCGACTTCCGATCTATCGTTAGCCGTTGAAACTCTTTGGCAAAAGCCGCCTCAGGCGTTGTGAATAAATTGTGGCGGAGCCGTGGCATGACACCGCTACCATCGGCCAAACAGGCGACCGTCTATGGTGACCAGGCCGAGTCCGATCAGCGTCATGCCGCCGATTTCGAACAGCGCCAGGCGCTCGCCGAGGAACAGGAAGCCGAGCAGCACCGCGCTGACCGGCACGACCAGGGTGACCAGCGAGGCATTGGTGGCGCCGGCCGAGGCGACGAGATTGAAATAGAGGATGTAAGCAAAGGCGGTTGAAAGCAGCGCGAGGCCCAGAACCGCGGCCCAGACGGGCGGCGAGACCGAGAAAAGCCCCGCGGGGCCATACCCAATCAGGACGAGCGGGATCATGATGATGGTCGATGCGGTCAGCTGTCCGGTGGCGATGACGGGCGACGGCACGCCCTTGAAGCGGCGCGCGATCATCAGGGCGACGGCGTAGGAGATCGAAGCGCCGATCAGTGCGAACTTGGCCCACACCGGTCCGCCAAGCCCGGCAAGCAGGCCAGGTCCGATCATCACCGCGGTGCCGGCGACACCGAGCGCGATGCCGGCGAACTTGTTCCAGGACAGCTTCTCGTCGGTTGTGAGCGCATTGGCCAGGATCAGCGTCCAGAACGGCGTCGTGGCGTTGAGCACCGAAGCGACGCCGGCGCCGAGCTGCGTCTGGCCGGCGAAAATCAGCGAGAAGGGCACGACATTGTTGGTGAGCGCCAGCAGGAAGAACAGGCCGGCATGCGGGAAGGCGAGCCGGAACGAAGGGCCGCGGGCTGGCAGATAGAGGTGAAGTGCCGCCGCGGCGATGGCGACGCGAAACAGCACCAGCGCCAGCGGATGGATCTCGGAAACGGCGATGCGGGCAAAGAAGAACGAACCGCCCCAGATCGCGCCGAGCAGGAGAAGCTGCCCCCAATCCTTGAGCGTCATCGCTCCGCGCGTCGGCGCGGCGCCGGCAGTAATTGACATGTCCTGTTCCTCCCCGGGGGCCGATCGCAACCTCGGCCCGTAAAGTATCTCAAGAACCGATATCGGGTTCGGCGGCAAGGGCCACCCGAAACCTGACGGTGGTTTAGCGTCGCCAAAATGTGCAGCAGGCCGCTCCGGATCGCCAAGACACAGAACTGTTTTCTTTGGCGGCTAGCTAGGATTAATTGTGCGCGCTCCAGACCCGAGGATTCGTCCATGCAGCGATTCGGAAATGCCCGTGAGGCGGCACTGGCGCTTCGTCCCGACGACCCGGTCTACTGTTTCCGCCCGCAGGTGCTGAAGGAGGATGCCCTGCAGTTCATGGGCATGTTTCCCGGCAAGACCGCTTACGCGGTCAAGACCAATGGCGAGCAGATCGTTCTCAAGACGCTGGTGGAAGCCGGCGTCAGCGCCTTCGACGTCGCCTCGCCCGGCGAGTTCGCCGCCGTGCGCGCCGTCTCGCCCGACGCCGAGATGCTCTACATGCACCCGGTCAAAGCGCAGTCGGACATCAAGCTGGCGCTTGAAAAATACGGCATCCGGGTGATCTCGCTCGACCATGAGGACGAGATCACCAAGCTGACGCGCGTCGTGCGTGCGCTCGATATCGATCCCGGCGCCGTCACCGTCTTCGTGCGCATCCAGACCAAGGGCCACGCGGCTTACGAATTGTCGAAGAAGTTCGGCGCGGGGCCGGCCAATGCGGTCGAGCTTGCCGAGCGGCTGAATCGCACGGGCTACAAGGTCGGCCTCTGCTTCCATGTCGGCAGCCAGATCGAGGATCCCGATACCTATGAACGCGCGCTCGCCTCGGCCGACTGGGTGCGCAACCGCCTGACTTTCGACATTGCGGGGCTCGATGTCGGCGGCGGCTTTCCCGCCGAATACGGCCATGATCCCAATCGCAGGCACATCGAGATGCCGTCGCTCGGCCAATTGATGTCGCGGCTGGCCGGCGACCTGAAAGAATATCAGTTCGACCAGATGCCCCTGGTGGCCGAGCCCGGACGCGTGATCGTGGCGCGGTGTCTCTCGCTGATCGTGCGGGTGCTGTTGCGCAAGGGCAAGCGGCTCTACATCAATGACGGCATCTGGGCCTCGCTGTCGGATTCATGGACCGGCAAGATCACGCTGCCGGCCCGCTTCATTCCCGATCCCGCGATCCGTACCCGCAACGGCAACGAAAACACTATCGTGCCCTTCAAGGTCTGCGGCGCGACCTGCGATTCCGTCGATATCCTGTCCAGGCCTTTCTGGCTGCCAGAAACGGTCGACACCGGCGACTGGATCGAGATCGGCCATATCGGCGCCTACTCGCTGTCGCTGAGAACCCGCTTCAACGGCTTCTTCCCCGACACATTCGTCGAGGTGACGACGCCCTTCGACGAGGGCGATGCGCCGCAGGGCTTTGCCAGCCTGGAGACGATGGCGGATTGAGCTCCAACTTCTCCCGCAAGGGGAGAAGGACAGGGCGCTACAGCTTCGCCAAAAGCTCCGGCGTCGGCCAACCATCCACCGGCAGGCCAAGCCGCATCTGCTCCTTGCGGACCGCCTCGCGCGTGTTGGTGCCCAGGATGCCGTCGACGGTGCCGACGTCGTAGCCCTTGGCCTCGAGCTTGGTCTGCAGCGCCTTCATCTGGTCGCCGCTCAGGCCTTGCTCGGGCGTGCGCGGATCGAATTGCGGCGCGCCGGCAAGGCGGCTCGCAAGCACTGCCGCCGTCAGCGCGTAGGTGAAGGACTGGTTCCATTCCAGATAGACGTCGAAATTGTCGTAGGTCAGGAAGGCGGGACCCTTGCGGCCCATCGGCAGCGCCAGGCCAGCCTTGAGACCATTGTCGATGAGCGGGTTGCCGTTGGGTTCGGTGACGCCCCATTGCGCCCATTGCGACAGCGGCAGCTTGTTGGTGCGGCCGGTCTGGTCCCATGGCATCTCGTCGGGGACGCGCACTTCCTGGACCCAGGGCTGGTCGCGCTTCCAGCCGCGCGACATGATCTTGTCGGCCGTGGTCATGATGACGTCCGGCACGCTGTTCCTCAGATCGACCTTGCCGTCTCCGTCGCCGTCGACGCCGCGCGCCAGATAGTCGGTCGGCAGGATCTGGGTCTGGCCGATCTCGCCGGCCCAGGCGCCCTTGACGTCGGCCGGCAGCACGCCGCGGTCGATCAAGGTAAGCAGCGGCACCAATTGCTGCCGAAACAGCTGAGGGCGGCGGCAATCATGCGAAAGCGTCACCAGCGCATTCAGCGTATGGAAGTCGCCCTGGACGGCGCCGAAGTCGGTCTCCAGCCCCCAGAAAGCAGCGATGATGGCCGGTTGCACGCCGAACTCCTTGTCGGCGCGGTCGAAGATTTCGGCATATTTCTTCAGATTGGCCGCACCCTGCTTCAGGCGGTAGGTCGAAATCATGCGGTTGGCGAATTCGGTGAAAGTCTGGGTGAAGACACCCTGGGCGCGGTCGCGCGCCAATGCCCGCTGGTCGATGGTGGCGTCCTCCAGCGCGTCGAGCCCGACGGCGCCGACGCCGGCCGCCTTGGCTTCTGCCGCGACGCCCTGTTTCCAGGCCTCGAAATCGCCGCCGCATTCCTGCGCCGCCGAGGGCAGCGCAAGCGCGCCGAGGAAGAGCGCCGCCAGGATTTCAACGCGCAATCGCATCGCTTTCCTTTCGAGACCTGCGCATGACCCGATCGCGACCCCGGACGGGATCGGACGGGCGCATGCGAGGATTTCAAAGTTCGGGAGCCGCGCCAGGCACTCATACGAGTGCGCCGCTCCGGATTACCAGCGGTTGCATGTTTCGCCGCCCGCCGTGTCGAAAAGCAGGCGCGGCGGCCGATGTCAACGGGTGTTCTGCCGCAGCCACTTCTTCCAGGCAGCTTCCGAGCCGTTGAAGACGTTGATGTCGGACTTGCCGGTCATGCCGGGCACGATGCCGGTGCCGGTGTACTGCCAGAAGGTGAAGGGGTGGCTGCCGTATTTCTCGCGCGGGTGGCCGGCGACCGAGCGCAGCCAATAGGGATACCCGCGGAAGGTCGCCAGCTGGTTGTCGTCGAAGAAGTCGACCGAGGTGTAGATGATCGGCTTCTTGCCGTAATAGCGCTCGACCATTTGCAGGAAGACGGTCATCTCGCTGCGCACCGTGGCCGGGTCGGGGCGCAGCCTGCAGGTCGGCGATTTCGGGTTCCATTCCATGTCGAGCACCGGCGGCATTGCCGACGGGTCTCTCGGGACATTGGCGATGAACCAGCGCGCCTGGGTTTCGGCCGGCGTGCAGAAATAGAAGAAATGATAGGCCGCGCGCGGGACGCCGGCGGCCCTTGTACGCGCCCAGTGCTCGTTGAAATAGTCGTCGAAACGATCGCCGCCCTCCGTCGCCTTGATGAAGGCAAAGGAGATGCCGCTGGCCTTGGCGGTCGGCCAGTCGATCGAGCTCTGGTATTTGGAGACGTCCGTGCCGTGGATGGCGTAGGTCCATGGCGCGCCGCTGTCCCACTCATGCGGCTTGGAGTCCTCGAATTTGGGCGCGCGCACGGCAACCGCCTGCGACGACGGCGACAATGGTGAGAGGTCCTCCACAGTCGAGCAGGCGCCCAGCAGCGTAAGCATCAGGATGGCCGCAAGACGGCGCATGATATTCCCCGAGCCGGGATCAGCCGGCCGCTGATGGGTCCTTCATCGATGGTGGTCGCTTACGCGGGCCCCCTCCGGACGATCGCCCCACAGGACCGTCCCGATTTATTCCGTCCAAATCGTTATCCCAAAACTGCTGCGCACTTTTGGGCGACATGGAATCATTTGATCGCCGAACATGGTTGATAATCCATTGACGGCGCTCGACGATGCCGGCGATTTTGCGGAAGCAATGGCGGCAAATCGATGACATAAATCGAGCCGGCGAATCCAAAAGGCGGGGAAAGATGCGAGCCGTCGTGAAGTTCATCAAATGGCTGCTTGGGCTTGTGGTCCTGGCGGTGGCGGCGCTCTTCGCCTGGCTCTATTTCGCGCCGCCAGAACTCATCCGCGTCGGCTCCGGCTACTCGGCCAAGATCGTCTGCTCGAACGTCTTCATCGCCGGCCGCGACGCCAAAGAGGTCCTGGCCGTCGATGTGCAGGCACCAGGCCATCCGCTGCTCAAGCTGATGAAGGTCTCCGTCGACAAGGAAAGGGGACTGGTTTCGGCCGGCCTGCTTTGGGTTTTCGGCAAGAGTGTCGCGGTCGAGCGCGACGGCGTCGGTTGCGCGTCGGTTGCCGATGGCGACACCGGCAAGGCAAGGCAGACGTCGCTGCGCGCCGCGCCGCCGGCCGCGGCGCAACCCGACGCGCTCTGGCCCGATGGCGAGCGGGTCGATGCTTCGCAGCACCCCGAGGTCGCGAAGATCGTCGACGATGCCGCGATGGCCGGCACCGGCATGCGCGCCATCGTGGTGGTGAAGAACGGCCGGATCATCGCGGAGCGCTATAGCGAGGGCTTTTCGGCCAAGACGCCGCTGCTTGGCTGGTCGATGACCAAGACGGTGAATGCCGCGATCGTCGGCACGCTGGTCAGGGACGGCAAGCTGGCGCTCGACAATAAGGGCCTGTTCAAGCCGTGGAAGGCCGACGGCCGCGCCGCCATCAGCCTTGCCGACATGATGGCGATGTCGAGCGGGCTGGCGTTCAACGAGGATTATGGGGACGTCGCCGACGTGACGCGCATGCTTTATCTCGAGCCGGACATGGCTCGCTTCGCCGAGGCACAACCGCTGGCCGGCGAGGTGGGAAAAGTGTTTTCCTATTCGAGCGGCACAGCGGTGATGCTGTCGCGGCTGTGGCAGGACGCGATCGGCGACAAGGCGAAGGCGCTGGCATGGCCGCGCACGGCGCTGTTTGAGCCGCTCGGTATGCACAGCGCGGTGCTCGAGACCGACGAGCAAGGTACCTTCGTCGGCTCGTCCTATCTCTATGCCACGGCCCATGATTGGGCGCGCTTCGGCCAGTTCCTGCTGCAGGGCGGCGTCTGGAACGGAAACCAGATCCTGCCCGCCGGTTTCGTCGACTGGATGCGCGAGGCCGCACCGGCCTCAAAGGTGTATGGCAAAGGCCAAGTCTGGATCGAGGGGCCGGGCGATGAGGAAAATCCCGGCGCGGGCGTCGCTGCAGGCCTGCCCAAGGACACCTATTGGATGGAGGGCCATGACGGCCAGACGGTGGCGATCATTCCGTCCGAGCAGTTGGTGGTGGTGAGGCTAGGTCTGACGCCGGGCAAGTTTGGCTATCGGCCACAAGCGATGGTCAGCGCGCTGGTGAAGGCCCTGCACTGATCGCGTTCTTTTATTTGCGGGATCCGATCACGGCCAGCCAGGCGTAGCCGCGATAAAGCGTTCTGAAGCGGAAGGTTGCGCCAGTGCGCTGCGATTCCGATTCAAGTACGTCGCGCAGCGAGGCGCGCGGCGCGACATGGAATTTCCGCAGCCAGCCGCGCAGCAGGGGGCGGAACCAGTGCGGCAGGCCTTCCTGTTGGCCGAAATCGACGACATGCAGCGAACCGCCGGGCGCGAGCGCCGCAAGGGCTGCCGAAACCGTCTTTTCCCAGCCGGGGATCATCGACAGCGAATAGGACACGAAGACGCGGTCGAACTGCGCGATGCCGAAGAGCGGCATGGCATCGAAGTCGGTTGCGTCGCCGCGCGACAGCCTGACTTTGTCGGACAGGCCTTCGCGAGCAATAGCCGCGCTAGCCGTCTCCAGCATCTCGGCCGAGATGTCCAAACCGAAGAAGCGCGCATCCGGATAGCGGCGGGCGGCAAGCGCAATGTTGCGGCCGGTGCCGCAGCCAAGCTCCAGCACGGTGCCGCCTTGCGGCACGTCCAGCCCGTCGATCAGCCGGTCGCGGCCGAGCAGGTAGTATTTGCGGGTCAGATCATAGATATGGCGCTGCCAGCGGTAGACGCCGTCCATCAGTTCGGCATGGCTGGCCGGCAGCTCCGTCGTGCTCATGCGGGACGCTTCACATAGAGATGGAAGCCGCCATAGATCGCCGAGCGGTCCCTTGCCGAGAATTCGCGCGAGGCGTCGGCCTCGTAGGTCCACTGGTCGAGCAACGAACTGGAGACACGGCCGGGCAGGAGGCTCGGTTCGGCCGCGGTGCGGAAGATGACGCGGGCGCCGGCCGAGGCCGTGCGAGTGATCTCGGTCCACAGCGCGTTGAGCAGGTCGTCGGTCATCCAGTCCTGCGCGTCGAGCAGGACGAAGCGATCGACGGTGCCGGCATCCTTGGCGGCCAGGAACTTGATCAGATTGGCGTGGTGGATGGCGACGCGATCGATGTTGTCGCGGATCGTCTTGTAATTGCGCTCTTCCAGATAAGCAGGCAGCGCGGCCTCGCCGGGCTGCGGATAACGGCGGGCAAAGGCCTGCCAGGCGAAATAGTTGTTCTTGAGCGGGAAATCGCAGGCGAGCTTTTCAAGGCGCGCCTTGAGCACGCTCGCCATCGAGCCGTCGCCAGAGGTGATCAGCGAGTCATACTGCGCCGGCGGAATGCCGAGGCCGAACAGCGAGGCCTTGCGCGAGGTCGCCCAGCGCAGCAGCTTCTTGTCGAAGACCGGTGCCAGTTCCTCATTGAAGAAGCGGCGCTGCTCGCCGATGTTCTCCGCCTTCATGATGCCGGCGGGATCGACGCCGAACAGTTTTGCGACGCGATGGCCCATTGCGATGAAGAGGCCGAGCAGGCCGGTCTGGTAGAAGTTGCGGTCGAAAACCGAGATGCGGCGGCGGCCGCGCCAGTTGCGGCGTTCCCAGTAATGGCGGCTGACCGGATCGAGATGCGGCGCGATGAAGCGATCATAGGCATCGGAATTGTGGCTGGTGCCGGCGGCGCCGAAGAAACGGAACAGGTCGCCCTGCGACGGCAGGTGGCGCACCGCTTCCAGCTTCATGCGGTTCAGCGCGACATGCGCGGCATTGAGATCAACGGCGTCGATCCGGGCCGGCGTGCGGGTCAGGTAAGCCAGGATGTTGCAGCCGCCCGAGGCGATCGTGACGACTCGGTGCCCGGCGCCAAGTTGCATGGCCTCCATGTCGACATCGGGATCTTCCCAGATCTGCGGATAGACGAGGCCGGAGAACAGGAAAGCGAAGAGCCGCTCGGAAATGCCGTCCTTCGACAATGCCCGGTTCTGGTAGACGGCCTTTCCGACTTCCTTGCCTCGACGATAAACGAGTTCTCCGGATACGTCCGACATGGAAAGGTGATTCCCCGTTTGCTTTGGCGCAAGCGGGTAGCGCAGCGGCATGACAGACAGGTGACAGCCTGTTGACGCTGTTTTTACGCTTTTCCGAACGCTCCGGGTGTCGGCGTGGTGACGATGACGGCCTCGCCGGCATCGAGCGTGGTCTGGTCGCAGGCCTTCAGGACGTCGACCGAGCCGTCATTGCGCCTGACCTTGGTCGAGCCGGCCTCGCCGTCGCCGCCGCCTTCGAGGCCCTGGGGCGGCCGGTTGCGGTGCGACGACAGGATCGCGCATTCCATCTTTTCGAGGAAGCGGATGGTGCGCCTGGTGCCGTCGCCGGCGTTCCACTTGCCCTTGCCGCCGGAGCCTTCGCGGATATGGAAGTCTTCCAGCACGACGGGGAAGCGCAGTTCCAGCACCTCGGGGTCGGTAAGGCGCGAATTGGTCATGTGGGTATGGACGCCGGACGTTCCGGCGAAGCCGCGCCCGGAATTCATCCGGCCCGCCGGCGAGCCGGAGCAGATCGTCTCGTAATACTGGTATTTCCTGTTGCCGAAGGTGAGGTTGTTCATCGTGCCTTGGGCGTTGGCCATCGCGCCCATCGCGCCGAACAGCGCGTTGGTGACATGCTGCGAGGTCTCGACATTGCCAGCGACGACCGCCGCCGGATAGGACGGTTTGAGCATGCAGCCATCCGGAATAACGATGTTGATCGGCCTGAGGCATCCGGCGTTCATCGGGATCATGTCCTCGACCATGACGCGGAAGGCATAAAGCACCGCGGCGCGGGCGACGGGCTCCGGCGCGTTGAAATTGTTCTTCATGACAGGCGAGGTGCCGGTGAAATCGACCGTCGCCTCGCGCTTTTGGCGGTCGACGGTGATCTTCACCTTGATCACCTGGCCGGTGTCGGTGGGGTATTCATAAGCCGCGCTGTCGGGGAGCCGCTCGATCACGCGGCGCACGCTTTCGGCGGCATTGTCCTGGACATGGCCCATATAGGCCTCGACCACATCGAGGCCGAAATGCGCGACCATCTTGCGCAGCTCCGCCACGCCCTTTTCGTTGGCGGCGATCTGCGCCTTGAGGTCGGCGATGTTCTGGACGGGATTGCGCGCCGGATAAGGATGGTCGGTAAGCAGCGTCTCCAACTCCTTCTCACGGAAGCGGCCGCGGTCGACGATGCGGAAATTGTCGAACAGCACGCCTTCCTCATCGACCGTTGTCGCAAGCGGCGTCATCGAGCCCGGCGCGGTGCCGCCGACATCGGCGTGATGGCCGCGCGAGGCCGCCCAGAACAGGATTTCCTTGCGGGCGTCGTCAAACACCGGCGTCACCACGGTGATGTCGGGCAAATGCGTGCCGCCATTATAGGGCGCGTTGAGCGCGAAGACGTCGCCGGGATGGATATCGCCGGAGTTCAAGCGGATGATTGTCTCCACCGAACGGTCCATTGAACCCAGATGCACCGGCATATGCGGCGCGTTGGCGACCAGCGCGCCATGACGGTCGAACACGGCGCAGGAGAAGTCGAGCCGTTCCTTGATGTTGACCGAATAGGCGGTGTTCTGCAGCGTCACGCCCATCTGTTCGGCGATCGACATGAAGAGATTGTTGAAGACTTCCAGCATCACCGGATCGGCCTCGGTGCCGAGTGCCGCGGCACGCGCCTTTCTTTCTGTCCGGCGTATTACGACGTGATTGAGACCGGTGATTTCGGCGCGCCAGCCCGGCTCGACGACGATGGTCTGGTTCGGCTCGATGATAAGCGCGGGCCCGGCGACCGTGTGGGACGGCCGCAGGCCTTCGCGGCGATAGACGCCGGCCTCGTGCCAGCGGCCTTCGGTGTAGATGCGCCGGCTTTCCAAGGGTTTGGCGTCAATTCCTGCCGGTCCGGCGAGCGCCGGGGCTTCAGCCTTGTCCTGTCGGGCGACTTCCATGCCTTCGACGGCGACGGTCTCGACGACGATCGGCTTATCGTCATAGACGAAACCGAACTGCGCCTTGTGCGCGGCCTCGAAATCGCTTCTGGCGCGGAAGATCGAGCCATGCTCGAAATTCACCGGCAGCGCCGTATCGGTGCCGTCATAGCGGATATGCAGGACAGGCCTCGTTGAAACCGCGTCCCCGGCAATGCCTTGCTCGCCGAGCTCGGCAATGACGTCGCCGCGCAGTGCCGCGATGAGTGCCTCGATCGCCGCGCGGGATTCTTCGGCAAGCGGCTGCAGCAGACCCTGTTGGCGCGAGGCGAAGACCGACGAGAGGCCGATGCCGTAAGCCGAGAGAAGGCCGGAGAAGGGATGGATGAGCACCGCCTCCATGCCGAGCGCATCGGCGACCAGGCAGGCGTGCTGGCCGCCGGCGCCGCCAAAACAGTTCAAAAGATATTCAGTGACGTCATAGCCGCGCTGCACCGAGATCTTCTTGATGGCGTTGGCCATGTTCTCGACGGCGATGGTGACAAAGCCTTCGGCGACCGCCTCGGGCGTCCGGCCGTCGCCGATTTCGGCGGCAAGCGCCGCGAATTTTTCGCTAACCGTGCCGATGTCGAGCGCTTGGTCTTGGCCCGCGCCGAAAATCGCCGGAAAGAAATCGGGCTGCAATTTGCCGAGCATGACATTGGCATCGGTGACGGCGAGGGGGCCGCCGCGCCGGTAGGCGGCAGGCCCGGGATTGGCGCCGGCAGAATCCGGGCCGACGCGGAAGCGGCCCGCCTCATAGTGCAGGATCGAGCCGCCGCCGGCGGCGACGGTGTGGATGCGCATCATCGGCGCGCGGATGCGAACGCCGGCGACCTCGGTGTCGAAGGCGCGCTCATATTCGCCGTCATAGTGGGCGACGTCGGTCGACGTACCGCCCATGTCGAAGCCGATGACCTTTTCGAAGCCGGCGAGCTTCGCCGTCTCGACCATGCCGACGACGCCACCCGCCGGTCCCGAAAGCAGCGCGTCCTTGCCCTGGAACATGTCGGCGGCGGTGAGGCCGCCCGACGACATCATGAACATCAGGCGCGGTCCGGCGCCCAGTTCGCCGGCCACCCGCTGCACATAGCGCGACAGGATCGGCGACAGATAGGCGTCGACCACCGTGGTGTCGCCGCGGCCGACCAGCTTGATGAGCGGAGAGACCTCGTGAGAGACCGAGATCTGGCTGAAGCCGATCTTGCGGCAGACTTTCGCCACGGCCTTTTCGTGGTCCGGGTATTTCCAGGCGTGCATGAAGACGATGGCGACCGCGTCGATGCCGTCGGCCTTCGCCTGCTCGATCGCTGGGCGGCAGGCCGCGATGTCGAGCAGGCGCTCGACGCAGCCGTCGGCGCGCACGCGTTCATTGATCTCGATCACCCGCTCGTAGAGCTGCTCCGGCAGGATGATCTCCTTGGCGAAGATATCCGGCCTTGCCTGATAGGCGATGCGCAAAGCGTCGCGGAACCCCTTGGTGATGAGCAGCAGCACACGGTCGCCCTTGCGCTCGAGCAGCGCATTGGTGGCTACGGTCGTGCCCATTTTGACGTCGCCGATCGCGTCGGCGGAGATGGCGGCGCCGGTTTTCAGGCCCAACAGGTCGCGGATGCCCTGGATGGCGGCATCCGCATACGCCTCGGGATTTTCGGACAGGAGTTTTCGGGGGTGCAGCCGGCCCCGCGGATCACGGCCGATGACGTCGGTAAAGGTGCCGCCGCGGTCGATCCAGAAGTCCCATTTCCCAGTTCCCACGGCTGCCGGCATTCTGCTTATCCATAATCTCTTTGGCGTATGTTGTGTTAGTTCGGGATTTCGGCGCCAGCAATCGCTAGTTGATGTTACACGTGGAAATGCAACGTTACGAAACCGGCAGCTGGCTGATGCATTTCCCCTGCGACCGCTCACCGAAATGTGAGCGTCTGTCGAAGGAGAGATAGCATGAAGAAGCTCATTCTGGCGTCTGTTTCGGCGCTCGCCCTGCTGGGGGTCGCGGCTTGTAGCGACAGTGGCACCGGCACTGACAATACCACCACCCAGAGCACCAATCCGCCGGCCAACGAACAGCCGATGAAACCGGCTTCGCCCGACGCTTCGAAGCCTGCTGAACCGGCTCCGGCAACAAAACCGGCTCCTACCGCGCCTGCGCAGTAAGGGCCGTCCCACAATCGAAGAAGGCCGGCACTGCCGGCCTTCTTTTTGCGCCGTCGATCCCGCGCATCGCCGGTCAACTGCGGCATCGTCCCGGCTTGATAGAACCGCCCGGTTCGCTCTATGAAGCCGACATGTCGATTTGGGACCGCCTTGGCGACTTCATCGCTCGTGTTTCGTCGTCGGCGTCCTCGGGTGTCGCGGACGTCGTTGAAGCTGTGCGCACCGTGTTTTCCGGCGATCCGGACTTGCGCCGGCGCGTAGCCTTTTCGGTGGCGATGATCGCGCTCTCGGCCAAGATGGCCAAGGCCGACGGCATCGTCACGCAGGACGAGGTGCGCGCCTTCCAGGAAATCTTCGAGGTGCCGCCGAGCGAGACGCGCAATGTGGCGCGGCTTTACGACATCGCCAAGCAGGACGTCGCCGGGTTCGAGACCTACGCCCGGCGCATGGCGCAACTCTGCGGTTCCGGCCATGCCAACTGCATGATGCTGGAAGACATACTCGACGGCCTATTCCATATCGCCAAGGCTGACGGCCTGATCCATGAGCGGGAAGGGCAGTTCCTGCATCGGATTGCGGAGATCTTCCGGATCGATGAGGCGCATTACGAGACGATCCTGTCGCGGCACGTCAATCTCGGCGCCGCCGATCCTTACGTCGTGCTGGGCATCGAGCGCGGCAAGCCGTTCGAGGAAATCAGGAAGCGCTACCGCAAGCTGATCTCGGACAATCATCCCGACAGGTTGATCGCACGCGGCTTGCCGCAAGAATTCATCAAGATCGCCACGACCAGGGTCGCGGCGATCAATGCCGCCTATGAAATGATCGAGCGGGGCCTCAGGCACGCATGAGCGGTTTCCTGCCCGACCAGCCAGGTGCCGAGGTCCGGGTGTCGCCGAATTTCGGTCCGCGCCGCGAGACGCTGCGGCCCGACATGATCGTGCTGCACTATACCGGCATGGCAACCGGCGCCGGCGCCGAGGCGTGGCTGTGCGATCCAGCAAGTGAAGTGTCCTCGCATTATCTTGTCCACGAAGATGGCCGCATCATCCAGATGGTGCGCGAGAGCGATCGCGCCTGGCATGCCGGCAAGAGCTCCTGGCTCGGGCGCACCGACATCAATTCCTGCTCGGTCGGCATCGAGATCGTCAATCCCGGGCATTCACTGGGCTACAAGGCCTTCCCGAGGCGGCAGATCGATGCCGTGATCGATTTGTGCGCGGGCATCGTGGGCCGTTATTCCATCCCAGCGACAAGGGTGCTTGCCCATTCCGACGTGGCGCCGGGCCGCAAGGTCGACCCGGGCGAAAAATTTCCGTGGAAGGTTCTGTTCGCGGCCGGTATCGGTCACCTCGTACCGGCGGCGCCGATAAAACCGGGCGCCGCGTTGAAGGCCGGCGACACCGGCTCCGACGTCGAGGCGCTGCAGTCGATGCTGGCGCTCTATGGCTATGGTATTGAGATATCGGGTATTTACGACCGGCAGACGGAAATCGCGGTGGCGGCGTTCCAGCGGCATTTCCGGCGGCGGCTGGTGGATGGCGTGGCCGACAATTCGACGATCCGCACGCTGCAGAGGCTCCTGACTTCCGTCGCGGCAGCCTCTGCCAAATAGTCGCGATAAGGTCATTAAATTACAACCTGTTATTTAAAGTGAATTGCGCCGCCTTCATTGCCGCCAATTCCGCCGCCAAATGCCTCTCCCGCAAGTTGTTGGACGTCTAGCCCCTCTGATGCTCCGATGTTGAATTGACACAACTGCGCGAAGTTCTTCACGCGGTTCTAACAGAACAGGATTACATGCAGAAATTGACCGTTGTAGCGGCAGCCGTTGCTGCCGGAGTAATAAGCTTTGCCTTCAGTCCGGCAAACAGCGCCCCCTTAAGCCTCAGGGCAGACAATGGCCTTGCCGTCGCCCCTACGACCAAGGCTGCCCCGGCGAACAAAGCGCCAAAGATCAAGAGAGCCCCGGCTAAGGTGCAGAAGGCCGCCGCGACCAGGGCGGCGAAATCGACGGCCAAGCGCGCCAAGCGCGTCAGAAAGACGATCGATCTCACCCCGACAGCCTCGATCCCCACGGGCAAGATCGCTCTGGCGACATCCGCTGCACCCGGCGGCGGCCAGTATTCGTCGATCATTGCCCGCTATGCCGCGAGCTACGGCGTGCCGGTGTCCCTGGCCAGCGCCGTCATCAAGATCGAAAGCAACTACCGGCCGAACCTGGTCGGCAGCGCCGGCGAGATCGGCCTGATGCAGATCAAGCCGGCCACGGCGCGCATGATGGGTTACACTGGTTCGGCCAAGGGACTGTTCGATCCCGACACCAATATCAAATACGGCATGAAGTACCTCGCCATGGCGCAGGGTCTCGGCGGTGGCACCACCTGCGGCACGATCCTGAAATACAATGCCGGCCACGGCGCGACGCGGATGAATCCGATTTCGGCTGCCTATTGCAGCAAGGTGAAGGTGCAGATGGCAGCGCTGGGTTCGCCGGCCTAAGCCTGTCCGGCGAAGCGGATTTGGGCGACGCGTGTCTGTTTCAAGCGCGTCGTTGTCCCAAACCGCTGCGCATTTGGGGGACGGCAACAGCTTTTTCGTTTGCGTTTTCAGGCGGGAATCCCTTTATACGCCCTTGTCAGCTGGCCGGGCGGCCGCGCCCGCGCGTGCCGAAAGGTTGCGGGTGAGGAAAGTCCGGGCTCCATGGAGACACGGTGCCGGCTAACGGCCGGCGGGGGCAACCCCAGGGAAAGTGCCACAGAAAGCAAACCGCCGCGGCTTCGGCCACGGCAAGGGTGAAAGGGTGGGGTAAGAGCCCACCGCGCGACTGGCAACAGAAGCGGCAGGGCAAACCCCACCGGGAGCAAAACCGAATAGGGGCGGTGCGAGGGGAAACCTTCGAGGGCTGTTTCCGGCCCACCGTCCGGGTAGGTTGCGTGAGGCGCGTGGCAACATGCGCCCAAGATGAATGGCCGCCACGTTCTCGCCGCGAGGCGAGGGCCATACAGAACCCGGCTTACAGGCCAGCTGGCATTTTTCTCGTAGCGATAGCTGAACGGGATCGGGAGGTTACGCCGACAGGCGTATCTTCCGATTCAAGCATTCTGCAAGACAGCTTCCGCGGCGTGGTCGAACCTGTCCTTGAGCTGGTGCGATTAAATCGTACCACACGGAAGAGCAGGAGTGCATCATGAGCCAGGTGGGTAAACGCAGTATCACGCTTTCACCGGAACTGGCGGCCGCGGTCGACGATGTCGTCGCGGCGGGCGAATACGCCTCGGCCAGCGAGGTGATCCGCGATGCGCTCAGGCAATGGAAGGAGCGGCGCGACTTGTTCGGCTACAGCGTCGAAGAGCTGCGGAAACTGGTGCAGGAGGGGATCGACAGCGGGCCCGGCCGGTTCGAATCTATGGAAGAGATCAAAGCTGAGGCGCGCAAGCGATTTCGGTCTGGCGGAGCGGTATGACACTTGCTGCGCATCGTTCGAACTTCGTACGCCGAAGAGGATTTGATTGCATCTGGCAATATGTTGCGCGTGATAGCGAAGCCGCAGTGGACCGACTGCTCGATCGCATCGAAAACCGTTGGCAACTCGCCATCTATCCGTCATCTGGTCCCTTACGCGACGATATCACTCCGGGCATTCGCCATCTCATCGTCGGCGAATATCTAACCTTTTACCGCATTGGAGAGGATGCGATCGAAATCCGCGTGCTGCACGGCCGGCGCAAGATCGAGGCTGACGATCTGATTAAGTAGGCGGACTAGGCGCCGATCTTGTCCAGAGATTCCTCGATCGCCTGCCAAAGCTCCTCGACCGGCTCGCAGCCGATGGCCAGGCGAACGAAGCCCGGCGGAACGGCGTCGCCGCGTTTCGAGCGCCGCTCGGCCGATGTGTGCACGCCGCCGAAGGACGTTGCCGATTCGATCAGCGCGCAACCGTCGATGAACGCCTCTGCCTGTTCTTCGGAGGCCAGTTCGAAGGAAATCAGGAAGCCGAAGCGCTCCATCTGAGCGCGCGCCAGATTGTGCGAGGCATCGCCCTCGAGCCCCGGAAAGCGCAGGCCGCTGACGGCGCAATGACCCTTCAGCCGCCGCGCGATGGTTTCAGCCGACGAACACATGCGATCGAAGCGCACTTCCAGCGTTTCGAGGCCGCGATGAACGAGCCATGCTTCGAACGGACCGGGGATGCCGCCGGCCGTCTCGCGCCAATCCTTCACCCTGGCGACAATGTCGGGATCGCGGCTGGCGACATGGCCGAAGAGAACGTCCGAATGGCCATTGATCGCCTTGGTGTCGGCCGAGACCACGATGTCGGCGCCAAGATCGAGCGGGCGCTGGCCGAAGGGCGTCATCGTCGTGTTGTCGACGATCAGGGTTCCGCCCTGCGCATGGACGGCGTTGGCGACGGCGGCGATGTCGCAAATGTCCAGTCGCGGGTTCGACGGACTTTCAACGAAAACCGCCCGGTAGCCGGCGAAGCCGCCATCGAGCATGCTTGCCGTCGGCCTCACGTCATAAGCGACGCCGAGCGGTTTCAGAAAACGTTCGGCCAAGGCCCGCGTCGTGTGATAACCGTCCGACGGCAAGAGGATACGGTCGCCCGATCTGACGAGCGCGAAGAAAGCCGCGGAAATCGCTGCCATTCCCGACGGAAAAATAATGCATTGCGCCCCTTCCAGATGGCCGAGCGCATGCTCGACTGCATGCCAGGTCGGATTACTGAAGCGGCCATATTGATCGAAACCCGTCGCGTCGCCCGGTGCGTGGAAGATCGAGGCCATGGTCAGCGGCAAGGGAATGGGATCACCCTTGGCGAAATCGGCGCTGCGCAAATGGGCAAGTGTCGCGGCGCGTGACTTCGCAGTGTCGGACATCGGCTCGATCCCTTGGGCAGAAAACTTCAACCGACGCTATGCGCGCCGGCTGTGCGCGGCAAGCTGGGTCTTTTTGGGCCAGAGGGTTCTAAACGCTTCGTTAGGCTTAATGGACGATAAAGACGAGACGTGTCTTCAGCCTGCGCTTTCTGGTTGTGGCGCGTTTGTTTGTGATGCCTGTTCCCGTTGACGCCCATAGTGCCCCATGATATCCCATTCAGATCAAGCTTTCGTTCCGCGTCAGGGTGAAGCGTACGCCAATCGGGCAGCCGCGGCGGCTGCGCGTTTGTCGGTTTTCGCCCCGGTGAATGAAGCGATTTGCCGCAAATGCGGCAGGGCGCGGAGAACAACATGAGGGGTGCAGCGGCAACAGCGGCTGTAGCGTTTATTGGACCGGTTTCTGTCAAACACGGTGAGCAAGATCGATGCGAAGGGGCGGGTGTCCGTTCCGGCGCATTTTCGCGCCGTGGTGCAAAAACGCGGCTATTCGGAACTCTACGCGCTACGCTGCCTGGATCTGCCGGCCATGGATGTCGGCGGGCTCGACCTGCTCGACCGCTACGAGCAGCGGATCGCGCTGGAGGATCCCTTTCTGCAGACGGCGGACGACATGTCGTTCTTTTGCCATGGCGACGGGACATTTCTGAAGCTCGACCAGGACGGCCGCATCACCATGACCGATTTCATCCGCGAGCATACGGGCATCTCGAACGAGGTGGCCTTTGTCGGTCGCGGCAATTTCTTTCAAGTCTGGGAGCCCGGACGGCTTGCCGCCTATGGGGCGCAGGCGCGGGCCAGGCTTTTGCAGCTTCGGCAGGGGACGAAGCCCGGGGAGCGATCGGAATGATGGCTGGCCACGGCGATGACCCTCACGCCGTTGGCGGACCGGCCCGTCACATTCCGGTCCTCCTTGCCGAGGTGCTCGACGCGCTTGCGCCGAAGGCCGGCGAGACAGTCGTCGACGGGACATTCGGCGCCGGCGGCTACACCAGCGCCATCCTCGAGCGCGGCGCCTCCGTCGTTGCCATCGACCGCGACCCGGACGCGATCGGGGCGGGCAGGGCGCTCGAACGACAGTCCGGCGGCAGGCTGAGGCTCGTCCAGGCACCGTTCTCAACGCTGGACGAGCATGTCGAGGGCGCCGACGGCGTGGTGCTCGACATCGGCGTTTCCTCGATGCAACTCGACCAGGCGGAGCGGGGCTTTTCCTTTCGCGCCGACGGGCCACTCGACATGCGCATGGCGCAGGCGGGTCTGTCCGCCGCCGACGTCGTCAACACCTTCAAGGGGGGCGACCTTGCCCGCATCTTCGGCTTTCTCGGCGAGGAGCGCCATGCCGGCCGCATCGCGCGCATGATCGAGAGCCGTCGCGAGAAGAAGCCCTTCGAACGCACGCTCGATCTCGCCGACGCCATCGAAACCCATATCGGACGCGGGCCGAAGGACAAGATCCATCCGGCCACGCGTGTCTTCCAGGCGCTGCGCATATTCGTCAATGACGAGCTTGGCGAGCTCGCAAGGGCGCTGCTGGCTGCCGAGCGGGCGCTGAAGCCCGGCGGACGGCTAGCCGTGGTGACGTTCCATTCGCTGGAAGACCGCATCGTCAAGCGCTTCATCGCCGACCGCTCCGAGGCGGCCAGCGGCTCGCGGCACATGCCTGACGCGCCCGTGCGCATTGCGACCTTCCGCAAGGCCGGCGGCGGCGTGACGGCGGGAGAGGCCGAGCTGGACGCCAACCCGCGGGCGCGCTCGGCCAGGCTGCGCGCCGCGATCCGCACCGAGGCGCCGGCGCGCGCCGGCGATTTTTCGATTTTCGGCCTTCCAAAGCTTCCCGCCGTCGAGCGGCCGGGGGAGAGGTGAGCACGTGTTTCGTACCAGCGACATAGTCCTGATCGCCGTCATGGTCTCGGCCGCGGCGCTGACCTACAAAACGAAGCGCGAAGCCGAAGAGCAACAGGCGGCCGTGCAGAAGATCCAGGCGCAGATCCACTACGAGGAAGAGACCATCGATCTCCTCAAGGCGGACTGGAGCCTGCTCACTCAGCCGTCGCGACTGCAGAAGCTTGCCGACGTCTATAAGAGCCAGCTCGGGCTCGAACCGGTCAACGCGCACCAGATCGGCGGGCTCGACGACATTCCGGTGAAACCCGTGACCATCGAAGACCTCTCCTCGCAGCAGCTTGGCGGCATGGCCGACAATTCGGGCAAGGAGCCCTCGGACGGCAAGGATCCGGTGGTCACCGGGAGCACCGTTCAATGATCGGCCTTCCAAGGATCGGCGGCCTGCTGACGCGCCGGAAGAAGCAGGTTGAGGACGGCTCGATCGTCGTCGACGCCGCCCGCAAGGCGACTGGCGGCAAGGCCAAGACGCGCATCGTCATGACCATGGCGGTGTTCTTCACCATCTATTCGACAATCGCCGGCAGGCTCGTCTACCTCGGGCTGCAGAACCCCGATCTTTCGGGCGGCCCGGAGAACCGCGTCACTGCATCACGTCCGGATATCGTCGACCGCAATGGCGAGGTGCTGGCGACCGACATCAAGACCGCGTCGCTGTTTGCCGAGCCGCGCCGCATCGTCGACGCCGACGAAGCGATCGAGAGATTGTCGACCGTGCTGCCGGAGATCGACTACGAGCAGACCTATCGCAAGCTCAAGAGCGGCGCCGGCTTCGTCTGGTTGCAGCGCCAGCTGACGCCGAAGCAGCAGGCCGACATCCTGGCGCTGGGCGTTCCCGGCCTCGGCTTCCGCACCGAAAAGCGCCGCTTCTATCCGAGCGGCGAGACCTCGTCCTATATCGTCGGCCTCACCAACATCGACAACCAGGGCATCTCCGGCATGGAGAAGTATATCGACGAGCAGGGGCTGAGCGACCTGCAGGCGTCGGGGCTCGCCGTGGCCAAGGATCTCAAGCCGGTCAAGCTTTCGATCGATCTGCGCGTCCAGCATGTGGTGCGCGACGAGATCGCCGCCGGCCTGGAGCGCTATCGCGCCATCGGCGCCGGCGCCGTCGTGCTGAACATCAAGACCGGCGAAGTGATGGCCATGGCCTCGGTGCCGGATTTCGATCCGAACAATCCTTACAACGCCCAGGAAAAAGACCGGCTGAACCGCATGTCGGCCGGTCTTTACGAGATGGGCTCAACCTTCAAGAGCTTCACCTCGGCCATGGCGCTCGATTCCGGCAAAGCGACGATGGCGAGCCGCTTCGACGCGTCGCATCCGATCCGGGTCGGCCATCAGGCCATTCACGATTTCCACGGCAAGAACCGCGTGCTGTCGCTGCCGGAGGTGTTCCTCTTTTCGTCCAACATCGGGTCAGCCAGAGAAGCCGAGCTGGTCGGCATCGAGGGGCATCGCGAATTCCTGCACCGCCTCGGGATTCTGGACCGGATGCAGACCGAACTGCCGGAAGTCGCCCGCCCGACCGAACCCAAGGTCTGGAAACAGGTCAACTCGTTCACCATCGCCTTCGGTCATGGCGTGTCGACGACGCCCCTGCAGGCCGCCGTCGGCTGCGCGGCGCTGATGCAGGGCTATCTGATCGAGCCGACATTCCTGGTCCGTAGCGAGGAGGAGGCCATGGCGGTGGCCAAGAGAGTGGTCAGCGACAAGACGGTCGAAGGCATGCGCTACCTCTATACGCTCAACGCCGAGAAGGGCTCGGCCAGAAACGCCAGGGCCCCCGGCTACCGGGTCGGTGGAAAGACAGGAACGGCCGAGAAGGTCATCAATGGCCGCTACTCCAAGGAGTTGAACTTCAACACCTTCGTCGCCGCCTTCCCGATGGACGATCCGCAATTTCTGGTGTTCACGATCGCCGACGCTCCTCATCCGGAAAAGCCCGGGATGACCGACGTCGCCGCCAACAATGCGGGAGTTATGGCTGGCAATATCATCAGGCGTTCTGCGGCCATGCTTGGCGTGAAGCCAGATTTCAGCCATGAAAATGGTGCAACGCTGGTTTCCTATCAGTGATTCTTGGGGCGCGCCGGCAACTGCGCGCTATTTTGTTGCGGTGAACGGGACTCAATGCATCTAAAAGATCTAGCCGGCATCCTACCTGTTGAGGGAACAGCTTCCCCCGACCTGGAGGTGACCGGACTTTCCTCCGATTCCCGCGCGGTCAAGACCGGCGTCGTCTTCTTCGCGCTTGCCGGCAGCAAGGCGGACGGCTCGACCTATGCCGCCGATGCCGCGGCCCGCGGCGCGGCTGCGATCGTCACCGGCAAGGGCGTGAGCGTCTCCAGCCTGTCGATCCCGGTCCTTCCCGTCGATGATCCGCGCCTGGCGCTGGCGCTCAGCGCCGCGCGCTTCTTCGGACGCCAGCCGCAGACCATGGTCGCCGTTACCGGCACCGCCGGCAAGACATCCGTCGCCGCCTTCACCCGCCAGATCTGGGAGCAGGCGGGTTTTGCCGCCGCCTCGATCGGCACGACCGGCGTGGTGGCGCCCGGCCGCAACGAATATGGCTCGCTGACAACGCCCGATCCGGTGGCGCTGCACCGATTGCTCAAGGAACTGGCGGATGCGGGCGTCACCCACGCCTCGATGGAAGCCTCAAGCCACGGTCTCGACCAGCGCCGCCTCGACGGGGTGAAGCTCGCGGCCGGCGCTTTTACCAATCTCGGCCGCGACCATATGGATTACCATCCCACGGTCGAGGATTATCACCGCGCCAAGCTGCGCCTGTTCGACACGCTGCTGCCGAAGGGCGCGCCCGCTATCGTCTTTGCCGACGATCCGTGGTCGGAGCCGACCATCGAAGCCGCGAAAGCGGCGGGGCTGGAAGTGCTGACCGTGGGCCGTCATGGCGATTTCCTGACGCTGAAGCGGGTCGAGCATGAGCGGCATCGCCAGCGCGCCGAAATCGTGGCCGACGGCGTGCTGCACGAGGTCGAGCTGCCTTTGGCCGGTGATTTCCAGATCGCCAACGCGCTGGTCTCGGCCGGGCTTGCTATCGCGACTGGAACACCCGCGGGCAAAGCCTTGGCGGCATTGGAGAAATTGAAGGGCGCGCCGGGCCGACTCGACCTCGTCGGCGCCACCGCGGCCGGCGCTCCCGTTTATGTCGACTACGCCCACAAGCCCGATGCGCTAGAGAATGTCCTGAACTCGGTCCGGCCTTTCACCACGGGGCGCGTCGTCGTGGTGTTCGGCTGCGGCGGCGACCGCGACCGGGGAAAAAGGCCGATCATGGGCGAGATCGCGACCCGGCTCGCCGATGTCGTCATCGTCACCGACGACAACCCGCGCACGGAAGTGCCGGAAACCATCCGCGCGGCGATCCTCGCCGCGGCACCCGGCGCCATCGAGATCGGCGATCGCCGCAAGGCAATCCACGAGGCAGTGGCGATGCTTCGCGCCGGCGACACGCTCATCGTCGCCGGCAAGGGACATGAGGAAGGCCAGACCGTCGGCACCGAAACCTTCCACTTCTCCGACCATGAGGAAGTGCGCGAGGCGCTCAAGGAGCTCGCCGCATGAACCTGCTGTGGACGTCGGAAGCGCTGGTCGAAGCCATGGGCGGCAGGCCGATCGGCTTGCTGCCGGAGGGCATCACCGGCATTTCGATCGACAGCCGCAGCCTGGAGCCGGGAAATGCCTTCTTCGCCATCAAGGGCGAAGCGATGGACGGCCATGATTTCGCGACAGCGGCGGTCAAAGCCGGAGCGGCGGTGCTGGTCGTCGCCGAGGGCAAGCTGCCGTCGCTCGGCCGGCTGACGGCGCCGATGATCGTCGTGCAGGACGTGCTCGCAGCGCTTGAGAAGCTCGGCGTCGCGGCCCGCGTCCGCTCGAAGGCCAGGACCATCGCGGTCACGGGATCGGCCGGCAAGACGACCACCAAGGAAGCGCTACGGCATGTGCTGTCGGCGGTCGGCAAGGTGCACGCTTCTGCGCAGTCGTTCAACAACCATTGGGGCGTGCCGCTGACGCTGGCGCGCATGCCGCAGGACTGCGACTATGCCGTCTTCGAGATCGGCATGAACCATCCGGGCGAGATCCGGCCGCTGGTCAAGATGGTCAGGCCGCATGTCGCCATCGTGACGATCATTGCCGCCGCTCATCTCGGCTTCTTCAAGAATCTCGACGAGATTGCCATGGCCAAGGCCGAGATTTTCGAGGGGATCGAGCCAGGTGGCGCCGCGCTGCTCAACCGCGACGATCCACGCTGGAAGCTGCTCGGCAAAATGGCGAAAGAGGCGGGCGTCGAGCATGTCTTCGGCTTCGGCGAAAATGTCCGCTCGGCGTTCCGCCTTGTCGGCTGCGAGCTTCATGCCGACCATTCCGACATCGCCGTCAAGATCGGCAAGAAAGACCTGACGGCTCGTGTCGGGGCGCCCGGCCGCCATATCGTGCAGAACGTGCTGGCGGTGCTGGGCGCCGCGCAGTTGGTCGGCGCCGACCTCGACAAGGTCGCGGCAGCACTGGCAGATCTTTCGGCCGAGCGCGGGCGGGGCCGGCGCCATATTCTGCATCATCCCAACGGGCCGATCACGCTGATCGACGAGAGCTACAACGCCAATCCGGCGTCGATGGCGGCGGCAATGGCGCTGCTCAACGCCACGCCGGTCGCGGGCGAGGGCCGGCGCATCGCCGTGCTCGGCGACATGCTGGAGCTCGGCAGCCATTCGGCAGATCTCCACGCAGCGCTTGCCAAGCTGATCGTCGGCACGGGCACGCGCAACGTCTTTCTCGGCGGGCCGGAAATGCAGGCGCTGGCCGAGGCCCTGCCGTCAGACATTGCAACCGAGTATCGATCGGGAGCGGAAGAACTGAAGCCGATCGTGATCGCCGCGCTCAGGCCCGGCGACGTGGTGATGGTCAAGTCGTCGAAGGGCATCGGGTTTTCAAAGCTGGTCGAGGCATTGCTCGGCAAATTTCCGGCGGAAGCCACAAACATTAAGCCGGCCTAGGTCGGGCTCCGGGGACGGAAGGACCATGTTCACACTGCTCGTCGATTTCGCGGACAAGATCTCGTTCTTCAACGTCTTCCGCTACATCACTTTTCGTACAGGCGGCGCGCTGATCACGTCGGCGCTGATCGTCTTCATCTTTGGGCCGACGATCATCAATTCGCTGCGTCTGCGGCAAGGCAAGGGCCAGCCGATCCGCGCCGACGGCCCGCAGACGCATTTCAAGAAGGCCGGAACGCCGACCATGGGGGGGCTGATGATCCTGTCCGGCATCATCGGTTCGTCGCTCTTATGGGCAAACCTGTCCAGCATCTATGTCTGGGTCGTGTTGCTGGTCACCGTCGGCTTCGGCTCGATCGGCTTCTACGACGACTATCTCAAGGTCACCAAGCAGTCGCATCTGGGCTTCTCCGGCAAGGCTCGCCTGGCGATCGAGTTCGTCATCGCCGCCATCGCGGCCTGGGTGATCATGCATAACGGCCAGGCGCCGTTCTCGTCGTCGCTGACGTTCCCTTTCGCCAAAGAATTCCTGATCAATCTCGGCTGGTTCTTCGTGCCGTTCTCCTGCTTCGTCATCGTCGGCGCGGGCAATGCGGTGAACCTGACCGACGGTCTCGACGGTCTGGCGATCGTGCCGATCATGATCGCGGCGGCGTCCTTCGGCGTCATCGCCTATCTTTCGGGCAACGCGGTGTTCGCCGAATATCTGCAGATCCATTTCGTTCCCGGCACCGGCGAGCTCGCCGTCGTGCTCGGCGCGGTGATCGGCGCGGGCCTCGGCTTCCTTTGGTTCAACGCGCCGCCGGCCGCGATCTTCATGGGCGACACCGGCTCGCTGGCGATGGGCGGGCTGATCGGCACCATCGCGGTCGCCACCAAGCACGAGATCGTGCTGGTCATCGTCGGCGGCCTGTTCGTGGTCGAGATCCTGTCGGTCATCATCCAGGTCGGCTATTTCAAGATGACCGGCAAGCGCGTCTTCCTGATGGCGCCGATCCATCACCATTTCGAAAAGCTCGGCTGGACCGAAAGCCAGGTGGTGATACGCTTCTGGATCATTGCCGTCATCCTGGCGCTGGTCGGCCTGTCCACCCTCAAGCTCAGATAGGACTCGCTGCTTGATCCCCGCTGCTTCCTTTTCAGGCAAACGCATTTCGCTCTTCGGGCTTGGCGGCTCGGGGATCGCCACGGCGCATGCGCTGATCGCAGGCGGCGCCGAGGTGCTGGCCTGGGACGACAATCCGGACAGCGTCGCCAAGGCAGCGGCCGCGGGGATTACGACCGGAGATCTGCGCGCGGCCGACTGGCCGCGTTTCGCCGCCTTCGTGCTGTCGCCGGGGGTGCCGCTGACGCATCCGAAGCCGCATTGGACGGTGGAGCTGGCGCGCGGCGCCAGCGTCGAGGTGATCGGCGATATCGAGCTGTTCTGCCGCGAACGCAACAGCTACGCGCCGGCAGCACCCTTCATCGCGATTACCGGCACCAACGGCAAGTCGACGACGACGGCGCTGACGGCGCATATCCTGAAGTCGGCAGGCCGCGACACGCAGATGGGCGGCAATATCGGTCGTGCCGTCATGACGCTCGATCCGCCCGAGCCGACGCGGCACTATGTGGTCGAGTGCTCGTCCTACCAGATCGATCTCGCGCCCTCCATCAATCCGACCGCCGGCATCCTGCTCAACCTTACGCCAGACCATCTCGACCGGCACGGCACGATGGCGCATTACGCCTCGATCAAGGAGAGGCTGGTCGCCGGCAGCGACACCGCGATCGTCGGCGTTGACGATTCCTGGTGCGCCCAGATCGCCGACCGGCTGGAGCGCGCCGGCCGGCAGGTCATCCGCATTTCCAAGCGCCTGCCTTTGACCGACGGCTATTTCGCCGACGGCACCAATCTGATGGAAGCCGTGCACGGCCGCTACAGCCGCGTCGCCTTCCTCGAAGGCATCGGGTCGCTGCGCGGCCAGCACAACGCGCAGAACGCGCTGGCCGCCGTCGCCGCGTGCTTGAGGATCGGGCTCGATCTCGGCGAGATCCAGGCCGGCCTCGAGAGCTTCCCGGGGCTGGCGCATCGCATGGAGCAGGTCGGCCGCAAGGACCATGTGCTGTTCGTCAACGATTCCAAGGCGACCAATGCCGATGCGGCCGCACCCGCGCTATCGAGTTTCAACCGCGTCTATTGGATCGCCGGCGGCCTGCCCAAGGAAGGCGGCATCGAGCCGCTGCGCGGCTTCTTCCCGCGCATCGCCAAGGCCTATCTGATCGGCGAGGCGGCGCCCGCCTTCTCGGCGACGCTCGGCGAGGCGGTACCCTACGAAATATCCGGAACGCTGGCGGCGGCGGTCGAGCATGCCGCCAACGACGCGGCAAAGGACACCGGCGGCGAGGCCGTGGTGCTGCTTTCGCCGGCTTGCGCCAGTTTCGACCAGTTCAAGAATTTCGAAGTTCGCGGCGAAGCCTTCAGGCAAGCTGCGACTGCTATTGATGGGGTGAAATCCATCGGAGGGCCACGTTGATGCAAAGCCGTCTCGACAAAAGTCCTGTCGCCACCTGGTGGTGGACGATCGATCGCTGGTTCCTGGCGGCATTCCTGTCGCTGATGGGACTGGGCATCGTGCTGTCCTTCGCCGCAAGTCCGGCGGTGGCCGAGCGTATCGGCCTCGATAGCTTCCACTTCGCCACGCGCCAGATCATCTTCACCATCCCGGCGCTTATCGTGATGCTGGCAGTCTCTTTCCTGGAGGCGCGGCAGATAAGGCGCATGTCGCTGGTGATGATCTGCATCATGCTGGTGCTGATGGTGGCGGTGCTCTACATCGGCGTCGAGGTGAAGGGGGCGCGGCGCTGGGTGTCGCTTGCGGGCCTTTCCATCCAGCCGTCCGAGTTCCTGAAACCGGCCTTCGTCGTCATCTGCGCCTGGCTGTTTGCGGAGCACAGGCGCCAGCCCGACATTCCCGGCAATCTGTTCGCCATGCTTTTGCTGGCGCTGGTCATCTCGCTTCTGGTAGCCCAGCCCGATCTCGGCCAGACCATGCTGGTGCTGGGCACCTGGGGCGTGATGTTCTTCATGGCCGGCCTGCCCTGGTTCTGGATCGTCGCGCTGGGGGCTGCCGGGGTCGGCGGCGTGTTCGCGGCCTATACGGTGTTTCCGCACGTCGCCGCGCGCATCGACAAGTTCATGACCGGCGAAGGCGACACCTTCCAGGTCGATATGGGCCGCGAGGCGCTGATCAATGGCGGCTGGTTCGGCGTCGGCCCGGGCGAGGGCACGGTGAAGCGGGTCATCCCCGACAGCCACGCCGACTTCGTCTTCTCGGTCGCCGGCGAGGAGTTCGGCCTCATAATGTGCTTCTTCATCATGTCGATCTTCGCCTTCATCGTGCTGCGCGGCCTGAGCATCGCGCTCAAGGAGCAGGACGATTTCACCCGCTATGGGGTGGGCGGCCTCGTCACCGTCTTCGGCCTGCAATCGGCCATCAACATGTGCGTGAACCTGCAGCTGATGCCGGCCAAGGGCATGACGCTGCCCTTCATCTCCTATGGCGGCTCCTCGCAGATCGCCATCGCCGTCTCGATGGGCATGGTGCTCGCCTTGACGCGCAAGCGTCCGGAAAAGCGCAAGCAGATGGGCTTCGTCCTTTCGCAGCGCGCAATGCCGGCGGAATGAGGCAGGATGGCGAAGGGGGTCATCCTGCTTGCGGCCGGCGGAACGGGCGGACATCTGTTTCCGGCCGAGGCGCTGGCGCATGAGCTGATCGAGCGCGGCTGGAAGGTGCATCTTGCCACCGACAATCGCGCCGAGCGCTATTCCCGCCATTTCCCGGCAGCCGACATTCACACCATCCCCTCGGCAACGCTGGGTTCGAAGAACCCGGTCGCCATGCTCTCGGCCTTCTGGAAGATCTGGCAGGGCGTGCGGGAGGCCGGCCGTGTAATCGCCAGGATCAAGCCGGAGGCTGTCGTCGGCTTCGGCGGCTATCCGACGCTGCCGCCGCTCTATGCCGCGACAAGGCGAAAAGTGCCGACGCTGATCCATGAGCAGAACGCCGTCATGGGCCGCGCCAACAAGGCGCTTGCCGGCCGCGTGGATGCAATTGCCGGCGGTTTCCTGCCGGAGGGCGCCAGCGCCGCCGGCGCAAAGACCGTGACCACCGGCAATCCGGTCAGGCCGCAGATCCTCGAAGCGGCGAAGGCGCCATATCTGGCCTCCAACGAGGGCGAGCCGTTCCGCTTCCTGGTGTTTGGCGGCAGCCAGGGCGCGCAATTCTTTTCCGATGCCGTGCCCGCGGCGATCGCGCTGCTGCCGCAAGACCTGCGCAAGCGGCTGGTGATCACCCAGCAGGCGCGCGCCGAGGATGTGGCGCGGGTGAAGGCCGCCTATGCCGATCTCGGCGTCGACGCCCAGGTTTCGCCCTTCTTTACTGACATGGCGGCGCGCATCGGGGCGGCGCATCTGGTGATGTCGCGTTCCGGCGCCTCGACGGTTTCGGAAATCGCCGTCATCGGCCGGCCGGCACTGCTGGTGCCTTATCCGCACGCGCTCGACCACGATCAGGCGGCGAATGCGGCAGCCCTTGCCGCCGCCGGGGGAGCCGAGCTCCATCCGCAGTCGACGCTGTCGGCGGCGCGCATCGCCGAGCTGGTCGGCGGGCTGGTCAAGGACCCGAACCGGCTGGCGACCATGGCCGCCGCCGCCCGCTCGGCCGGGAAACCGAACGCGGCGCGGTTGCTCGCCGATCTGACAGAGGCTATTGCGTCCGGCAAAACGGTTTCGGACTACAGGAGGACGCGCCCATGAAGATGCCGCAAACGATCGGGCTTGTGCATTTCGTCGGCATTGGCGGCATCGGCATGAGCGGCATCGCCGAGGTGCTGCACAATCTGGGCTACAAGGTGCAGGGGTCCGACCAAGCCGACGGCGCCAATGTGCAGCGGCTGCGCGACAAGGGTATCGAATGCTTCGTCGGCCACAGGGCCGAGAATCTCGGCGACGCCGAAGTGGTGGTCGTCTCGACCGCGATCAAGAAATCCAACCCGGAGCTCAAGGCCGCGCGGGAGAAGTTGCTCCCCATTGTCCGCCGCGCCGAAATGTTGGCCGAGCTGATGCGGTTCCGCCAGGCGGTCGCCATCGGCGGCACGCATGGCAAGACGACGACGACTTCGATGGTGGCGACCTTGCTCGAGGCTGGTGGGCTCGACCCGACCGTCATCAATGGCGGCATCATCAACGCCTACGGCACCAATGCGCGCATGGGCGACGGCGAGTGGATGGTGGTCGAAGCCGACGAGAGCGACGGCACCTTCCTGAAGCTGCCGGCCGACATCGCCGTCGTCACCAACATCGATCCCGAGCATCTCGACCACTATGGCAGCTTCGACAAGGTGCGCGAGGCGTTCCGCCAGTTCGTCGAGAACGTGCCGTTCTACGGTTTCGGCGTGATGTGCACCGACCATCCGGAAGTGCAGGCGCTGGTCGGCCGCATCGAGGATCGGCGCGTCATCACCTATGGCGAGAACGCGCAGGCCGACGTGCGCTTCACCAATCATCGCATGCAAGGCGCGATTTCCGAATTCGATATCGTCATCCGCGATCGCAAGGGGCGGGGCACGACCTCGATAAAGGACCTGCGCCTGCCGATGCCTGGCCGCCATAACGTCTCCAACGCGACGGCGGCCATCGCGGTCGCGCATGAGCTTGGCCTCTCGGCCGAGGCGATCAAGAAGGGCCTGTCGTCCTTCGCCGGCGTCAGGCGGCGCTTCACCCGTACCGGCTCGTGGAACGGCGTCGAGGTGTTCGACGACTACGGCCACCATCCGGTCGAGATCGCGGCGGTGCTGAAGGCCGCGCGCAGCGCGACCGAGGGACGGGTGATCGCCATCGCGCAGCCGCATCGCTTCACCCGGCTGCACGATCTCTTCGATGAATTCTCGGTCTGCTTCAACGACGCCGACACGGTGATGGTGGCGCCGGTCTATGCGGCAGGCGAGGAACCCATCGAAGGCGCGACCTCCGACGCGCTGGTGTCGCGCATCCGTTCCGGCGGCCACCGCGACGCGCGCTATATCGATGGCGCGGCGGCGATCGCGCCAGCCATTCGCGAGCTTGCCAAGCCCGGCGATTTCGTCGTCTTCCTCGGCGCCGGCAACATCACGCAATGGGCTTACGCGCTGCCCAAGGAACTTGGTGGAACGCCCTCATGATGCGCGGCCAGGACCTGATCGATAAACTCGGCGACAAGCTTGCCGGCCTGCGTGGCCGTATCACGCCGAACGCCGAGATGGACAAGATCACCTGGTTCCGGGCCGGTGGCCTCGCCGAGGCGTTGTTCCAGCCGGCCGACGAGGAGGACCTCGCGGCCTTCCTGCGCGCGGTGCCGGAAGAGATACCGGTCGTGGTGGTCGGCGTCGGCTCGAACCTTCTGGTGCGCGACGGCGGCATTCCGGGTTTTGTCGTCAGGCTCTCGGCCAAGGGTTTCGGCGAGGCCGAGACCACCGGGCCGACCACGATCAAAGCCGGCGCGGCGACGCCGGACAAGCGCCTCGCGGCGGTGGCGTATGAAGCCGGCATTGGCGGCTTCCATTTCTATCACGGCATTCCTGGCGCTGTCGGCGGCGCGCTCAGGATGAATGCCGGCGCCAACGGCGTCGAGACGCGTGAGCGGGTCGTCGAGGTGAGGGCCCTGGACCGCAGGGGCAATCTCCATACGCTGAGCAATGCCGATATGGGCTATGCCTATCGCCATTCGTCCGCGCCTGCAGGACTGATCTTCACCTCGGCCATTTTCGAAGGGTTTGCGGAAGACAAGGCGGCGATCAAGGCGGCAATGGATGCCGTGCAGAACCATCGCGAGACGGTGCAGCCGATCAGGGAGAAGACCGGCGGCTCGACCTTCCAGAATCCGGGAGGCACCTCGGCGTGGAAGGAGATCGACAAGGCCGGCTGCCGCGGGCTGATGATCGGCGGCGCGCAGATGTCGCCGATGCATTGCAACTTCATGATCAACACCGGCACGGCCACCGGCTACGACCTCGAATATCTGGGCGAGACGGTGCGGGCGCGGGTGCTCGAGAATTCGGGCATCCGGCTGCACTGGGAGATCAAGCGCCTCGGCAATTTCAGGCCCGGCCATGCGGTGCAGGAGTTTCTCGGGCAGCTTCTTTAGCTTAGGCTTAAGTTCATGTGATGCTTGAACTTCCAGTGATCTGAAACAGCCGTAGAACCGTTGCCTCAAAGACTCACAATTCACTTTTTGCGGCTGTTTTCGCGGAAAGTGAATCTCTCGGAATCATAGGTACTTGCCAGCGAATCAACTCTCTGATTCTCTGCCCTAAAGCGTTTCCTGATTTGAGTCGTTCGACGCGTTAAGCCGCGTTTTCCGTCTGGGGGGGCAACCTGCCGGAGGGCTCGGACTCAATGTTTGGAAATGCGGTGCGGGAATATCGGTTGCAGGCCCGGCGTGAGAGGGGATGACGGGATGAAGAAGAAACATGTGGCTGTCCTCCTGGGTGGATTCTCCTCGGAGCGGCCCGTGTCTCTGTCCTCGGGGAAGGCGTGTGCGGATGCGCTCGAGAATGAAGGCTATCAGGTCACCCGGGTCGATGTTTCGCGCGATGTCGGGTCTGTGCTTGCCGAGCTCAAGCCTGACGTCGCCTTCAACGCGCTGCACGGCCCGTTCGGCGAGGACGGCACCATCCAGGGAATTCTCGAATATCTCGCAATTCCCTACACCCATTCGGGTGTGCTCGCTTCGGCCCTGGCCATGAACAAGGAGCAGGCCAAGAAAATCGCCAAGGCGTCCGGCATTCCGGTCGCGGAGTCGAAGGTGGTCAACCGTTTCGCCGTCCAGAACAAGCATCCGATGAAGCCGCCTTATGTGGTCAAGCCGGTCAATGAGGGGTCGAGCTTCGGCGTGGTCATTGTGCATGAGGGGCAGTCGCATCCGCCGCAGGTGATCAGCTCCACGGAATGGCAATATGGCGAGATCGTTATGGTCGAGCGCTACATTCATGGCCGCGAATTGACCTGCGCGGTGATGGGCGATGTGGCGCTCGGCGTCTGCGAGATCATCCCGACCGGGCATTCCTTCTACGATTACGATTCAAAATACGTTCCCGGCGGATCAAAACACGAAATCCCTGCTAAAATTTCACCGAATATTTACCAAAAAATACAGACACTGGCCCTCAAGGCTCATCTTGCCATTGGTTGCCGGGGCGTCTCCCGATCGGACTTCCGTTACGACGATCGCCACTCCGAAAACGGCGAGGTTGTCTGGCTCGAGGTCAACACTCAGCCGGGCATGACGCCGACGTCTCTGGTGCCTGAAATCGCCGCGCAAGCGGGACATTCGTTCGGCGATTTGTTGAGTTGGATGGTGGAGGACGCTTCGTGTCTGCGTTGAGGTTGCGGCAGGGTAATGGCGTCGGCGCGGCTGGTCTCGCGCTGTTCGGTATGTCGCTGTCATTCGACCGTTTCGTTTTGCCGCGTCAGCTCCGCCGGCCGATGCGCGTGCTGGCGCGCCTGTGCGGCGGCGAGTATGAGGCGCCGCGCTTTTCGGCGGCGATCCTTTCCGCCGCGCTGATCGCGTCCAGCAGCGCCTACGGCGCCTATCTCGGCGGCTACGCCGACAGCATCGTGCAGGGCGTGACGGCGCGCACCGGCTTTGCCGTCGACCAGATCAAGGTGGTCGGCAACCGCCAGACCTCCGAGATCGATGTGCTCGACCGGCTCGGCCTCGACGGCTGGACCTCGCTGATCGGCTTCGATGCCGAGGCCGCGCGCGCGCGCATCGCGACGCTGCCGTGGGTCGAGGGAGCCGCTGTGCGCAAGATCTACCCGCATACGCTGGAAGTGCGCATAGAGGAGCGCCAACCCTTCGCGCTTTGGCAGCAGGGCACCTCGGTCTCGGTCATCGAGCGATCGGGCGAGATGATCGCGCCGTTCTCGGGCGGCAAGCAGGCGCTGCTGCCGCTGATCATCGGCACCGGCGCGCCGGCCATGGCGCCGGCCTTCCTCGCCAAGATCGAGCGCTTTCCCGAGCTTGCGGCGCGGGTCAAAGGCTACATTCGGGTCGGCGAACGGCGCTGGGACCTGAGGCTTGAGAACGGCATCACGATCAAGCTGCCGGAAGACGGCGAGGACCAGGCGATCGCCGAGCTCGTCAAGATCGACCATGACAACGGATTGCTGACCCGCGACATCGCCGCCGTCGACATGCGGCTTTCCGACCGGCTGGTCGTGGAGCTGTCGCCGGAAGCGGCGACACAGCGCGAAGCAGCGCTCAGCGACAAGCCGAAGTCCCTGGCCAAGCGCAAGGTGGAGAGAAAGATATGAGCTGGCTTGGCGGCGGCAGCGACGCTTCTTCGCGCCGGTCGGGCACGCTCACGGTGCTCGATGTCGGCTCCAGCAAGGTCTGCTGCGTCGTGGCGAAGCTGAAGCCGAACGAGGACGGCAAGCTGCTGCGCGGACGTTCGCATCGCATCCAGGTGATCGGCATCGGCCACCAGAAATCGCAAGGCGTGAAGTCCGGCGTGGTGGTCGATCTCGATCGCGCCGAGCATGCCATCCGGCTTGCCGTCGATGCGGCCGAGCGCATGGCCGGGCTCACCGTCGATTCCCTCATCGTCAACATGACGGCCGGCCGGCTGAAGAGCGAAGCCTTCTCGGCGACGATCAATCTCGGCGGCCATCAGGTCGAGGAAGTCGACATCAAGCGCGTGCTCGCCGCCGGCGCCAAGCAGGCGCTCCGGGCCGAGCGCGAGGTGATCCACTCGTTGCCCGTCGGTTTCTCGCTCGACGGCGAGCGCGGCATGCGCGACCCGCGCGGCATGATGGGCGATGCGCTTGGCGTCGACATGCATGTGCTGACGGGCGACGCGGCGCCGATGCGAAATTTGGAGCTTTGCATCAACCGCTCGCATCTGTCGGTCGAGCGCATGGTGGCGACGCCCTATGCCAGCGGGCTTGCCTCGCTGGTCGACGACGAGCTCGAAATGGGCGCAGCCTGCATCGATATGGGCGGCGGCACGACGACCATCTCGGTGTTCTCGGAGGGCAAGTTCGTTCATGGCGACGCGATCGCCATCGGCGGCAACCATGTGACGCTCGACATGGCCAAGGGCCTGTCGACCTCGCTCGATGCCGCGGAACGGCTGAAGGTGATGCATGGCTCGGCGCTGCCCGGCAGCGCCGACGACCGCGACCTCGTCTCGATCCAGCCGATCGGCGAGGAAGGCGATATACCGCTGCAGATCCCGCGCTCGGTAATGACGCGCATCATCCGCGCCCGTATCGACGAGACGCTGGAGCTTCTGCGCGACCGGCTGAACAAGTCCGGCTACGGCAATGCCGTCGGCAAGCGGGTGGTGCTCACCGGCGGCGCAAGCCAGCTCGCCGGTCTGCCGGAAGCGGCGCGCCGCATTCTCGGGCGCAATGTGCGCATCGGCCGGCCGCTCGGCGTCGCAGGCCTGCCGGAGGCGGCCAAGGGACCGGCGTTCTCGACCCCGGTCGGACTGATGATCTATCCGCAGATGGCGAGCTTCGAGAGCCATTCGGCGAAAGGACTTTCCGGTTTCAGGATGACCGGAACGGGCGGAAAACTGCATCGCATGAGTCAGTGGTTGAGAGACAGTTTTTGATTTGACGGGGACAGCCCCATAGGCGGCCGCAGCGGCGAGGCGGCGGGAAAGGCAAAGGACGGAGACAATGACCATCAATCTGCAGAAGCCGGACATCACCGAGCTCAAGCCACGCATCACCGTGTTCGGTGTCGGCGGCGGCGGCGGCAATGCCGTGAACAACATGATCACAGCCGGCCTGCGCGGCGTCGAGTTCGTGGTGGCCAACACCGACGCGCAGGCGTTGACGATGTCCAAGGCCGAGCGGCTGATCCAGCTCGGCGCGCATGTCACCGAAGGCCTCGGCGCCGGCTCGCAGCCGGAAGTCGGCCGCGCGGCGGCGGAAGAGTGCATCGACGAGATCATCGATCATCTCTCCAACACCCATATGTGCTTCGTCACCGCCGGCATGGGCGGCGGCACCGGCACGGGCGCCGCTCCGGTCGTTGCCCGCGCGGCGCGCGAGAAGGGCATCCTCACCGTCGGCGTCGTCACCAAGCCGTTCCATTTCGAGGGCCAGCGCCGCATGAAGACGGCCGACATGGGCATCGAGGAACTGCAGAAATGCGTCGACACGCTGATCGTCATCCCCAACCAGAACCTGTTCCGGCTGGCCAATGACAAGACCACCTTCGCCGATGCCTTCGCAATGGCCGACCAGGTGCTCTATTCGGGCGTCGCCTGCATCACCGACCTGATGGTCAAGGAAGGCCTGATCAACCTCGACTTCGCCGACGTCCGCTCGGTGATGCGCGAGATGGGCAAGGCGATGATGGGCACGGGCGAGGCTTCGGGCGAGGGCCGCGCGATGGCCGCCGCTGAAGCCGCCATCGCCAACCCGCTGCTCGACGAGACCTCGATGAAGGGCGCCAAGGGCCTGCTGATCTCGATCACCGGCGGCCGCGATCTCACCCTGTTCGAGGTGGACGAGGCCGCGACCCGCATCCGCGAGGAAGTCGACCAGGACGCCAACATCATCCTGGGCGCCACCTTCGACGAAGAGCTGGAAGGCGTGATCCGCGTGTCGGTCGTCGCCACCGGCATCGACAAGTCGGCGGCCGAAATCGCGGCTGCGCCGATCTCGATCCGCGCGCCGCAGAAGCCAGCCGCCCGCCCGGCGGTGGCTCCGGTTGCCGAAATCCGCCCCGCTCCGGTTCAGCCGCAGGCTTATGAGCCGCGCGCGGTCGATCCGGTCGCGGAAGCGATCCAGCTTGCCGAGGCCAACGCCGCCGCCATGGCGCAGCCGCGCCCCGTGCCGGTCGACGACTTCCGGCCGCAGAGCAAGATCTTTCAGGCCCCGCCCGCCCAGCCGCAGCCGCAACCGGTGGTGCCGCAGCAGGTGATGCAGCAGCCCGCGCCGCAGCGCGAGATGCCGCAGCCGTTGGCCGCGGCCCCGCAGCGCATGCCGCGCGTGGAAGACTTTCCGCCGGTGGTAAGGGCTGAAGTCGAAGCCAAGAGCCGGCCCGCGGACCATGAGAACAGCGGTCCGATGGGGCTGATCAAGCGGCTGACCAACGGCCTTACCCGCCGCGAGGAAGAGCCTGCCCGGCTCCAGCCGGCGCAGCCGCGCGAGCCGAAGCTGCGCCAGGCCGCGCCCGAGATGCGCCGTCTCGCCAGCCAGGATCCTGCGCTCTATGCGCCGCGCCGCGGCCAGCTCGACGACCAGGGCCGGCTGACGCCGCAGGCCCGCACAGTCCAGGAAGACGACCAGCTGGAAATCCCGGCCTTCCTGCGCCGCCAGGCCAACTGATCGATACGGCGGACCGCCGATCGTTAACGGTATATAACAGTTGTTAACAGGCAGACGAGAAATCGTCTGCCTGTTGCTTTTGCAAAAGACATTTAAAACAAGGCTTTACGAGCTGTTTCTGACGCATTTCCGTGGTTACACGGGGTAAGAAACCGTGATTTGGAGTCTCCAGGGCGGGCCATTATCTTCGCCACGGACTAAAGTCGGTTTGCCGGGACGGGGAGTAGCCCTGCCTGCCGATTATACAGAGCCGCATGCTCTTGCTTATTTTGCCGCCTTTGCGCGAGCGTCAGACGTCAGTCTGGCTGCAAGATACCCAAGGCCGATGGAGCGGACGCAGGCATTCAGGGCGTATGGGGTTACTCTTGCACGACTATCAGACGACAGTGAAATCGCGCGTGACGCTGGCTGGCATCGGCGTCCATAGCGGCAAAACCGTGACCGTTCATTTCCTGCCGGCCGATGCCGATACGGGCATCGTCTTTCATCTTTCGAATGGCGGCGAAGCCCGGGAGCTCCGCGCCCTGGTCGCGGAAGTCGGCGCCACCGATCTCTGCACCATGCTTGGCGATCCGGCCGGCGATCATATCGGCACCGTCGAGCATCTGATGGCCACAGTGTTCGGTCTCGGCATAGACAATTTGATCATCGAGATCGACGGTTCGGAAGTCCCCATTCTCGACGGCAGCGCCACGGCTTTCGTCGAAGCCATCGACCAAGCCGGCATCGAGACGCTGGCGGTGAAGCGCCGCTATATCCGCATCGTCAAGCCGGTGCGCGTGGAAGCCGGCGCATCCTGGGCGGAATTCCGCCCCTATGACGGCACGCGATTCGAGGTCGAGATCGATTTCGAAAGCCCGGCGATCGGCCGCCAGCAATTCGCCTCCGACATCAATCCCGACATCTTCCGCCGCGACATCGCGCGGGCGCGGACCTTCGGCTTCATGAAGGATGTCGAACGGCTTTGGGCCGCCGGCTACGCGCTCGGCTCGTCGCTGGAAAACTCGCTGGTCATCGGCGACGACAACCGTGTCATCAATGTCGGCGGGCTGCGCTATCCCAATGAATTCGCCCGCCACAAGACGCTCGATGCGATGGGCGACCTGGCGCTGGCCGGCGCGCGCTTCATCGGCTGTTTCCGTTCCTATCGCGGCGGCCACCGGATGAACGCGTCTGCGTTGCGCCGGCTGCTTTCCGACCACACGGCCTTCGAGATTGTCGAGACGAGGCGCCGCGAGCGCGGCCGCGTCGCCGAGATGATCGCTGTCAGCCGGCCGGTCTACGCACCTTGGGTGATCTGATTTTTAACCGTTTTCTGGTTTTTTAGGGCGGCTTGTGTTGCATGATTGCATCACGAATCGCTGAAATTGCACAACCTCCGGCGTAGCGTCAGCCCGCCACAAAAATGTGCGATTGGCCGGACATAGCGTTGCCGGGCAAGGGGATAATGGTTTATGGCTTCGGCCCGGGACCGAAACGACGCCGAAGGGGCGGAATCCAAACATGTTTTTTTCGCGAGTTGGTCAATCGGTAGCGCCGCGTCGGGGTGTTTTGCTGGCGCTGTCGCTGGTTGCTCCCGCGCTCGTGCTGTCGGCCTGCATGTCTTCCGAGAAGGATGTCAACCTGGCGACCTATGTCGACCAGACCGAACCGGCCGACGTTCTCTACAATCAGGGCCTGGCCAATATGAATGCCGGCCGCCTCGATGAGGCCAGCAAGAAGTTCGATGCCGTCGATCGCCAGCATCCCTATTCGGAATTCGCGCGCAAATCGATGGTGATGGGCGCTTTCGCCGATTATCGCGCCGGCAATTACGACGAGGCGATCGGTTCGGCCAAGCGCTACCTGACCCTCTATCCCTCGACAGACGACGCGGCTTACGCACAGTACATCATCGGCCTCTCCTACTATCGGCAGATCAAGGACGTCACCCAGGACCAGAAGGAAGCGCGCCAGACCATCCAGACCATGCAGGATCTGGTGACGCGCTGGCCGAACTCCGAATATGTCGGCGACGCCAAGGACAAGATCCGCTTCGCCAGCGACCAGCTCGCCGGCAAGGAGATGCAGGTCGGCCGCTACTATCTCGAGCGGCGCGAATACATCGCCGCCGTGAAGCGTTTCCGCACCGTGGTCGAGAACTATTCCAACACCCGCCATGTCGAGGAGGCGCTCGCGCGCCTGACCGAGTCCTATTATGCGATGGGCCTGACCTCGGAAGCGCAGACGGCAGCGGCGGTGCTTGGTCACAATTATCCGGACAGCCCGTGGTACAAGGATTCCTACAAGCTCCTGCAGAGCAACGGGCTTGAACCCCGCGAAAATGCCGGATCGTGGATTTCCAAGGCCGGGAAGCTGATCACCGGCGCCTGAAACTTGCGATGCTGTCCAGACTGTCGATCCGCGATATCGTCCTGATCGAGAAGCTGGACATCGACTTCCTGCCTGGGCTTTCGGTGCTGACCGGCGAAACCGGCGCCGGCAAATCCATCCTGCTCGATGCGTTGTCGCTGGCGCTTGGGGCGCGCGGCGATGCCTCGCTCGTCCGCCATGGCGCCGCGCAAGGCCAGGTCATTGCGGTGTTCGACGTGCCGCGCAACCATCCGGCACGCGCGTTGCTCGCCGGAAACGACATCGAGGATGATGGCGACATCATCCTGCGCCGCGTGCAGACGGCCGATGGCCGAACCCGCGTCTTCGTCAACGACCAGCCCTCCAGCGTCACCCTGATGCGCGATGTCGGCCGCGCGCTGGTCGAGATCCATGGCCAGCATGACGAGCGGGCGCTGGTCGATCCCGGCGCGCATCGCGAATTGCTGGACAGTTTCGGCGGCCATCTGGGCGCCGTGCGCGGCACGGGCGAAGCCTGGCGGTACTGGCGAAACTGCGAGCAGGAGCTTTCCCGGCATCGCGCCAAGGTCGAGGCGGCGGCGCGCGAAGCCGATTATCTGCGCGCTTCCGTGGCCGAGCTCGCAAGACTCGACCCGCAGCCGGGCGAGGAAACGGAGCTTGCGGAATTGCGCGCGACGATGATGCGCGTCGAAAAGATCGCCGCCGAGATCCATGATGCGCAGGATGCGCTGTCGGGGTCGTCCTCGCCCTTGCCGCAACTCGCCAGCCTGTTGCGGCGGCTGCAGCGCAAGTCCAGCGAAGCCCCCGGCCTGCTCGACGACGTGGTGAAATCGCTCGACGAAGCGATGATCTCGCTCGACGCCGCGCAGTCCGGCGTGGAAGCGGCGCTTCGCGCCACCGAATATGATCCGCAGCGTCTGGAGAAAGCGGAAGAGCGTCTGTTTGCGTTGCGCGCCGCCTCTCGCAAGCACAGTGTCGCGGTCGACGATCTGGCGCAGCTGCGCGACACGATGGTGGCCGATCTTGCCGACCTCGATGCCGGCGAGGAGCGGCTGCACGCGCTGGCCAAGCAGGCCGCCGCGGCGCGCGAGGCCTACGATATTTCCGCGGCGCAGCTGTCGTCGCTGCGCCATGCGGCGGCGGCGGGCCTGACCAAGGCTGTGATGGCGGAACTGCCGGCGCTCAAGCTCGAACGGGCCGAGTTCATCGTCGAGATGGGAAGCGATGCCGAAAGCCGCATGGAAGAAGGCATCGACCAGGTCGAATTCTGGGTGCGCACCAATCCGGGCACCCGGCCGGGACCGATGATGAAGGTCGCTTCCGGCGGCGAGCTCTCGCGCTTCCTTTTGGCGCTGAAGGTGGCACTGGCCGATCGCGGCTCGGCGCCGACGCTCGTGTTCGACGAGATCGACACCGGCGTCGGCGGCGCGGTGGCCGACGCCATCGGCCAGCGGCTGGCGCGGTTGTCGAAGCGGGTGCAGGTGCTTTCCGTGACGCATGCGCCGCAGGTTGCGGCACGCGCCGCCACGCATTTCCTGATCTCCAAATCCGGCGGCAAGGACCGCGTCGCCACCGGCATTGCCGAAATGGACCGCACGGCGCGCCAGGAAGAAATCGCGCGCATGCTGGCCGGCGCCACCATCACCGACGAAGCGCGCGCGGCAGCGGAGCGGTTGCTGCGCGAGAACACGGCCGCCGCTTAGAAAGTTGGGCCTCTTCGGTTCCAATCCGAGTCAGCAGATGGCTGCATCGTGCTGTTCAGCAATGATTTGTGCGCAAGCCCACTCCCTGCCGTCAAATCCTGATTTATAGTGGCGCGCCACAATCCAAGGACTGATGCATGTCGGAAAAACCCGTCGATTCGTTGAGCGAAGGCGAAGCCGCGGATGAGCTGAAGCAACTGGCGGCGGAGATTGCCGAGCATGACCGGCGTTATCACACCGAGGACGCGCCGACGATCACCGACGCCGAGTATGATGCGCTGCGCCGGCGCAACCTCGCCATCGAAGAGCGCTTCCCCGATCTCGTGCGTGAGGATTCACCGACGCGGCGGGTCGGCGCCCCGCCCGCGGAGGGCTTCACCAAGGTGCGGCACGCGGTGCCGATGCTGAGCCTCGCCAAGGCCTATACCGACCAGGACGTCGCCGATTTCATTGAGCGCGGAAGGCGTTTCTTCGACCGCGACAAGGACCTCGACATCGCCTTCACCGCCGAACCGAAGATCGACGGGCTGTCGGCCTCGTTGCGCTACGAGAGCGGCGTGTTCGTGCAGGGCGCGACGCGTGGCGACGGCACGGTCGGCGAGGACATCACCGCCAATTTGAAAACGATTGCCGACATCCCGAAGAAGTTGCAGGGTTCGGGCTGGCCGGAAATCATCGAGATCCGCGGCGAGGTCTACATGACCTATGCCGAATTCGAGGCTTTGAAGCAGCGTTCAGCGGCGGTCGGCGGCCAGGATTACGTCAATCCGCGCAACACGGCTGCAGGGTCGCTGCGCCAGAAGGATCCATCGGTCACCGCCAGCCGCAATCTGAAATTCTTCGCCTATGCCTGGGGCTATACGACAGCGGACCCAGCGCCGACGCAGTTCGATTCCGTACGGAAGTTCAAGGAATGGGGCTTCAAGGTCAGCCCGCTGATGGTGCGGGCGAAGTCCATCGACGACCTGATCGCGCATTACCACCGCATCGAGGAGCAGCGCTCCTCGCTCGGCTACGACATAGACGGCGTCGTCTACAAGGTCGACCAGCTCGAGCTGCAGCGCCGCTGGGGTTTCGTCACCGGCGAGCCGCGCTGGGCGGTCGCCCACAAATTTCCGGCCGAGCAGGCGATGACGACCGTCGAGAGGATCGACATCCAGGTCGGCCGTACCGGCACGCTGGCGCCGGTGGCGCGGCTTGCGCCGGTCACGGTCGGCGGCGTGGTGGTCGAGAATGTCACGCTGCACAATGAAGACTACATCAAAGGTTTCGACAGCAACGGCCAGCCGATCCGCGACGGCATCGACGTGCGTATCGGTGACACGGTGGTCATCCAGCGGGCAGGGGATGTCATCCCGCAGATTGTCAGCGTCGTCATCGATAAGCGGCCCGCTGGCGCGGTGCCCTATGAATTCCCGCATACCTGCCCGGTCTGCGGCTCGCCGGCGACGCGCGAGATCAACGAGAAGACGGGCAAGGAGGATTCGCGGCGGCGCTGCACCGGCGAGATGATCTGCGCCGCGCAGGCGGTCGAAAGGCTGCGTCACTTCGTGTCGCGCGGCGCGCTCGACATCGAAGGCCTCGGTGCCGAAAACATCGACCTGTTCTTCAATTCTGGGCTGGTGAAGACCGCCGCCGATATTTTCACGCTGAAGGACCGAAGGCCCGCCGTCACCAGGGCGCTAGCCGAGCGACGGGAGGAGCAGGCGAGGCTGCGCGAGGAAGCCTCGGGCAAGGCGCGCAAGAATGTTCGCAGCGTCGAGGAGCGTAATTATGAAGGTCTCGACAAGTTGTTTTCGGCCATCGACGCGCGCCGCGAGCCGGAGCTCGACCGTTTCATCTTCGCACTCGGTATCCGCCATATCGGCGAGACCACGGCGGCCGTGCTTGCCCGCCAATTCTCGACCATCGAGGAGCTGATCCGTATCGGCAAGGAGACGGCGAAGGCCGAGGATCCGCACAGCGTGTTCCCATCGATCAACGGCATCGGCGATACGGTGATCAACGCGTTGCGCGACTTCTTCGGCAATGAGCGCAATGACGACGTGCTGGACGCATTGCTGGCGCAGGTTCATCCGAAACCCTACGTCATGGAAATCTCGGCCGGCAGCGAAGTCTCGGGCAAGACCGTGGTGTTCACCGGCTCGCTGGAAAAGATGACGCGATCCGAAGCCAAGGCGATGGCGGAGCGGCTCGGCGCCAAGGTCGCTGGCTCGGTTTCGGCCAAAACCGACCTGGTAGTGGCGGGTCCCGGCGCCGGCTCGAAGCTGAAAGTTGCGAGCGATCTCGGCATCGAGGTGATCGACGAGGACACATGGCTGCAGCGGATCGGCAGGGGCGGCTAATGACTGGAGCGTTCAAGGGTTTTGGGCCGAAGGCCATTCCGTTCCTGAAGGCGCTCGACTTCCACCAGAGCCGTGAGTGGTTCCAGGAAAACCGCGACCTTTACGACAGCGAGCTGCATGGGCCGTTCTGCGATCTGGTCGAGACGCTCACAGAGCGTTTCGAGGCGGCCAAGCTCGGCTTGCGCGGTGACCGCAAGAAATCGCTGTTCCGCATCAATCGCGACGTGCGCTTTTCCAAGGACAAGCGGCCCTACAACCGGCATCTCTCGGCGATTCTGTCGCCCGACGGCACCAAGATGGAGCAGGGGGTCTTCTATGTGCATATCGGTCTGGAGCGCTGCTTTGCCGGTGTGGCCTGGTGGCAGCCGGCGCCTGAATTGCTGCAGGCGATGCGCAAGGCGATCGTGACCAAGCCGGCCGCGTTCCGCGGCATGGTCGCATTGCTCAACAAGGCCGGCCTGGAGCTCGATGCGGAAGACCGCCTGAAGCGGGCGCCGCGCGGTTTCGAGGATGTCGGTGACGAGGATCTCGGCCAGGCGGTGCGCAACCGGCATTTCGTGGTCCGGCACGACATCGATCCGGCGACGATCCATTCGCCGGCGCTGGTCGACGATCTCGTCGGCTTCACGCTTGGCGCCAAGCCGCTGCTCGACTGGGGCCGGGCGATCCAGGGGACGGCTGTCGCGGCCTGACGCCGCCTCCGGCTGTCGCCGGGCTTACATCCGCATCAGCAGGCCGCCGTCGACGGCAAGCTCGATGCCGGTGATATAGCTCGCGGCGTCCGAGAGCAGGAAGAGCGCGGCGTGTGCCATGTCCTGCGGCGTGCCGATGCGGCCGAGCGGCGTATAATTCGCCACGGCGGCACGCTTTTCGTCGGTGTCCCAGCGCGCCTGCAGCGGCGTCAGCGCCATGCCGGGGCAGATCGCGTTGGAGCGTATGCCGTCGCCGGCAAGCTGCATGGCAAGCGACTTCGACAGCGCGCAGACGCCTGCCTTCGAGGCCTGATAGGCATCCTGAGGCTTCAGGTCACCGCGATACCATTGAATGGTCGAGAAATGCACCATGGCGCCGCCGCGGCCGCCGGCGCGCATCTGCGGAACGACCGCGCGTGCGGTGCGCACGAAGGATTTCAAGTTGATGTTGAAGACCTGATCCCAGACATCGAGGTCCATTTCGAGCGCCGATTTGTCGCGACCGAACCACAATACGCCGGCGACATTGGCGAGATAGTCGATGCCGCCACGCTCGCGGCCCGCCGCACCGATGGTCCGTTCCACGAAGGCCGCGTCGGTCAAATCGCCCTGGGCGAAGGTGAGCCGCTCGTCATACGAGGCGAGGGAGGCCGGACGCGGCTTGATGTCGATGGCGGTGACGGAGGCGCCGGCATCGAGCAGCGCCAGCGCGATCGCTTCGCCCATCCCGCCGCCAGCTCCGGTGACGACCGCATGCCGGCCCGTGAAATCATAGATGACCATTCATCCCCCCTCGGTTCTTGCTGCAAGGCGCGGCGCTATCTCTGCGCCAAGGCGCGATGGCGGGACAATAGGGGCCGACAAAAAATCCATCAAGCCGTATTCGAAAAAATTTGCCAAAATAGAAAATCACGATATCGTGCCGTGGCTGACAGCTTCCTTTTGGGTGGATTCCAAGACCATGACCCTGCATTCCGGCGCGCGGACCTTCTCGGTGACCTCTCCTGTCGACGGCTCGATCTATGCCCAGCGCAACTATGCGGACGGGGCCGCGATCGAGTCGGCCGTCGCCCGCGCTCGCGCGGCGCTGCCGGGCTGGCGGCGCACGCCGCTGGCCGAGCGCCTGGCGATCCTTCTGCACTTCGGCGAGGAGATGAAGGCGCGCGCCGCTCCGCTGGCCGAGGCGGTGGCGTGGCAGATCGGCAGGCCCTTGTGGCAAGCCGACGAGACGCCGCGCCTGGCGCTGATCGGCGAGCTGCTTGCAGGCGCTGCACCGGACACGCTGGCCGACATGCCCTATCCGTCGGACGAGAACATCCGCCGCTATGCCAAGCCGGTGGCCGGCGGCCTACATCTTTCGATCTGCGCCTGGAACTACCCGACCGCCATGCTCGGCTATCTGGTCACGTCGCCGCTTGCCGCGGGCAATGTGGTGATCTTCAAGCATTCGCCGCAGACGCCGCTGATCGCGGAGCTCGCCGAGGAGGCTTTTCGCGCGGCCGGCGGGCCGGAAGGGGTCTTCCAGTGTCTGCACCTCGACCATCCGGATGCGGAGCGGCTGATCGCTTCCGGCGTCTTCAACGCCGTCAATTTCATCGGTTCGGTCAATGGCGGCCGGCGCGTGCATGCGGCGGCGGCCGGCACCTTCACCCAGGTCCATCTCGAGCTTGGCGGCAAGGATCCGACCTATGTGCGCTCCGACGCCGACCTCGAGGCGGCGGTTCCGCTGATCGCAGAGGGTACCTACTCCAACGCCGGCCAGTCCTGCTGCTCGGTGGAACGAATCTATGTCGACGGCCTGATTCACGACCGTTTTGTCGAGGCGCTGGTCGCCGAGACGGGGAAGTGGTCGATCGGCCATCCGATCGCTGAAAAGCCGATGGTCGGCTCGGTGGTGCGCGCGGTCGCGGCCGACACCATCCGCGGCCTCACCGAAAGCGCGGTGCGGGCAGGGGCGAAGCGCCTGATGCCGCAGGATGGCGCGCGCAAGGCGGCAAGCCTCGGGACCGCCTATGTCGCGCCGGAGGTGCTGACTGGCGTCGACCACAGCATGCCGATCATGCGCGACGAGTTGTTCGGGCCGGTGGCCTGCGTCCAGGCCGTCGGCGGCGACGACGAGGCGATCCGCCTGATGAACGACAGCGACTACGGCCTCAGCGCTTCGATCTGGACGCGCGATGTCGAACGCGGCGTGGCCTTGCTCGACGAGGTCGAGGCCGGCACCGTCTATCTCAATCGATGCGATCACGCCGACCTTTATCTGCCCTGGGGCGGCATCAAGAATTCCGGTCTTGGCCGCGCCAACGGGCGCGCCGGCCTCATCGAGGCGACGGCGGCGAAGGCTTATCATGTCCGCTCCGTCATCGCCTGACCGCCGGCGGCATCCGGTCGTGCGGGACCTTGAAAAGCTTGGCGACACGGCCGTCGCGGCGCTTGCCGCGGCCGGGGTGGAACGATTGCTGCCGGATGCGGCCAGCCCCTATCTTCTGATTGCCGAGCATGCCGGCAACGTCGTGCCGGCGCCGTGGCGCGACCTTGGCCTGGCGGAGCCTTATCTCGGCACGCATTTCGCGGTGGACATCGGCGTCGGCGCGCTGACGCGCCGGCTCTCGCGAACGCTGCGGGCGCCGGCGGTGATCGCGCGCTATTCACGGCTGTTCCTCGACTATAACCGCCCCGCCGAGGAGTGGGACTTCATGCGGCCCGACCTCGGCGGCATCCCTGTGCCGGGCAATCTCGCTGTGGACGCGGCGGATGCGAGGCTGCGCAAGCTCGTCGCCTGGGCGCCGGTCGAACGGACAATCATCGAAGCCGCTGCCGGCAGGCGGGCGCTGATCTCGGTGCACTCCTTCACGCCGGTGATGGGCGGCGTGAAGCGCAATGTGGATATCGGCGTGCTGTGGCGGGAACAGTCGCCCTTCGTCGCCCCGGTGCTGAAAACGCTTAGGGCCCAAGGCCCGGAAGCAGGCTTCAGAATCGGCGATAATGAACCTTACGACTGGCGCCAGGCTGTCGGCTACACCTTGAACCGGCACGGGCTGCAGCAGGGCCGGCCCTGCCTCTACCTCGAGCTGCGCAACGACTTGCTTGCCGATCCGGAAACTTTCGAACGCGTCAGCCGCGTCCTAGAGGCTGCCTTTGCCACCGTCGCGATATCCCTATGGCCGCAATCAGCCGTAGCCGTCTGAAGGCTGGACGCTCAAATATCGGAACGCTAGAGCTTGTCGAATTGGAAACACGACAGCCAAGGGCGTGGACGATGCAAGGCAATGTGGGCAGCAAGATCCGCGACGCGCGCAAGCAGCAGAACATCACCTTGCGCGATCTCAGCGAGCGCTCCGGCCTTTCCGTGTCCCAGCTCTCGAAGCTGGAGAACGGCAAGGCCAGGTTGACCGTCGATATCGCGCTGATGATTGCCGGCGTGCTGCACGTGCCGGTGGCCTCCTTCCTGTTCAGCCCGAAGCCCGGGCCGCAGGCGCGCCGCTCGATCACGCGCGCCGGCAGCGGCATCCTGCACGAAGGCAACGCCATGGAATTCGAGGTCTTGTGCAGCGATTTCCGCGACAAGACCAATATTTTCTGGCGCGTGACGTTGCGCGCCAGAACCTTCGAGGAAAACGGCGGCTGGCGCAGCCATTCGGGTGAGGAGTTCATCCATGTGTTGAGCGGCAGCCTGCAGCTCCACACGCTCCACTACGACCCGAGCGTCCTGCAGCCCGGCGACAGCATCCTGTTCGACGGCGAAATGCAGCACGCCTATGTGGCGCTCGGCGACGAGCCCGTCATCATGCTGATGTCGAACACGGTGCCGCGCGACGGGCTGCCGCCGGGAGCAGGCGTCTGACCGACGGGCCTCAGCCCTTCCGCTCAAGAATTTTTCTAGAATGGAAAAAAATACTTGTTATGGAAAAGTCGGGGGACTAGCATCCTTTTGACCGGCCGACAGGAGAACAGCCAGCGGCCGGGAATGGGAGAGATTACCGATGCTGTCGGTTGGGGCAGTCAGCAAGACATTCGGCGGCGTGCAGGCGTTGCGCAGCGCCTCGCTGACCTGCGAGGCCGGCGAGATCCTCGGTCTCATCGGTCCGAACGGCGCCGGCAAATCCACCCTCGTCAACGCCATTTCGGGCGTGCTCAAGCCGGACAGCGGCAGCGTGCGCCTCGCGGGCGAAGAGATCACGGGCCGCAGCCCAGAGCATTGCGCGCGGGCAGGGGTCGGCCGCACCTTCCAGACCATCAGATTATTCAAGGACCTGACTGTACGGCAGAATGTCGAGGTCGCGCATATCACTTGTCGGGCCGTGCGCCCCGATGCCGCCATGCGCATCGGCGTCGATCAGCTTCTGCAGCAATATGAGCTCGCAGGCTTCGCCGACAGCCCGGCCGGAACGCTGCCCTATGGCAGCCAGCGCCGGCTCGAGATCGCACGCGCGCTGGCGCTTGGGCCGTCGCTGTTGTTGCTCGACGAACCGGCCGCCGGTCTCAACGAGGCCGAGTCGGAGACGCTGGCCATCGCCATCGAAGGCATTCGCCGCGACGTCGGCTGCGCGACCATCGTCATCGATCACGACCTGCGCTTCATCAACCGGCTCTGCGACCGGCTTTGCGTGATGGACCAGGGCCAGGTGATCGCCTCGGGCGAGACGGAAGACGTGTGGCGCGATCCGCGCGTCATCGAGGTCTATGTCGGGCAGTCGGAGACGGCCTGAAGGCCCGGAAGAACAACCGCAATGAGAGGAAGGAGGGGTAGAATGGAAAAGATTTTGCTAGGAGCCGCGGTGCTGACCGCGGGACTGCTGCAGGCCGGGCATGCGGGCGCCGCCGATCTGAAGATCGGGCTAGCGGTCGCCATGACCGGCGCCTACGCGCCCTATAGCGAGGCCGAGGGCGCGCGCTGCATGGCCGACAGGCTGAACAAGGCTGCCGGCGCCAACGACCCCAAGGTCGAACTGATGATTGAGGACAACCGCTCCGATCCGCAGCTTTCGGTCTCGCTCGGCCAGAAATTCCTCGATGCCGGCGCGCAGGTGATCACCGGCGTGCCGTTTCCCGATGCGCTGATCCCGATGGCGCAGACCGCGCAGCCTTATGGCGCAACCGTGTTCTCGGCTCCGAACACGCAGCTCGAGATGCAGCAGGCTGGGCTCGACAACTTCATCGCCGGCGCCGTGCCCGATCCGATCAATGCCTCGGCCACCGCCAACGCGCTTTACGGCAAAGGCGCGCGGACCGTCGCGCTGATGGTGTCACCCGATGCCGGGTCCTACTCGGAGAAGCTGCCGGAGTGGTTCGGCGAGGTGTTCGAGCATCTCGGTGGCAAGGTGGTCGGCAAATTCAACTATTCCTACGGCACCACCGACTGGTCGCCGCAGATCGCCTCGATCAAGGCGTTGCCACAGAAGCCGGACGCGATCCATATCTGCGCAGTGCTGCCCGATGTCGGCATCCTGATCCGGCAATTGCGCGCCAACGGCTACGAGGGGTGGGTGGCGGGCTGCGATGCCTTCGACGACAAGTCGCTGGAAGGCACGGTCGGCGATCCGAAGTCGCTGGAAAAGGTGATGTTCGCGACCCATGGCGCGACCGGCGTCGACGGCCCGATCGACAAGTTCCTCGCCCAGTGCAAGGCCGACGGCTACAAGATCAACGGCATCTTCGACGCGCTCGGCGCCGACATGGTGCAGATCAGCTACGAAGCGGCGAAAAAGGCCGGCACCGTCGACCCCGCCGCCTTACGCGAGGCGATCCGCGCGCCTGGCGGCTATCCGGGCACCACCGCGCCGACGATCTCCTTCGCCGAGAAGAAGGGCTATCCGGTCAAGGCCGTGCCGGTGATGGGCTTTGCCGACGGCAAGCGGGTGCTGATCACCGACACGCCGCCGACCTTCGTTCCGGCGCTGAACTAAGCGGGGCCGGGAACACGTGCTGAAGGTCGAGAAGCTTGTCGTGCGCTATGGCGCCGTCACGGCGGTGCGCGAGTTGTCGCTCGAGGTCGGGCAGGGCGAGCTTGTCGCCCTGCTCGGGCCCAACGGCGCCGGCAAGAGCTCGACCATCAACGCGCTGACCGGGCTGGTCACGCCGGCTTCGGGGCACATCGTGCTCGACGGCAAGGACATCTCGCATGTCCGCACCGAGGACCGCATCCGCGCCGGACTGACCGCGACGCCGGAAGGCCGGCACATCTTCTCCAACCTGAGCGTCGGCGAGAACCTGCGGCTAGGAGCCGCGACAAGGCGCGACCCCGCCGGCGTGCGCCAGGATATCGAGCGGTTCCTGTCGCTGTTCCCGGTGCTGTCCGAACGCTTCGGCCAGGCGGCCGGCACGCTTTCGGGCGGGGAGCAGCAGATGCTGGCGATCGCCCGTTCGCTGATGTCGCGGCCGAAGCTGCTGCTGCTCGACGAGCCGTCGCTCGGGCTCGCGCCCAAGATCGTGGCGCGCATCTTCGATTTCATCGGCGAGCTCAAGGCGCAAGGGCTGACGCTGCTGGTGGTCGAGCAGAACGCCAAACAGGCGCTGCGCTTCGCCGACCGCGTCTATGTCGTGAGCTCGGGCACGCTGCGCTATGACGGACCGCCGGCCAGGCTCGCCGACGAGCACGGCCTGTTCAACCTTTATATCGGCGGGTAGGCGGCGATGGATTACGCCTTGCAGCAACTCCTCAACGCGCTCGCCTTCGGTGCGGAATATTCCCTGGTGGCGCTCGGGCTCGCCGTCGTCTTCTCGATCATGGGGCTGGTGAATTTCGCCCATGGCGAGATCATCGGGGTCTCGGCCTACAGCGTGTTCCTGGCTGCCGCGCTCGGGCTGACCTCGCCCTTCGTCGCGGTGCTGCTTGCCGTCGGCATGGCGGCGCTGGCGGCGGTGGTGTTCGAACGCGTCGCCTTCCGGCCGGTGCGCTATGCGCCTACCACCACCGGGCTGCTCACCGCCTTCGGCGTGTCGATCGTGGTGCAGAACCTTTTCATGCTTTTGGTCTCGCCAAAGCCGCAGTCGGTCTCGATCCTCAACGGCTTGAACCAGATGTGGTTCTTCGGCCCCTTCGCCGTCTCCTCGCTGCAAGTGATGGAACTGATCGTGTCGGGCCTGACCATCCTTGCGCTCGTGCTCTTCCTCAACCGCTCGACGCTCGGGCTCGCCATTCGCGCTGCCGCGCGCGACTTCGCCACCGTGCGGCTGATGGGGATCAAGGCAAACCGGGTGATTGCCACGGCGTTTGCGATTTCGGGCGCGCTGGCGGGCATCGCCGCCGTCTTCATCCTGGCGCGGCGCGGCAGCGTCTCACCCGATCTCGGCTTCGGCCTGGTGCTGAAGGCCTTTGTCGCCTGCGTCATCGGCGGCTTCGGCTCGCTGCCGGGTGCTGCGGTCGGCGGCATGCTGCTCGGCTTCATCGAAGTCGGCCTGCTCGTCGCGCTGCCGCAGGAATATGCGGGCTTCCGGGACGCGCTCACCTACGCCATCATCGTCGCGCTGCTCGTCTACCGGCCGGAAGGCCTGCTCGGCCAGCGCATCGAACTCGGCGACAAAGAGATTTAGGGCGGGAGATCTGACGTGGCAGGCTCCGAACTCTCGCAAGCGGTCGAACAGATGGCGGCGCCGGCCGCCACCGCGCAGCCCGGCAACGCGATCCTCCGCTCGCTGATCGGCGGGCTGGTGACAGCGCTGCCGGTGCTGGCGATCGGGCTCCTGGTGCTGAACTTCGCGCCGACCTACTACACCTTCCTCGCACTCGGCGCCTTCGTAAACCTGATCGTCGTGGTCGGCCTGCAAGTGTCCATGGGCAATTCCAACATCGCCAATCTCGGCCACAGCGCCTTTGTCGGGCTCGGCGCCTATAGCGTCGCCATCCTGTCGACGCCGCTTGCCATGAAGAAGCTGTCGATCCCCAACGCGCCGTTCGGCTTTGCGACGCTGGAGCTCGATCCGGTTTCGTCGGCGCTCATTGCGCTCTTGGTGGTCGGCATCGTGGCGCTGGTCAGCGGCAAGGTGATCAGCCGGCTGTCGGGGGTCGCTGCGACCATCGTCAGCCTGGCGCTGCTGATCATCGTCCATTCGGTTTTCCTCAACTGGACCAATCTGTTCAAGGGCAACCAGGCTTTCTTCGGCATTCCGAAAGTGGTCGGCCTGCCGTGGATGCTGGTCTTCGCGGTGATGGCGATCGTGGCGGCGCGACTGTTCAAGGACAGCCGCTGGGGCTTGCAGCTGCGGGCCAGCGCGCAGAGCCCTCAGGCTGCGGCTGCGCTCGGCATCGATGCGAAGAAACTGCGGCTTATGTCATGGGTGCTGTCGGCGCTGATCTGCGGGCTCGCCGGCGTGCTCTACGCCTATTTCGCCGGCACGATCAGCCCAAAACTGTTCTATTTCCAGATGATCTTCAACACGCTGGCGATGCTGATCCTCGGCGGCATGGCAACGGTGACTGGGGCGGTCACCGGCGTCATCGTGCTTTCGATCGGGCTGGAATTCATCCGCAGCATTGAGTCCGGCGTGACGGTCGCGGGTATCCAGATGCCGCAGCTGCTCGGCCTGTCGGGCGTGGCGCTCGGCGTTGTCATCGTGCTTTGCATGGCGTTCCGGCCGAGCGGCATCAGCGGACGGCACGAGCTCGACGAGCTGCTGTCGCTTCTTTTGCGGCGCAGGGCCAAATAGCTTTTCCTGGTGGAGGTTGAACGTGGAATTTGAGGACAGGGTGGCGGAGTATGCGCCGAAGCTCGACGCGTTGCAGGCCGAGCTCGCATCGCGCGGCGTCGAGTTCATCGAGGTGCATACGGTCGACACGTCAGGCGTCGTGCGCTCCAAGATCGCGCCGCTGAAGCTTTCCACCTATGGCGAATCGATCAATGCCATCCTTTATTGCGTCACGCATGGCGACGGCCAGCCGATGGGCGACGTCGCCTTCGCCTCGCCGAGCGCCAATGAGGAGAACGGCTTTCCCAACATCAAGGGTATCATCGATCCGGATACGGTGGTGCAGCATGGCTGGAAGCCGAAATTCGCTTCCGCCATCACGCGCTCCTACATGCTGGACGGCGCCGTCTGTCCGTATGACCCGCGCGGCGTGCTGGCGCGCGTCGAGGAGCGCGCGAGGGCGCTTGGCTATGAGCCGAAATTCGCGCTCGAATACGAGTTCGGCATTTTCCACGCCGACCATGATCTGATGCGCGCCGGCCGTTATCGCGAGCTGAAGCCATGGGGCCATTCGCTGATCAACTACGACCTCGTGCGCAGTGGCGAATACCAGGATTTCGCCGCCGAGTTCATTACGCGCATGAAGAGCATCGACATCGGCGTCGCCTCGCTGGTGACCGAATATGGCTACGGCATGTATGAATACGCGCTAATGCCGAAGAGCGCGTTGGCGGCGGCGGATGCCGCGATGCGCGCCAAGCTGCATCTGCGCGAGCTGTGCGCCGAGCGTGGCTTGGTGGCGACCTTCATGACGCGCTTCCAGCCGCCGGGCAAGGAAAGCGCCTGCGGCGCGCACCATCATGTCAGCCTGTGGCGGGACGGCAAGCCGGCCTTCGCGGCTGGACCGAACCGGCTGACGCCGGTCGCCGAGAAATTCCTCGCCGGCGTGCTCAACCGCATGCAGGAGACCCATATTTTCTTCCGGCCGACGGTCAACTCCTACCGCCGCTTCGATCGCGGCGCGTGGTCGCCGGAAGACGTCGCCTGGGGCTTCGAGAACCGCACCGCGCCGATCCGCGCCATCACCACGCCGAACGATGCCGCGTGCCGGTTCGAGCACCGGGCGCCTGGCGCCGACGTCAATCCCTATCTCTCGATCGCCGCGATCCTGGCGGCCGGCTGCGAAGGCATCGAGAAGGATTTGCCGCTCGAGGCGCCGGTGACGAGCAACCTCGCCAATCTCGACAAGCCGAAGCTGCCGCGCACGCTGAATGCTTCTATTGAAGCCTTCGCCGCATCCGATTTCTGCGCCGAGGCGTTCGGCGAAGCGTTCCGCGACAACTACGCCGAAAGCCGCCGCGCCGAGCAGGCGGCCTTCGATGTCTGGCAGGCCTCGCATATCACGGACTTCGAGTGGCAGCGCTATTTCGTCAGCTGAGCTGCCTGAAGATTTCCAACGTTTCGCAACCCGGCGATCAGTTCCGCTGATCGCTGGGTCAAGCGAATTGGTGTGACATTGGAGGCGACGCTCTCTAAATCAAGCCGCTCTTAAAGCGCGTGCGCTGAACGAATCCAGGCGACGCGCTTTAAGTCTTTTGTTGATGCATGTCGTTGTCCCAGAACCGCTGCGCACTTCTGGGCGACATGCACGAGGAGCGGCGCATGGCAGCGGAAGCAATCTCTGAAGGCAGAACGGGCGGCGATTTCTGGGACGGCGTGCGGCTTTCAATGCCGGTGGTCGTCGCCTCGCGCCGTTCGCGATCCTGTTCGGCACGATCGCCGTCGACAATGGGTTTTCCGTCCTCGAAGCCTTCCTGATGAGCGCCATGATCTATGGCGGCGCCAGCCAGATGGTCGGCATCGAACTGTTCGGCCAGCATGTCGCGCCATGGCTGATCGTGCTGTCGATCTTCGCGGTGAACTTTCGCCACGTGCTCTATTCGGCCGGCATCGGCAGGCGCATCGCGCATTGGCCGGTGCTCCAGCAGGCGCTCGGCTATTTCATCCTGACGGATCCGCAATTCGCCATCGCTGAGGCAAGGGCCGAGTCCGGCCGGCCCGTCGGCTTCGTCTGGTATCTCGGGCTCGGCCTGCCGGTCTATGCGTTTTGGGTGATCGAAAGCGGATTGGGCGCGGTGTTCGGCAAGATGATCCCGGACACGCATGCGCTGGGCATCGATTTCCTTTTGCCGATCTATTTCCTCGGCCTGGTGCTCGGCTTCCGCAAACGGCCGCTCTGGGGCCCTGTCGTCGCCGCCAGCGCCGTCGCCTCGATCATCGCCTATCGGACCGTCGGCTCGCCCTGGCATGTCTCGATCGGCGCGGTCGCCGGCGTTCTCCTGGCGGTGATCCTGCCGCCGCATCACAGCGGCGTGGGCAAGCGGCCATGAGCACGACCTTCTGGATCATCCTGGCCGGCGCCGTCGCCACCTATCTGACCCGCGTCGGCGGCCACCTCGTCATCTCGCGCTTTGAGACCATCCATCCGCGCGTCGAAGCTGGGCTCAACGCCGTGCCGGCCGCGGTGCTGACGACCTTGGTGGCGCCCGAGCTGCTGCATGCCGGGCCCGCTGAGTGGGCGGCGCTGATCGTCACCGTGCTGGTGTCGCTGCGCGGCGGCCTGATGGCGATGTTTCTGGCTGGAGCCGCTGTCCTGATTCTGGCGAGGCAGTTCGTCGGATAGCTTTCCATCCTGAATGGCTGGCGCTGCCCCTCATTGTCCTGCCCGTCCTCCGCAGCAGCTTCGGAGGATGAACTGGGCATTTCTCGCTGTGGAGCGCTAGGGGATGCACACATTTCCCAAGCGGCTGGTCTTTGGACGATAGCGTGCATAGCAGCTTGGCGCATGCATTGTCTTACGCTGCGCTGGTCGACCCCCACTCCGTCTCGGCTTCGCCGAGCCACCTCTCCCCCGATCGACGGGGGAGAGGAAGGGCGCCGAGCTTTTTGCCGCCAACGCTCGTCCAGCAAGGCTCCCTTCCTTTCCCTCCGGGGGGGAAAGGTGGCGCTGCGAAGCAGCGACGGATTGGGGGAACCACGTGGCAATCAAGGCTTCGGCCTGATCAGTCGCGCCAGTCACAGAAGATGTGTGCATGGCGTAGCCGTCGAACCGGGAGACAGAAACTCACCTCAAATCTTCGCATCGTGCGGCAGCGGTGCTGTCGCCTTCTCCAGCCAGGCCAGCGTTTCGCCGTCGACCATCGGGCCGATCTCGGCCAGCACCCGGGCATGATAGCGGTCGAGCCACTGCAACTCGTCCCGGTGCAACAGATCGGTGCGGATGAGCCGCTTGTCGATCGGCGCCAGCGTCAGCGTCTCGAAGCCATGCATGGCGATGTCGCCGCCCTCGATCTGCTCCGCCGGCGTGACCAGGATCAGGTTCTCGATGCGGATGCCGTAGGCGCCTTCCTTGTAGTAGCCCGGTTCGTTGGACAGCATCATGCCGGCCAGCAGCTTTTCTGTGCCGGTGCGGGCGATGCGCTGCGGCCCTTCATGCACGGCAAGGTAGGAGCCGACGCCGTGGCCGGTGCCGTGGGCGAAGTCGCAGCCATGCTTCCATAGGGCCACGCGGGCAACGGCGTCGATCTCCGAACCGCGCGTGCCGGCGGGGAAGCGCAGCGTCGAGATGCCGATCATGCCCTTCAGCACGAGGGTGAAGCGCTCGCGCATCTCCTCGCTCGGCTGGCCGATCGGCACGGTGCGGGTGATGTCGGTCGTGCCGTCCTGATACTGGCCGCCGGAATCGAGCAGGAACAGCTCGCCGCTTTCAAGCTTGCGGCTGGTGGCGCGCGAGACGCGGTAGTGCATGATGGCGCCGTTCGGGCCGGCGCCGGAAATCGTGTCGAAGGACACGTCGCGCAGCGGCATCTGCGTTTCCTCGCCGGTCTGCCGGCGCACCTCCTCAAGCTTGGTGACGACGGCGATTTCGTCCAGCGTGCCGGGCTTCTGGCGGTCGAGCCAGCACAGCAACTTGGCGACCGCGGCGCCGTCGCGGCGATGCGCGGCGCGGCTGCCAGCGATCTCGGCCTGGTTCTTGGTCGCGCGGGGGATACGCGCCGGGTCGGCCGCCAAGACGACCGTGCCGCCATTGTCCTCGACCAGCATGCGGAGCTTCTCCGCCGCCAGCACCGGATCGAGCGCGATCTTGGCGCCGTCCTTGGCTAGCGCGACGATGGCGGCTTCGAACTCGCCCGGATCATGCGGATCGGCAAGCTGGGTGAGATAGGCTGCGACCTGGCGCGGGAATTTACGCTGGTCCATGAACAGCTGATGCTTGCTATCGGCGGCGAGGATGGCGAAGCCGAGCGCCAGGGGCGTATGCGGCACGTCGCCGCCACGGATGTTGAAGGCCCAGGCTATCGAGGAAGGATCGGTCAGCACCGCATGGGCGGCGCCGTCCTTTTCGATCGCGCCCGCCAGCCGCTTGAGCTTGTCCTTGGCGAGCTCGCCGGCAAGATTCTGCGGATGGATCTCGACAGGCGCGCGGGGCGGGTCCGGCTGATCCGTCCAGATGATGTCGATGGGATTCCTGTCGAGCGGCACCAATGTCGCGCCGGATTGCTCGGCCGATGCCTTCAGCGCCTTGATCTCGCCGATCGTGTGCAGCCAGGGGTCGAAGCCGAGCCTTGCGCCCTTGCCGAGATTGTCCTTGATCCAGCTGGCCGGCGGATTGTCGACAAGGCTTTCGACGGTGAAGATCGACAGGTCGACTTCATTGCGCACCTGCAGCGTGTAGCGGCCGTCGACGAAGATGAAGGCGCGGTCGCGCAGCACGATCGCGACGCCGGCCGAACCGGAAAAGCCGGTCAGCCACTTCAGCCGCGCCGAGCGGTCGGCGACATATTCGCCCTGGTGCTCGTCCGCGCGGGGAACAAGGAAGCCATCCAAACCATTCTCAGCCAGCCATTGCCGCAGCTGCGCCACACGCGGCTTACCGACGGCAGGATCACCAGCGGAATCAAAGGTCTGGAACATTTTTGGCCTCTCTTCGATGCTTGTTGCGAGCGTAGCGCATGACCCCGGAAATCGGAATCGATTTCGGCAGGGCCAGATCGGCTGGATGCAACCCGGCCTCAGCGCTTGAGGTGGATGGTCACCCAGCCCTCGCGATGCAAGGTGCGCACGTGGCGGAAAGCCTGTCCGACATAGGCCGAGATCACCGCGTCGCGCTGCCGGTCGAGGATGCCGGAGAGCACCAGCGAGCCGCCGAGGCTGATGTGCTTGGCCATTTCGGGCGCGAGCCGCATCAGCGGCCGGGCCAGGATGTTGGCGACGATGAGGTCGAAAGGCGCGCGCCTGGCGAAGATCGGATGATGGAAGCCGGGCGCCGTCACCGTCTCGACCAGCGCCTTGACGTGGTTGAGGCGGGCATTGGCGGCGGCGACGCGGACGGCGACCGGATCGATGTCGGTCGCCAGCACCCGGATATGCGCGAGCTTGGCCAGCGCAATCGCAAGCACGGCGCTGCCGGTGCCGAGGTCGAGCGCGTTGCGCGGCCGCTCGCGCAGCACCACCTGCTCCAGCACTTCGAGGCAGCCGGCGGTGGTGCCGTGGTGTCCGGTGCCGAAGGCAAGGCCCGCCTCGATCTCGATGGCGAGGTCGCCACTGCGACGCTTGGCCCGGTCGTGCGAGCCGTGGACTAAGAAGCGTCCGGCGCGGACCGGCTTCAACCCTTCCAGCGAGCGCGACACCCAGTCGACGTCGGGAAGGACCTCACGTTCGACAGGCTTCGACAGGCCGAGACCGGCGAGGACATCCCTGACCCGGACCTCCACGGGATCGACGTCGCCATCGGCATAAAGCGACACTTCGTGGATGTCTTTTTCCTCGTCGAGCTCCAGCACGGCGACCGGCAGGCCGTCCTCCTCGAAGGCGGCGTCCAGTGCGGCAAAGATGCGGTCGGCCTCGAGCTTGTTGGCGGTGAAGTGGAGCCTAGTCTGGCCCATCAGGTTTGCCCACCCGCAGCCAGCCGCTTCAGCTTGGCTATCGCGGTGTCGGCGCTCTCCCCATAGGCGATGGTGCCGGCGAAATCGCCCTTGGCGTTGAGCAGCAGCACCGAGGCCGTGTGGTCCATCGTGTAGTCGCCGTCGCCGGTGTCGACCTTCTTCCAATAGATACCGAAGGCCTTGGCCATGGCGTGCACCTTGTCCGGCTCGCCGGTGATGCCGGTGATCCGGTCGGAGAAGTTGCTGACATAGGTGTTCATCGTCTCCGGCGTGTCGCGTTCCGGATCGACCGTGACGAAATAGGCGTTGAGGTCCTTGCCGCTGTCGCCCATCGTCTTCAGCCAGCCGGCGAGCTCAAACAGTGTCGTCGGGCAGACTTCAGGGCAATGGGTGAAGCCGAAGAACACGACGCTGGGGTGTCCCCTGAAGGCGGCTTCGGTGATCGGCGCGCCTTTCTGGTCGACCAGCGTGAAGGGCGCGCCGAAGGGCTCGCCGCCATAGTGGCCCCGGTACCAGTCGAATGTCAGCCAGCCGATGCCCGCCGCCATCAGGACGAGAATGCCGATCAGGATGGAGCGCATCATCAGTGAATGTCCGTTGCTTTGGCTGGAAGCCAGTTCGGCGACAGTCTTAGCGGGTCGGCGCCGGGCGCGCAAAGATGTCGCGTTGCCGCAAGCCGCCGGGCGGCCGATCGGCTTGCAAACGCCACGATCCTGTCCCACCTGACATCGGCAAACGTGAACCGAGGAGGCTTCCTTGCGAAAACTGATCGGCTTGTTCGCCGCCTGTCTTGCCCTGAGCGCCGGCGCGGCCATGGCTGACGAAGTGGGTAAAGTGGGTGTCGACTGGGTCGGCAACGACATCATGGTCGACGCGATCAAGGACCCGAAGGTCGACGGCGTCACCTGCCATGTCGCCTATTTCGACCGCAGCATCATCGACCGGCTGCATAAGGGCAACTGGTTCGAGGATCCTTCCGATTCGTCGATCTCCTGCCGCCAGACCGGGCCGATCACCATCGGCGACATCGACATGGGCGAGAGCGGCGAGGAGGTGTTCAAGCAGGGCCTCAGCCTGATCTGGAAAAAGCAGGTGGTGAACCGCATCTACGACAAGAAGAACGAGACGCTGATCTATCTGTCGCATTCGCGCCAGGTGCAGAACGGCTCGGCGAAGATGTCGGTCACGACCGTGCCGCTTTACGGCCAGAACGTGGTGTGGGCCAAAGGCAAGCCGCAATAGGCTCCTACAGGCTTGCCGGGGACAGGTCACGCTTGCGGGCAATCTCCCGCCGGCGTAAAGCCGCTTCATGGATCGTCCTGAAAACCTCATCCTCAAGGACCCCGAGCCGCGCATCCATCCGACCGCGGAGCTGAAGGCATGCAGGCTCGGCCGCTATGCCTCGATCGGCGAGCGGGTGATCCTGCGCGAGGTGAGCGTCGGCGACTTTTCCTATTTCGAACGCCATTGCGAGGCGATCTACACGACGATCGGCAAGTTCTGCTCGATCGCTGCGAACAGCCGCATCAACGCGCTCGAGCATCCGATCGAGCGGCTGACACAGCACAAGGTCAGCTACCGGCCGAACGAGTATTTTCGCTGGCTGGGCGTCGACACGGCTTTTCGCGCGCGACGGCAAGCAAAATCGGTCATCATCGGCCATGATGTCTGGATCGGACACGGCGCGGTGATCATGCCGGGTGTCGCGATCGGCAACGGCGCGGTCATCGGCGCCAATGCGGTGGTGACACATGACGTCGCGCCCTACACGATCGTCGCAGGCGTTCCGGCAAAGCCGCTGCGCCGGCGGTTCTCCGCCACCGTCGCGTCGCGCATCGAAGCCCTTGCCTGGTGGGACTGGCAGCCCGAGAAACTGGCGAGCGCAATCCCCGATATGCAGGCCATGCCGATCGAAGCCTTTCTCGATCGTTGGCAAGAAACGCTCACCGACACGGGCGGAACGCCGTCGAGCACATGACCGGCGCTGTCTGACCTGGTCCCCTTCCACTCTCGGAACTAAATGCCCCTTCCGCCATGCGGGGGTGGCGCGGCGGAAGGGGCTGGAGGTAAACCGCCGTGAAGCGGAAGGAACAGGCTTTCGGCCTGCACCGGCACTATTGCAAATAAACGGATAAGGTGTTTTTTCGCGAAACTGCGCTTTCTGCGTGTAGCCGATTGCGTGCACGTGTCGGCACAAAATTCGATCCCGCGGAACCGGAGCGGGCGGCAGCTTGTTTCTTCGCAAATGCCAGCACATCCACGGTTCGAGGGACTTGCATGATCGAGAAGGTTTTCACGCGGATAGCTAACCAGGTGGCACATCTGGCGGGGCTGCCGCCCACCTTCGCCATCTGTGTGGCGATCGTGGTTGTATGGGCGTTGAGTGGACCGCTCTTCGGGTTCTCGGACACTTGGCAATTGGTCATCAACACCGGCACCACCATCATCACCTTTCTGATGGTGTTCCTGATCCAGAACACGCAAAATCGCGATGGCGCGGCGATCCAGGCCAAGCTGGACGAACTGATCAGGGTGAGCCGCGCCCATAACCATTTCATCGGAATCGAACACCTGACGGAGTCAGAGGTGGAGGAGATCCGCTCGAAATGCGAGGCGGCGGCAAAACGGCATGACAGCGAGATCGCCGAAAAGGCGGCCAAGAAGGCCGTCGCCGGAAAGAACGGCACCAGGCATGCGCCGAAGACAGCCGGCGCGGCCACAAAGAAGACCGCGGCCGGGAAGAACGCATCCAAGAAGAAAGCCGCGGCTTGACAGGGCCGTCAGCGGTTCATGAAGGCCGCGAAGGCATCCTTGTGATCGGGATGCCAGCGCGACAGGGCAGGGCGGTTCTCGATGATGTCTCCCATCGCCCAGGCCATTCGCTTTTCGTCGATCGGCCGCGTCACTTCGTTGTCCGGGCAGAGTATGTAGAAGTCGTCCTCCATCAGCGATGTCAGCATGAAGTCGATCACCTGTTCGCCGGTCCAGGCGCCGGCGGGCTTTTCCGTCGCGCCTTCGGTCAGGCCGGTATAGGTGAAGCCCGGGATCAGCAGATGCGCCGACACCTTGGCTCCCGGCTCGTTGCGCAGCGCATGCGCCAGTCCTTCGGTAAAGGTCTTCACGCCGGCCTTGGAGACGTTGTAGGCGAGATTGCCGGGCGGCGTGGTGATGCCCTGCTTGGACCCGGTGTTGATGATCAGGCCCGGCTTTCCGGCGGCGAGCATACGCGGCGCGAAGGCTTCGACGCCATGCACGACGCCCCAGAAATTGATGTCCAGCAGCCGCTTCCAGGCGTCGCGGTTCTCCCACGGCTTGCCGGGATTGTTGCCGACGCCGGCATTGTTCATCAGCACCGACACCGCACCGAAGGCACCGTAAGCGAGCTCCGCGAGCCGGTCGACCTCTTCCGCCCTGGAGACATCGGTCGGGATTGGGAGGACGGCATCCTCGCCGCCGATCGCGGCGACCGCCTGCTTCGCCTGGTCGAGGCGCATGCCGCCGATGTCGGCAAGCACCACCTTCATGCCCATTGCCACGAACCGTTTTGCGGCGGCAAGGCCGATGCCGCTGGCGCCGCCGGTGATGACGGCGACATTGCCGGAGGCGAAGGCGGGCAGGGCGGTCTGGATCTGGGCGTCGCTGGTCATGAGTTCCATCCTTGTTCGGGTCGGGCCGAACTTAACGCCAGGCGCCGCCGAGGCAAGGCCGGTTCGTCCGGTGATTACGGCGAAAGCCGCAACGGGTTGACGGCGAAAGCCGCAACGGGTTGACCATCGCAGCGCACGCCGCGCATGTTGTCCCAAAAAGGAGTTCGGCATTTGACCGACTGGATCGGAATCCTGAAGGAGCAAACCGTCAACGGCGACCAGATGAGCCGCGAGGTGCCGAAGATGCTCGCCAATCCCGACATCAGCGAGACGCAGGTGAAGACGCTGTTTGCGGCGTTGGAGAAGCAGGCGGATTTCGCCGAGAAGCTAAGGCTGGCGCTGGAGAAATTCGGCCATGACTTTCCGATCATCAAGGCGGCCGAGAGGCTGGAGGAGCGCTATGCCGACCTTGCCGCCTCGGCGGCGGAAAAGCTGAAAACCATGCGGAAGTAAGCGTTATTTCTCGACCAACCGTTCGAAGCGCTTGTCCGGCACAAACCAGATGGTCGCTACAAGCACATAGATCGCCACGCTGATCCACTGGTTGAGGAAGCTGAGCAGGACTGCGGCGATATAGAGCGCCAGCGAGATCTTGCCTTTGTTGTCACGGCCGACGGCCTTGGCGAAAGTCGTGTCGGCGCCGTGCAGATGGCGCAACTTGAGGACCAGGATGGTGTAGGCGACGGCGCAAAGCGCGAGGTCGATGCCATAGACGGCGACCGGTACGGGCGCGAAGTGGTTCTCTCCCATGAACGCGGTGGTCACCGGCATCAGCGACAGCCAGAACAAAAGGTTCAGGTTGGCCCACAGCACGCGTCCATCGACCCGCTGCACGGTGTGGAACATGTTGTGCAGGTTGTTCCAGTAGATGCCGACATTGATGAAGGACAGCACATAGCAGAAGAAGACCGGCCACAGCGGCAGAAGCGCTGAGAAATCTTCGCCATGCGGCACTTTCAGCTCCAGCACCATGATGGTGATGATGATGGCGACGACGCCATCGGTGAATGCCTCGACCCGTCCCTTGCCCATGGTTCCTCCTCGTCGGCCGACAAAAGCTACGCGAGGATTTCGCACAAGACCATCCTGTCAGGATTGTCAGGAGGACATTCGGTGGCTGGAACAGCGCCATTATATAGGCGTTGGGCTTGCAACCCCCGGAGGTTGCCATGACCAGCTACGCTCAAACCATGACGCGTGACAATGAGCTTGGCGGCGGCGCCGCAATGGCCGTCGTCGCCGCCATGATCGCCGCGCTTTTTGCCGGCAGCACCGCGCTGACGCCGCTATACGTGATCTACAAGCAGGCCTTCGGCTTCTCGCAGGTCACGCTGACGCTGGTTTACGCCGTCTATGTGGTCGGCAATCTGGCGGCGTTGCTGTTTTTCGGCCGCGTGTCGGATGTCGTCGGCCGCCGCCCCGCCGCGCTAGCGGCGATGGGCGTTGCCGTGGTCAGCGCGTTGTTTTTCCTCTTCGCCGAAAACCTCGCCTGGCTCGACATCGCCCGCATCCTCAGCGGGCTCGGCATCGGTGTCGGCGCGGGGGCGGGCACGGCCTGGCTGGCCGAGCTGATCGAGGGCAAGGACAAGTCGCGCGCCGCCGTCATCGCCACCAGCACCAACTTTGTCGGTCTCGGGGCCGGCGCGCTCATGTCGGGGCTGCTCGCCCAATATGCGCCCTGGCCGCTCAGGCTGACATTCGCCGTCTATCTCGTCCTGCTTGCCTTGGTCACCCTGCTGATCTGGCGCACGCAGGAAACCGTCTCCAGGCCCGGACGGTTTTCCGAGGTCTCGCTGAGGCCGCGGCTTTCGGTGCCGGACAACATCCGCGCGCAATTCGTGGCGCCGGCGGTGACCGGCTTCGGCGCCATGGCGCTGGTCGGCTTCTACGCGGCGCTGGCGCCGAGCATCCTGGCGCAGCAGCTGCATGTGACCAATCATGCCGAGGCTGGTGGGCTTTTCTTCGAGCTGTCGATTGTGGCGGCCATCACCATCGTCGCCACCACATGGCTCTCCAGCCGCTCCACCATGCTTGCCGCGCTGGTGCTGATGATCCCGACCGTGGCGCTGATCGTGGCGGCGCAGGTCTATGCCTCGATGGTCCTGATGATCGTTGCGACGGCGCTCTGCGGCGTGGCGGCGGCGCTCGGCTATCGCGGCGGCCTGCAAGTGGTGAATCAGATCGCGCCGGCCGACCGCCGCGCCGAGGTGGTCTCGGCCTTCTTCATCTGTTGCTTCTGCGGCAACGCGCTGCCGGTGATCGGCATCGGCATCCTGTCGAGCCTGGCGAACGCAACCATCGCAAGCCTGGCCTTTGCCGGCATGATCGTCGTCTTCTCGCTGGTGGCGCTTGGCTTCGGCGCCAAATACGCGCGGTAGCGGATTTTCACGTTTTCCTGTCGTCGCGGATTTTAGCCGTTCGGCGTCTCCGGCAGGAGCTGCGCGCGCTGGCGCGGCACGCCGAGGCCCGTGTCGGGCGGCTCGCCGGCCGCCGGCCTGTCCTCAATCATGTGCATCGTGCGCCAGCGGCCGAAGCGGTAATAGGCGGCGGCGAGCGCCAGCGAGGCGATCGAACCTGCCGGAAAGCTCCACCACAGCGCCTCCTGGCCGATGACGCTGCGCATGGAATAGGCAAAGCCGGTGCGAATGATCAACACCGAGATGATCAGGATGATCAGCGGCGGCATGACAGCGCCGGTGGCGCGCACCGTGGCGAACAGCACGATCGTGACGCCGAACAGGATGAACGACCAGGACGCCACCTTGTTGATGTGGGCGGCGATGTCGATCGCGGCGCTGTCGGTGCTGAGGAAGAGGCTGAGCACTGCGCGGTCGAAGACGAAAAGCAGCGCCACCAGCGCGCCGGTCAGCACCAGGTTGAAGCCGACGCCCGACGCCGCGACCCTGCCGATGCGGTCCCAGCGCCCGGCGCCGACATTCTGCGCCGCCATCGAGGAGACGGCGGCGCCGATCGCCAGAGCCGGCATCTGGATGTAGGTCCAGAGCTGCGCGGCGATGCCGTAAGCGGCGGCGACCTGGGAGCCGTAGGAATTGACGATGCCCATCACGGTCAACGCCGCCGCCGAGATGACGATCATCTGCAGCCCCATCGGGATGCCCTTGGAGACGACGATGCGCAGCAATTTCGGGTCGGGCCGCAGCAGCGCGAGATCGCTGCCCGCCAGCCGCAGCGGATGTTTGCGCACATAAAGCACAATCAGGATGGCGATCACGCCCACCGTCTGGCCAACAAGCGTCGACATTGCCGAGCCGGCAATGCCGAGCTCGGGAAAGGGGCCGATGCCGCGGATCAGCAGCGGATTGAGCACGACGTCGAGCACGACCGCCAGCGCCATGAAGACGAACGGGGTTCGCGAGTCGCCGGCGCCGCGCAGCACGGTCATGACGAAGGATAAAAGGTTCATCATCGGCACCGCGACGAAGATGATGCGCAAATAGGCGCGCGCCAAAGGCAAGGCATCGGCCGGCGTGCCGAGCCCGGTCAGGATGACATCGACCCAGATCCAGCCGCAGACGGCGAACACGACCGAGACGAGGAAGAAGAAGGTGGCGCTGGTGCCGACGATGCGCTTTGCCTCGGGGAGGTCGCGGGCGCCGACCGATTGCGCCACCAGGATGGTTGCCGCCATGCCGATGCCGAAGACGGTGCCGAGGATGAGGAACAGCACCAGATTGGCGTTGGAGGTCGCCGTCAGCGCCGCCTCGCCGAGGAAGCGGCCGACCCAGACCGCGTTGATCGAGCCGTTGAGCGACTGCAGCACGTTGGAGCCCAGCACCGGCAGCGCGAACAACAGCAGCGTGCGCGAAATGGGGCCGCTGGTCAGGTCGCCGGTCCGCCGGCGGGTGGGCTGTTTGTCATCCATGTTGTTACCCATGGTGGTGGGGCCGAAACTGAATCAGGCCCGCGATGCTATCGCAGGCCTGATGCTCATGCATCCCTTCAGAAAGGGTCGGCTGCCGCGGCAGCCGACCGCATCCCATTACTGAGTGGTGTTTCCAGAAAGGCCAGGCAGGGTGACCTGATAGACCAGGAAGGTGGTGTCGACATCTGCGCCGTCCTCGGCCTTGTACGAAGCGCCGACCTGGAAGCCGTCCTGGGTGAGGAAGTCGTTGTCGTTGGCGACGAACAGGAAATAGTCGTCGGGCAGCTTCGCATCGAGCACCGGCGCCAGCGACATCGCCTCCCACTTCTCCGAGAGGTTGTCCCTGTCGTTCGGCGCGCCATTGTGCATGCCGAAACGGCCGAGCTCGCCCTTGTCGTTGATGTCGATGAACGGCGTCAGCTTGGCCGGCGTCACCGACGGGTCGAGCATGCCCTTCGGCGCGACCGGCTTGTCGGCGGCGTCGAACGGGCCGTTGGCGATATCGGTGGCGGCGGAGAGGTCGACGATCTCGATCTTGCGGTAGAGCGACTCGTCGCCCTTAACGCCCTGGCCGTTGCCTGAGTCGCGCGCCAGCATCAGAAAGCTCTTGTCGGAGAGTGCGACGATCTCGCTCTGAGCGGCCACCTTGGTCTTGCCCTTGGCATCCTTGAACACCGGCAACGGCACGACATATTCATGCGCCAGCTTGAGGTGGGCGAGATCGGAAGCGTCGTAAACCAGCGCGCGGGTGTTCTGGCGGGTCGAGCCGGAATCGCCGCCGTCCTGGCGGGGCGCCGACTGCAGCACGGCGATCAGGAACCTGCCGTCCGGCGTCATCGACATGCCTTCGAGGCCCTGGTTGTTCTGGCGGCCGGTTTCGGGATCCTTCGGATCGGGCTCGGCAGCGCCCGGGCCCGGGTTGTCGGACGCGAAGTTCGGCTTGCCATGGCGCATCGGCACCAGCGCCGCGGGCGGTTGGGTCGCCGACATCAGACGGCCTTCGGCCGAGAAGCGGTAGATGTTGGGACCATATTCGTCGGAGATGAACATCGTGCCGTCCGGCAGCCGCACGATCGCTTCGTCATCGAGCGCCAGCTTGCCATTGGCCTCAGGCAGGATCGGCATGTCGCCGGCGGCGGCGCGCACGCCGTTCAACGGATCGAGGCCGGTGGCGTCGGCGCCCTTGTCGTCGGTCAGAAGCATCGTGTCGGCGAGCGTCGCCTTAACGCCCGACTGTTCCTGTCCGGCAGCGGGCGCCGCGCCGGGAGCGGTCGGCGCCAGCTCGATCGAGATGGTGTTGAGGCGCGGGCGATAATCGGTGGTTCCGACGATATTGTAGCCGCGGTCCGGCAGCAGCCAGAGCGAGCCCTTGTAGCCGGCGCCGTCGCGCGCCCAGGATTTGGTGTCGATCGCCATGCCGGAACCTGAACCGAAGGTCTCGCCGAACTTGTCCTTCTGGTTGGCCGGGATGCGGCCGATGCCGACGAGCCCCTTGTTGACGTAAGCGACGCCGTCGGCGAGCGCCGGCGTCAGGGAAGTGAACAAGGCAAGTGCCGCGCCGAGCGCGACGGTCCGGTTGAGATGTTTCATCGATATCCCCTTCTTGACGAGCAGAGCGGCCAATGCCTGGAGGGACGCGCATCGGCGATGCGGCGAGCCGGTTCCCGTCTAGCGGTCTAGGACGTGAACGTGATGGTTGCATGACAGTTTCCTTCTCCCCTTGTGGAAGAAGGTGGATCGGCGCGTAGCGCCGAGACGGATGAGGGGTGCTCCAGCGGAGTGAGACGCTGGTGCCATCTGGAGCACCCCTCATCCGTCGCCTTCGGCGACACCTTCTCCCACAGGGGGGAGAAGGGAAAGCGCCTCCGCTCAATCGCTCTCTCTTGCGATCAGCTCCAGCGGCCAGACTTCGCGGATGATGCGTGTGCCCTCAGGGCCGGCGAATGCGGGAAGCGAAGCGAGCAGCATCTCGGCCAGCCGCCGGCCCATGGGCTCCAGCGACGGACGGAAGGCGGTCAGCGTCGGCGAAAAGTAGCGGCAGAGCGGCGTGTCGACGATGACGATCACGGCCATGTCATGGCCCGGCTTGATACCCATCTCGGCCAGCGCCTTGCAGCCGCCGAGCGCCATCGCGTCATTGTTGAAGATGATCGCCGTCGGCGGGTTTTTAGAGCGCATTACTTGCGGCGTCACCTGGTAGCCGCCGGTCTCGTTGATGAAGCCGTCGGCGATCAGGTCGGGGTCCACCTCGATACCGTGCCGCTTCAGCGCCTTGCGGTAGCCGTCGAGGAACAGGTAGCCGAAGTTGAGATCAAGCGAAGGGCGGATAGCGGCAATGCGGCGGTGGCCGCGCGCGACCAGCCGGTCGACGGCTTCATCACCCGCCCTCTCGAAATCGATATCGAGTGAAGGATACGTGTCGCCGCCGGACTGACTTCGGCCAAGCGTGGCGAAGGGAAAGCCGGCCTTGCTGAGATAATCGATCCGATCGTCTTCCCTTCGCGTATTGGCCAACACGACCGCGTCGGCCCGGCGCGTCTCGACCACGCGGCGCAACCGCTCCTGCTGATATTGGCCCGGCTCACCCATGACGACCATCAGATCCAGGTCATGCTCGGCGAGCCGCGCCTGCAGGCCCGTCAGGAACGGGATGAAGAACGGCTCGCCATATTGCTGGTCGCCGGGATGCGGCTGCAGCATGAAGGCGATCGAACGGGTGGCGCCTTGCCTGAGACTGCGGCCTGACTGATTGGGCGAATAGTTCAGCTTCCTGGCTGCTTCGAGCACACGCTGGCGTGTGTCGGCATTGACGTCGGCACGGCCGTTCAGCGCGCGCGACACGGTGCCGATCGAGATGTTCAGGTGACGCGCGAGATCGTGGATGCTTGACGCCAAGGACGGATTCTCCCCCTGCCTTGGCTAGCACCGGCTGCCGCTCAGGCCAAGGCTTCGGGACGATTTTTGCAAGCAGCCGGTTGACATTCTACGCCATCGGGTGTGTTCTCGTAAACGTTTACGGCGACGCCGTGACGTCCGGTCTGGAGGGACCGGCGGAGGAGGAGCGCTGGATGATGAGGGTCGTCCTGGCCGGGTGCGGAGCGATGAGCAAGCACTGGCTCGATGCCGTGAAGCAGATCGACGGGCTCGCCATTGTCGGCCTCGTCGACCTCGATGCCGAGCGGGCCCAGGCGAGGGCGCGCGAATACGCGCTGTCCGACGCCATCATCGGCACCAACCTCGACGCCGTCCTCGACCAGACCAAGCCCGATGCCGTGTTCGACGTCGTGGTTCCCGCCGCACGCCGCGAGGTCGCGCTTTCGGCCTTCGCGCACGACTGCCATCTGCTCACCGAGAAGCCGCTGGCCGACAGCCCCGAGAATGCGCGCGCCATCGTCGAGGCAGCGCGCAAGGCGAGGCGCATCCACGCCGTCGTCCAGAACCGCCGCTATGTCCCCAATGTCAGGCGCATCAGGCGCTTCCTGGACTCCGGCGTCATCGGTAAGCCGACCAGCATCCACGCCGACTTCTTCGTCGCGCCGCATTTCGGCGGTTTTCGCGAGGAGATGGCCCATGTGCTCTTGCTCGACATGGCGATCCACACGTTCGATGCCGCGCGTTACATGGTCGCCGGCGAGCCGGCCAGCGTCTATTGCCAGGAATGGGAACCCGTGAATTCCTGGTATCGGCAGGGGTCGTCGGCCAGCGCCGTCTTCGACCTCGGCGGCGGCAAGGTCTTCACCTATGCCGGTTCCTGGTGCGCCGACGGTTTCCGCACGAGTTGGGAGGGAAGCTGGCGCATCGTCGCCGAGCGCGGCAGCCTCTTGTGGGACGGCCACGACGGGCTGAAGGCGGAGGTGATTGCGTCCGGCCGCGACGGGATCATCGACAAGACCCAGCCCATCGAAGTGCCGCCGCTCGATCCCGCCGACCGTGTCGACGGCCATCTCGGCATCATCCGGGATTTCATGCACGCGATCGAGACCGGCGCCGAGCCGGAGACGCGCGGCGCCGACAACATCAAAAGCCTGGCCATGGTCTTCGGCGCCATCGAGAGCGCGGAGAGCGGGCGGCGCGTGACAATCGCCAAGGAAGCACAATGACGGCAAACCCGCTTCTCGATATCAGGATCGGCACCATGGTGCGGGCCAATCTCGAAGATCCGGCCGCATACGTCAGACAGATCCTGCCGCTCGGCTTCGAGAGCATCCAGCCCTTCTTCTGGCAGACGCTGGGCGGCAAGGACCTGAAGCGCCTGGCGGGCGAGATCCGCGAGGCGATCGGCGATGCCGATGTGACCGTGTCCTCGATCGGGGTGTTCGGCAACCCGCTCGAGAATGGAGAGGTCGATCGCGGTGTGCTGGCGGCCTGGGAGACGGTGATCGACAATGCGCATCTGTTCGGCGCGTCGACGGTGAGCGGCTTCACCGGCCGCATCCGAGGCAAGAAGCTGACCGACAGCCTGCCGCGCTTCCGCGAGGTGTGGGGGCCGCTGGCCAAGCGTGCCGCCGACAAGGGCGTGCGCATCGCTTTCGAGAATTGCGCGATGGACGGCAACTGGGCGAGCGGCGATTGGAATATCGCGCATAACCCGGACGCCTGGGAGCTGATGTTCAACGAATTGCCAAACGACAATCTCGGGCTGGAATGGGAGCCGTGCCATCAGCTCGTGTATCTGATCGATCCGATACCGCAGATCCGCAAATGGGCGCAGCGCATCTTCCATGTCCACGGCAAGGACGCGACGGTGCGCTGGGACGTCATCCGCGAGCATGGCGTGTTCGGCCGACTGCCTTTCGTGCAGATGCGCACGCCAGGCTTCGGCGACAGCGACTGGACGCGGGTGATCAGCGAGTTGCGGCTGGCCGGCTACAAGGGCGCCATCGACATCGAGGGCTGGCACGATCCGGTCTATCGCGGCGACCTCGAGATCACCGGACAGGCGCGCGCGCTCGACTATCTGAAGCAATGCCGGGGAGGGAACAGCTACGTGCCCAATCCGGCTTGAGGCCAGATTCGATGTGAGGATTGGCCGGCGGGAGGAGCCGGCCGACCGAGGACGCAGATCAATTCGAAACCCTCCATCGGGAGGGATCTAAAAGGGAGGAACGTGCATGACGACCAGAAGGACTGTTCTGCGCTCGACCGTCGTGGCGGCTGCCACGGCGCTCTGCGCCTCGATCTCTGCCTTGCCGGCGCACGCGCTCGACGCGCAATGGTGCAAGGACGTACACATCCGCTTCTTCGTCGGTGGCGCCGAGGGCGACGCCTTCGGCACCATCGTCTATAATGGCGCCAAGCAGGCGGCGGCCGATCTCGGGCCGAAGGTCGACTACATCTTCTCCCAGTGGGACGTCGAGAAGATGGTGCAGCAATTGCGCGAGGCGGTCGCGGTCAAGCCGCAGGGCATCGCCATGATGGGCCATCCGGGCGACGCGGCGATCATGCCTTTGGCCGAACAGGCGCATAAGGACGGCATCAAGATGATGTACCAGAACGTGCCGGTGCCGAAAGTGGTGGCGGCGTTCGGCGGCGGCTATGTCGGCGCGCAGCAGGAGCAGCAAGGCCGCGCGCTCGGTGCCGAGGCGTTCAAGCTCGGCAAGCTCAAGGCGGGCGACAAGGCGATCATGATCGGTCCGTTCGAGAACGAGAACCGCGGCGCGCGCGAGCGCGGCACTGTCGCGGCCCTAAAGGAGGCGGGCGTCGAGGTGATCCAGTTGTCCTCGCCACCGAGCGGCGAATGGGCGTCCGATCCGAACCTCGCCATTCCGGTGATCACGGCGGCACTGCTCAACCACCCCGACGTCAAGGCGGTCGGCTATCCCGGCGGCCAGATGCTCGGCAATGTCGCCACCTACATGCAGGCGGCGGGCAGGAAGCCGGGCGACATCTTCAATTTCGGCTTCGACACCAGTCCGCAGATCGTCGAAGGCTTCAAGGGCGGCTGGGTGCAACTGACCGCCGACCAGCAACCGTTCCTCCAGGGCTATCTGCCGATCCTCAGCCTTTGCCAGCAGGTGGTGCTGGGGCTGGCGCCGATGAATGTCGACACCGGCGCCGGCTTCGTCACGCCGCAGAACTATGAGATCGTCTCCGAGCTCGCCAAGCAAGCATTGCGTTGACCTCCCAAGCCGCCGGCCGGGATTATTGCCCGGCCGGCGAGATGACCGGCAGACAGACAATTCCAGCGAGGATCGCATGGGCGAACGCATCATCGAACTGCGCGACATCAAGAAATCCTACGGCCAGGTCTATGCGCTGGGCGGGGTCAACCTCAGTGTCGACCGCGGCGAGGTGGTCGGCCTTATCGGCGACAACGGCGCCGGCAAGTCGACGCTGATCAAGATCCTGTCCGGCGTGGTCAAGCCGACCAGCGGCGAGATCCTGGTGCGCGACAAGCCGGTCACCGGGTGGAGCGCGGCGCGCTCGCGCGACGCCGGCATCGAGACGGTGTTCCAGGACCGCGCGCTGGCCGTGCAGCAGACCATCGTGCGCAACATCTTCATGGGTCGCGAGCTGACCAGCTTCATGGGCTGGCTTAAGGTCGACAAGGAGATCGAGGAGGCCAGCCGGCTGATGCGCGAGATCGGCTTCACCTCGAAAGTGTTCACGCCGCACTCGATCGTCGGCCAGCTTTCCGGCGGCGAACGCCAGGGCGTGGCGATCGCACGCGCCATCTACAAGCAGGCGGAACTGATCATCCTCGACGAGCCGACCACGGCCCTGTCGCTGACCGAGACCGCCAAGGTCTTCCATTTCGTGCGCCAGGTGCGGGCGAGCGGCCGCTCGATCCTGTTCATCGGGCACAACATCCACCATGTCTTCGACATTGCCGACCGCTTCGTGGTCCTTGACCGCGGCAAGGTGGCGCTCGCGGCCGACCGCAACGAGGTCAAGTCGGCAGAAGACCTCATCAATTTCATGGAAGACGTAGCACACCCCGGCGGATTGCCGGGACTGCATGAGGACGCGGAGCAGGGAGCGCAATGAGCAAGGCGATGGAACCCGATCTGCAAACGCCTCTGGGAACGGCAAGCGGCAAGGCGGCCAACGGACCGGCCAAGGAATGGAGCCATCCGTCCAATCACTGGCTGCGCGGCTTCGTCATCGACAACCGCGCCTCGCTCGGCACGCTCGCGGTGTTCATCGTCATGATGGCGGTGTTCATGATCGCCAACCCCACCGTCTTCACCACCTGGTATCTCTACAGCTCGGTGCTGACGACGCTTCCCGTGGCGCTGTTCGTGGTCGTGCCGCTGGTCTTCGTCGTCACCTGCGGCGAGATCGACCTGTCATTTCCCGCGACAATGGGCTTTGCCTCCTGGGTCTTCGCGCTGGTGGTGCAGGCCGGCTACGATCCGTTTATCGGCATCGCGGCGGCGCTTCTTACCGGCACGCTGCTCGGCTTCCTGGTCGGCTCGCTGGTCGTCTATGGCGGGCTGTCGTCGCTGATCGCCACGCTCGGCATGAACTTCCTGCTGCGCGGGCTGATCCAGATCATCAACGAAGGCAGGTCGACGGCGCTGACCGGCCTTGCCGACAGCTCGGCCTACAAGATCTTCTCCAGCCAGGTCTGGGGCATCCCGGTGCAGGTCTTCTGGGCGATCGCCTTCGTCGTCTTCTCGGCGCTGCTCTACAACCGCCACCGCTTCGGCGCTCAAGTGAAAGTGGTCGGCGACAATCCCGACAGCGCAAGACAGATGGGCATTGACGTCAAATGGGTGCGGGTGAAGGTGTTCGTCTTCGTCGGGATCGGCGCGGCGATCGCCGGCACCTTCTCGGTGATGATCAATTTCACCTGGTGGCCGACGGCGGGCGACGGCTATCTGCTGCCGGTGCTGGCCTCGGTGTTCGTCGGCGGCACGCCGACCTGGGGCGGCATCGGCACCGTGGTCGGCGGCGCGATCGGCGCAGTTACGGTGTCGTTCATCCAGACCGGCGTGGTGGCGGCGGGCCTGAGCGGCTTCTACGTGCAGTTCTTCAACGGGCTGATCATCATCCTGTCGCTGCTCGGCCATAAGTGGAACCAGGCGCGGTACAGGTGAGGAGGCCGGTCACACCGGCGCGACAAACCCGTCCAGCACGCGCTTCTGGCCGGCCTTGTCGAAATCGATGGTGAGCTTGTTGCCGTCGATGGCCGCGATGTTGCCGTTGCCGAATTTCTGGTGGAAGACGCGGTCGCCGACATTGAAGGCGGACGGCGTGTCGGCGACGGATTTGGCGACCAGCTCGCCCTCGATGGTGCGGCCCTTCACCGAGGTGCGGCCGGCGCCGTAGCCCGAATCGGTTTCGCCATAGCCGATGCGCTCGACCTGGTGGCCGGAGCGCGTGCCCCAGTTGCGGTCGGTCGCCTCGGTGCGGTTCGCCTGCGCGCGCTGCCAGCCGGGCGTGGCATAGGTGTTGGAGAAGCTGCCCTGGTCCTTGGCGCCGATATTGTCGAAGCGCGAGGCGCCGTAGGGGTTCTGTCGTCCGCCGCCGCGGCCGGAGGCGAACGAGCCGCCGCCATAGGGATTGCCATAGCCGCCGTAGCTGTTGCCGCTGTCGGCGATATCGACATGGGTTTCCGGCAATTCGTCGACGAAGCGCGACGGGATCGTCGATTGCCACAGGCCGTGAATCTGGCGGTTGGAGACGAACCAGATGTGCAGGTTCTTTTTCGCCCGCGTCAGGCCGACATAGGCGAGCCGGCGCTCTTCCTCGAGGCCGGAGCGTCCGCCTTCATCCAGCGCGCGCTGATGCGGGAACAGGCCTTCCTCCCAGCCGGGCAGGAAGACGGTCTCGAATTCGAGGCCCTTGGCCGAATGCAGGGTCATGATCGAGACCGCATCCTCCGATTCGCCTTGCTCGGCCTCCATCACCAGCGCGACATGCTCGAGGAAGGAACGCAGCGATTCATACTCCTCCATGGAGCGGATCAGCTCCTTGAGGTTTTCCAGCCGCCCGGGCGCCTCCGCCGAACGATCGTTCTTCCACATATCGGTGTAGCCGCTTTCCTCCAGAATGGTCTCGGCAAGCTCGATGTGCGGGGTGGTTTCCAGCGCCTTCTGCCAGCGCTCGAAATTGGCCGCGACCTCACGCAGTGCGGCGCGCGGCTTCGGCTTCAGCTCGTCGCTTTCGGCAAGTGTTGCGGCGGCCTCGAGCATCGGGACGCGCATGGCCCGCGCCGTGTCGTGGATCTGGCGGATGGTGGCTTCGCCCAATCCGCGCTTCGGCACGTTGACGATGCGCTCGAAGGCGAGGTCGTCGCCGCCATTGGCGACGACGCGGAAGAAGGCCAACGCATCGCGGATTTCCAGGCGCTCATAGAAGCGCGGGCCTCCGATGACGCGGTAATTGAGGCCCAGCGTAATGAAACGGTCTTCGAAGGCACGCATCTGGAAGGAGGCGCGCACCAGGATCGCCATGTCGTTGAGATTGTGTTTTTGGCGCTGGTAGGCCTCGATGGCATCGCCGATGGCCCGAGCCTCTTCCTCCGAGTCCCAGGCGGCGTGGACGTGAACCTTGTCGTCCTCGGGGTCGTCGCGGTCCGTGAACAGCGTCTTGCCGAAGCGGCCTTCATTGTGGGCGATGAGATGCGAGGCCGCGCCCAAAATATGCGCGGTGGACCGGTAGTTGCGCTCCAGCCGGATGATGGTGGCGCCCGGAAAATCCTTGTCGAAGCGCAGGATGTTGTCGACCTCGGCGCCGCGCCAGCCATAGATCGACTGATCGTCGTCGCCGACGCAGCAGATGTTGACTTTGTTCTCGCTCACGGCCGCGCGCTCGCTTCGCTCGCTGGCCTCCGCGGGGGCGGCCTGGCCGGCCGACGCCCGGTCGGGCTTGCGGCCTTCGGCCGATGGGCTGCGCCCAGAATGCGGCCTCTGCGCCAGGAGCCGCAGCCACATGTATTGCGCGGTGTTGGTGTCTTGATACTCGTCGACGAGGATGTATTTGAACTTGCGGTGGTAATCCTTCAGCACGTCCGGATAGGCGCGAAAGATGCGGATCGGGTGATAGAGCAGGTCGCCGAAGTCGCAGGAATTCAGCGTCTGCAGCCGTTCCTGGTAGGCCTTGTAGAGCTGGCGGCCCTTGCCGTTGCCGAAGCTGCGCGCATCGCCTTCCGCTATTTCGTCCGGGCCGAGGCCCTTGTTCTTCCAGTTGTCGAGCATCTGGGCGAAGGTCTTGGCCGGCCAGCGCTTGTCGTCCAGCCCTTCGGCCTGGATCAGTTGCTTGATCAGCCGCACCACGTCGTCGGTGTCGAGAATGGTGAAATCCGATTTCAGCCCGGCGAGCTCGGCATGTCTGCGAAGCAGCTTCACGCCGATCGAGTGAAAGGTGCCGAGCCAAGGCATGCCCTCGACATTGCCTTCGCCGATCAGGATGCCGATGCGCTGCTTCATCTCGCGCGCGGCCTTGTTGGTGAAGGTTACGGCCAGGATCTGCGAGGGGAAGGCCCTGCCGGTGGCAAGGATGTGAGCGATGCGCGTGGTGAGCACCCGCGTCTTGCCGGTGCCCGCGCCGGCTAGCACCAGAACCGGGCCTTCGGTCGTCTCGACCGCGAGACGCTGCTCCGGGTTCAGGCCCTTGAGATAATCGGGCACGCCGTTCTGGCCGCTGCGGGCGGCCATGGCGCGCGCGGCTATGCCGGATGGAGCCGCTGCCGGCCGCGCATTCGGTTCATCGAAAAAAGGCATGTCTTCGGAAAAGCCCGACATCGCTCCCGAATGTAGTGATTCGGCAGCGAAAGACCAGAACTGTCTACGGTTTGTTCTAGTTTCGCGTGTCTGCCCCCAACTTGACAGCCGGAGCGGGTGAGGGAAAGCTGCCGCAGGGCAGGGACGGCTCGGCGTCGCCTGAGAGCGGCCGCAAAGGCGCAACAGTCGAAGGAGCACCGTCTTGGCTGTCACCATCACCTCCCTTGTCCTTTTCCTCATCGGTCTCATTCTCGGCGGCGGCGGCATCTGGCTCATCGCACTGGGCGGCAGTTGGTACTACCTGATCGCCGGCCTGGTCTTCCTGATCACCGCCTGGCTGTTGTTCAGGCGCAGGTCGACCTCGCTCTGGCTCTACGCGCTGTTCGTGCTCGCCACTTTGTGCTGGGCAGTCTGGGAAATCGGCTTCGACTGGTGGCAGCTCGGTCCGCGCGGCGGCGTCATCGTGCTCATTGCCCTGTGGCTTTTGACGCCGTGGGCAATGCGGGGGCTGCGGGGGCCGGACGGACGCGCGCCGCTGATCCTGGCCGTGCTCGCCTCGCTCGCGGTCGCCGGTTATTCGATGACCGCCGATCCCATGGATATCGGCGGCACGCTGAGCACCGAAAAGGCGGCGACGGCCGCCAATCTCGGCGGCGACATCCCGGCCGGCGAGTGGCAGTTCTACGGCCGCACGCCCTTCGGCCAGCGCTATTCGCCGCTCGACCAGATCACGCCGGACAACGTCGCCAAGCTGCAGCCGGCCTGGACCTATCGCACCGGCGACGTGAAAGGCCCCGACGATATCGGCGAGACGACCTATCAGGTGACGCCGCTGAAGATCGGCGATGCGCTGTTCATTTGCACGCCGCATAATTTCGCCATCGCCATCGATGCCGCGAGCGGCAAGGAGAAGTGGCGCTACGATCCGAAGATCAAGCTCGACCCCAACCGCCAGCACCAGACCTGCCGCGGCGTGTCCTATTACGCCGACGCCAAGATCGCCGCCGGCCAGCCTTGCGCACAGCGCATCTATCTGCCGACGTCGGACGCCCGGCTGATCGCGCTCGATGCCGCGAACGGGCAGGTGTGTCCGTCCTTCGCCGAGGGCGGCACGCTGAACCTGATGGCCAACATGCCCTATCCGAAGTCGGGCTATTACTATTCGACGTCGGCGCCGCTGATCGTCGCCGGCAAGATCATCGTCGGCGGCGCGGTCAACGACAATTATTCGACCGAGGAGCCGTCGGGCGTCATCCGCGCCTTCGACGCCGGCACCGGCGCGCTGCTATGGAATTGGGATTCCGGCAATCCGGACGCGACGACGCCGCTGCCCGCCGGGCAAACCTACACCCACAACTCGCCCAACATGTGGTCGACGGCGAGCGCCGACGAGAAGCTGGGACTGCTCTACGTTCCGCTCGGCAACCAGACGCCGGACCAGCTCGGCATGGGCCGCAGCGCCAATGTCGAGAAATTCTCCTCCTCGATCACCGCGCTCGATCTCAACACCGGGCAATTGCGCTGGGTCCGGCAGACCGTGCATCACGATCTGTGGGACATGGACGTGCCGGCGCAGCCGTCGCTGGTCGACATCACCACCGCGAACGGCGTCGTGCCGGCGCTGGTCGGGCCGACCAAGCAGGGCGATCTCTACGTGCTCGACCGGCGCACCGGCGAGCCGATCATCCCGGTGAAGGACGTGCCGGCGCCCGGCGGCGCGATCGAGGGCGATCATGCCTCGCCGACGCAGCCGGCCTCGGACCTGTCCTTCAATCCCAAGCCGCTGACCGGCGCCGACATGTGGGGCATCACCATGTTCGACCAACTGGCGTGCCGGATCGAATTGAAGAAGCTGCGCTATGAGGGACGCTACACGCCGCCCTCGCTGCAGGGCTCGCTGATCTATCCCGGCAATTTCGGCGTCTTCAACTGGGGCGGCGTCGCGGTCGATCCGGTGCGGCAGGTGATGTTCGGCATGCCGACCTACCTCGCCTTCACCTCGAAGCTCGTCCCGCGCGCGGACGTGCCGCCGCCGGGCGATACCAAGGGCAGCGAGCAGGGGCTGAACCGCAATGAAGGCGCGCCTTACGCGGTGGTGATGGGACCGTTCCTGTCGCCGCTCGGCATTCCCTGCCAGGCGCCGCCCTGGGGCTATGTCGCCGGCGTCGACCTCAAGACGGGAAACATCGCCTACAAGCACCGCAACGGCACCGTCTACGACATGACGCCGCTGCCTTTGCCGCTGAAGGTCGGCGTTCCCGGCATAGGCGGGCCGATGATCACGGCTGGCGGCGTCGCTTTCCTGGGCGCCGCGGTGGACGACTATCTGCGCGCCTACGACCTCACCACCGGCAGGCAGCTCTGGCGGGCGAGGCTGCCGGCGGGCGGCCAGTCGACGCCGATGACCTATACGGTGGCCGACGGCCGCCAGTTCGTCGTCATCGTCGCCGGCGGGCACGGCTCGGTCGGCACCAAGCCGGGCGATTACGTGATGGCCTACACGCTGCCGAAATAGGACAGGACGAGGCCGGCCTGCTACGAAAGCAAGAAGCCGGCCAGCAGGACGGTCAGGAGAAGCGACGCGGGTACGGCGAGAAGCCAACGAGCCTCCAGGACACTGTTCCGATAGTCTTTCATTTTCTCGCTCCAACCTTTTAAGACGGCTCCAGCGCGTAACCCGCCAGCGCTGGAGCCTCTGCTTTGTGCTCAACCGCTGTAGCGGGAGCTTCCGGCAGTGGGTCAACGGAGGGTCGGTTGGTTCGTTCCTGGCGCAAGTCCCCAGTCGGGCTATCGGTTCCGACTGAAGTCGCACATCACAAGCATTGGTCCCAAGGACGAAACATACAGCCCACTATCTCACTGCCGCCTGGATATTCCGCCCTAACAATCACCCGAGGCACAAAGACTACGAACTATCTTGTTCCCCATAAGGTGGACTAATCGATTTCGCCGGTGGGAGGTCTTCGGTCGTCAAAAGCGGATCAGCTTTGCCGTCGAAAGGCCGAGCCGCTCAAGACCGGTTCGGAATGCTTCAAAGCCCGAGATGACCCCGCAAGCTGGGCACCTGGTCCAGCACCTGATTGGTGAGGTCGGGGCCGGCGGCAACCTCGGCCTGCTTGATCAAGGTCTCGCCGGCCTGACGGATCTGCGCTATGTCGAGGCCGGAGGCCTTGAGCGCGGCGATGCCGTTGATCAGCGCGCCGGCCTTTTCGCCCAGAACGCCGCCAAGCGCGCCCTGCAGTGACGACAGAAGTCCGCCGCCCGAATTGGCCGCCGCGCCGGCGGCCATCACGTCATATTTCTGGGCCAACTCACCGGCGCCGGGGATCTGGTTGAAGAAGGACGAAATGCTGGTGCCTTCAGCCTCATGCTCGAGCACGGAAAAAATGGTGCCGACAACCTTCTCGGTGGTCGGCTCGTCGAGGCCGGCCTTCGAGGAAACGGTGTTGATGATATCCTGGATGTTCATGGCATTCCCCTTTTCGTCATTCGTTTCGGTAGGGCGCTCAGGCAACTTCACGTCCTAATGTGACAGCACCATCAAGCCTTTCGGAAATGACCAAAATGTGATGAATCGCGCTGGCTTGTCGGCGCGACGGCGGGTTGGCTCCACCAGGGTTCCGCCCATATGGGTCGTCACCGGGGCGTGACTGGACCATGCGATACTCGACCCTATCTTGCGGTCCACCGCCAACCGTCGAGGAAAATCATGACCAGCCCCGTTGCCAAGCCCATCGTCACTCAGCCTGTCGTCACGCAGCCTGTCATCACGCAGGCGATGATCGATGCCTATGACGAATACACGCATCTGACGCTCGACCGCCGCCGCTTCATGGAGCAGTTGACGAAGCTGGCGGGCTCTGGTGCCGCGGCGGCCGCGATCGCGCCGATGCTGGCGGCCAATTCCGCTCAAGCGGCGATCGTCGCCGAGGACGACAGCCGCGTTAAGGGCGAGGACATCACCTATCCCGGCTCAAGCGGCGAGATGAAGGGCTATCTGGTCAAGCCCGCGAACCAGTCAGGCAAGCTCGGCTGCGTCATCGTCATCCACGAGAACAGGGGGCTGAACCCGCATATCCGCGATGTCACCCGGCGCGTGGCGCTGGAGGGGTTCATCGCGTTGGCGCCGGACTTCCTGTCGCCGCTTGGCGGAACGCCCTCCGACGAGGACAAGGCGCGCGACATGTTCACCAAGCTCGACGTGGCCAGAGTCGCCGCCGACGGCGTGGCGACGATCGCCTATCTCAAGGGCCTCAAGGACGGCAACGGCAAGGTCGGGGCGGTCGGCTTCTGCTGGGGTGGCGGCGCGGTGAACCAACTCGCCGTCCATGCGCCCGACCTCAGCGCCGGCGTCGCCTATTACGGCATGCAGCCCGAGGCCGGGGACGCTCAAAAGATCAAGGCGCCGCTGCTGCTCCACTATGCCGGGTTGGACGAACGCACCAACGCCGGCATCGACACCTACAAGAAGGCGCTCGACGCCGCCCATGTCGAATACAAGGTCTATGTCTATGAGGGTGCCAACCACGCCTTCAACAACGACACCTCGGCCGCGCGCTATGACAAGAAAGCCGCCGATCTCGCCTGGGACCGGACGGCGGCGTTTCTTAAGGAGAAGCTCGCCTAGTCGAACAATTCATGTATTTGCCACCGGCTTATGCATGGCCACCCCGGCGATCACCAGCGCAATGCCAAAGCAATCGGTGAGGCTTGGCACCTGGCGCAGCACGATGACGCCGATCAGCGTTGCGGTGAGCGGCAGGAGCGAGAGCATCAATGCGAAGCTCGCGCGCGGCAACCTCGCCATGGCGAGCTGGTCGCAGATGTAGGGGATGACCGAAGAGCAGATGCCGACGCCGATCGCGGCGCCGAGCAGCTGCGGCGACGCGAAGGCGGGCAGCGCCTCGCGAAAGCCAATGGGCAACACGGCGAGGAAAGCGACCGCCATAGCGGCGCCGAGGCCACCGATGCCGATGCCTGCCTGGGCGACGCGGTGACCGATCACGATGTAGCCGACGAAGAGGGCGCCGTTCAAAAAGGCCCAGAACAAGCCGACCGGATCGCTGGACCATTTCACGTCGATGAGCAGCAAGGTGCCGATAACGGCAATGGCGAGCGCGGCAAAGTTACGCCGGCTGCGCAGGCCAACCAGCGCGACCGCGATCGTGCCGACGAATTCGATCGCCGCCACCAGCGAGATCGGCAACCGGTCGAGCGCCAGATAGAACGAGCAGTTCATCACCGCCAGGCAGATGCCGAATGCGAGCAGCAGAAGTCGTTGAGCGCGATCGGCGCCGGCGAAAACGCGCCAAGGCCTGGTCAATGGGGCGAAGATGAGAGCGGCGGTGGCGATGCGCAGCCAGGCCATGCCGAGCACGCCGACCTGAGCGAAAAGCAGCACGGCGAAGGCCGGCCCGAGATAATGGAACACGGCGCTGACGCAGAACCAGACATGCGGCGGCAACGCGTTGGCCATTCCAGCAAGCATGGTGGGGCCGGCGAGAGCGGGGTGCGCATCGGCGGCGGCCCGGTTTGCAGCTGGAATTTGCGTTTGCGTTTTCATGTGAGCATTATCGCAGGCGAAACTCGTGGATTACATGTGTGATGAATGGCCTGATTGACGGTTTGCTTTCTGATGGAAGAGGTTTGGCTTGAAAAACCTTCGAAGTGAAAATGTCGATCTGGACGCGATCGATCTGAAGCTCCTGCGGTTCCTGGAAAAGGATGCGCGCATCAGCACGGCGGAACTGGCGCGCGCGGTCGGGCTGTCGGCGCCGAGCGTGGCTGAGCGCATCCGCAAGCTGCAGGATAACGGCGTGATCGAAGCCTATACAGTCAGGATCAATCCGGCTGCCCTCGGCATGAGGCTGTCGGCATGGCTCAGAATCCGGCCGGTGCCGGGACAGCTTTCTGTGGTGGCGGACATCATCCGCGAGCTGCCGGAAATCGCGCAATGCGACCGGGTAACCGGCGAAGACTGCTTCATCGCGCTCGCCCATGTCGGCTCGGTGAGCGAGCTCGAGCGGGTGATCGACCGGATCATTCCCTATGCGATGACCAACACCGCGATCATCCAGTCGTCACCGGTCAAGCCGCGCTCACCTCTGTGCGGGTTCAAGCAGCCCTGATTCGGCGGTTATGACTCGGCAGCTATAGCTGGTCAGGGAGGATGAGACAGCGACGATGAATCAAGCGTGGCCGCGCTTCATGCGCGCCTGCTTCAGAATCATGCGCCAGCGGATCATGTCGAACGGGATGGGTTCGTTGTTGTTGGCGATGTGGAAGATCTCATTGTTGACGTTCTTCAGCGATCGCCAGAAATCATAGTCGGTGATGCGTGGATCGGCCGCCAACCGTTCCACTTCGACCTTGATGTCGGTTTTCATGCACTGTCCTCGCACCGCATTCTGCCAGCCGCCCCCGCGCAAACCCGGTACGGCGGTTTTCGAACGCGCCAGTGAGTCGTTCAACGGACTCAACCGACTTGTTCACGTTAAAACCTTGGTAAGGTTAACGCGGGCGTGCGGGTTTTCAAGCGCCCTTGCGCTTGATGCCGATCGAGCGGCCGGCGCGCTCCGGCATCGGCAGTCCGGCATGGGCGGTGCGCATGGCCTCGACCTGGGCCATCACGTCGGCGGGGAAGGGAGCGACCTTCGGTCCTTCCATGTCGACATGCAGCGATAGCGATTCGGACGTCGCCGCCAGCCAGCCGTCGACGTGGCGGATTTCCTGATAGGCACGCAGCCGCTTCTCGTCATGATCGATCAGCTGGAACGAGACGTTGACCTTGTGATCGAGGTGCAACTCCTGCACGTAGCAGACGTGAACTTCGGCCGTGTAGATGGTGAGGCGTCGCTCCTTGGCGTAGTTCGGCCCCATGCCCATCAACTCGAACGCCTGGTCCGAGCAGCGGTCGAACAGCACGTTGTAGTAGGCCATATTGAGATGGCCGTTATAGTCGATCCATTCCTTCTCGATCGCCATTGGGCCGGAAATGATCGGTGCGGGGATCGTCATTTTGGTTTTCCTCGATGGTCGCTGGACGGGGCGTGGTTGCTAAGATTCTCGCTGCTCTGGCGCAAAGTCGCCGAGCCTAATCGCTTGGCACTTTTCCTAGGATTGCTTTAGGCATCATTCATAGCTGCACTACAAGCGTGGCCACTGGTCCATTCGCGGAGGAAATCATGGCTTTGAGCGACCTCAATCCCGTCGAACGCAATGAGGAAGGCATCGCCGCGGTGCTCGGCATTCTCAAGCAGCGCTTCGGGGAGCGCTTCCAGACCGGCGAGGCGATCCGCGGCCAGCACGCGCACACCACCACCTATATCCCGACCCAGGCGCCGGACGGTGTCGCTTTCGTCGAGACGAGCGCGGACGTGCAGGAGATCGTGCGCGCCTGCGCCGCCCACCGCGTGCCTGTCATCGCCTTCGGCGTCGGCTCCTCGCTGGAGGGCCACACCAATGCGCCGGGCGGCGGCATTTCCATCGATACGTCGCGCATGAACCGGATTCTCGCCGTTAATCCGCAGGATCTCGACTGCACGGTCGAACCCGGGGTGACGCGCGAGGACCTTAACCGGCACCTACGCGATACCGGCCTGTTCTTTCCGATCGATCCTGGCGCCAATGCGTCGCTGGGCGGCATGGCGGCGACCAGGGCGTCCGGCACCAACGCGGTGCGCTACGGCACGATGCGCGAAAACGTGCTGTCGCTGACCGCCGTCATGGCCGACGGCGAGACGGTGACGACCGGCAAGCGAGCAAAGAAAAGCTCGGCCGGCTACGACCTGACGCGGCTTTTGGTCGGCTCCGAAGGCACGCTCGGCGTCATCACCTCGCTGACGCTGAGGCTGCAGGGCATTCCGCAGGCGATCTCCGGCGGCGTCTGCCCGTTTCCGAGCCTCGAGGCCGCCTGCAACACGGTGATCGCGACCATCCAGATGGGCATCCCGGTGGCGCGCATCGAATTGGTGAACGCGCTGCAGATGCGGGCGATGAAGAACTATTCCAAGCTCGACTATCCGGAGAGTCCGTGCCTGTTCGTCGAGTTCCACGGCAGCGACGCGGGCGTCGCCGAGCAGGCCGAGATGTTCGGCATGATCGCCGAGGAGCAGGGTGGCGGGCCGTTCCTATGGACCAGCGTCGCGGAAGAGCGGACAAAGCTCTGGAAGGGGCGGCACGACGCCTATTGGTCGTCACTGACGCTGCGCCCCGGCGCCAAGGGGCTGTCGACCGACGTCTGCGTGCCGATCTCGCGGCTTGCCGAATGCGTCACGGAGACCGAGGCCGACATTGCCGAGATGGGGCTTGTCGCGCCGATCGTCGGCCACGCCGGCGACGGCAATTTCCATGTGCTGGTGCTGATGGATGTCGACAACCCGCAAGAGATCGCGCTCGCCGAGAAATTCGTCGCCCGGCTCAACATGCGCGCGATCGCCATGGAAGGCACCTGCACCGGCGAGCACGGCATCGGCCAGGGCAAAGTCGGCTTCCTCCGCCACGAGCTCGGCCATGGCGTCGATGTCATGCGCACGATCAAGCAGGCGCTCGATCCGCTGAACATCATGAACCCGGGCAAGATCCTGCCGGGCGCAGGACACTAGTCATGGCCGCGGTAGAAGCTTTGCTGCCGATCGACCTGCCGTCAGTATCGGCGGGCGCTCCGTTGCCGCATGTTTTCGCAGATGAACAGCGGCTGCTGGTCGCCTACATCGCCAATGGTCCCGACCCGTCCTTCGACGTCACCAGTCCGCGTTCGGTTTCAGCAGTTGCGGAGGGGGAGGCCGTCGCAATCCTGACGATGGACCCTTATGTCGCATTCCAATTCGGCCCGCCAAACGACGAGGCGCTCAGCGGGCATCGGCTCTACGCGCTCGGCCTGCAGCCATATTCCGCGTTCGAGGTCCTCAATTCGTCTTGGATTGCTTCTCTGGAAAAAGCGAACCGGGTTCACCCGCGCCATGTGCCGGAGCTGTTTTCCGGTCGCCGGCATTTCATTCTCACGTTCCACGAGTCGACCCTGGAATTCATCGCGCGAGATTTCCGGGTAGGCCTGCGAAAGGGAGCGGTGTTGAAGGCTATGATCGAAGCGATGAACGACTGATCGACCCGCTGCGGCGCCTTGCGGTCGCTTATTCCTGTGCCCCTTCGGCCAGCTTCTGCAGCATCGGCCGTGTCGGCGCGAAGAAGGTCGTACCTGTATGCGGGGTCGAGAAATCGAGCAGCCGGTCATAGGCGCCGGGGGGCTCGCCGACATACATGCGCTGCAGCATCTTCTCGATCACCCACAGATAGCGCGTATAGCCGATGAAATAGGTGCCGAACTCGTTCTGACCCGGGCGGCCGAACGGCATGTTGTCGCGCAAGATGTCGTGTTCGTTGCCGGCATCGTCCTCGATGGTAGCCAGCGATTTGTGAGACTTTCGCGGCTTGTCGTCGTCATCGATCTCGATGTTGTCGATCTTGGTGCGGCCGATGATCTCTTCCTGGACATGCGTCGGCGTCTCTTTCCAGGCTGCCATGTTGTGCAGGTATTTCTGCACGACGACATAGCTGCCGCCGGCAAAGTCGCCGTCCTCGTCGCCGATCAAAGCAGAGGCGGGCAGGTCGAGGCCGGTCGGATTGGCGGTGCCGTCGACAAAGCCCAGGAGGTCGCGCGCGTCGAAATAGCGGAAGCCGGACACCTCGTCGGCGACGGTCACGCTGCCGGCCAGGCGGTCCAGCAGGATGCGCTCGAGCTCGAAGCACATGTCGGGCCGCTCGGCGCGGATGTGGAAGAGGAGATCGCCCGGCGTCGAGGGCGCCGAATGCGCCGAGCCCTTGATCGGCGCGAAGGGTTTCAGCTCGCGCGGCCGGCGGCCGGGCGACAGACGGTTCCAGAGCGCGGCGCCGATGCCGGCGATGCAGGACAGGCGTCCCGACAAGTCGCGGAAGCCGACGTTCTTGACGAGATCGTCGAGCTCGCCCAGCACCGAAGCGACATTCGAAAGCGCGGCCTCGTCGCTGCCGACGGTCACAACAAGGAAAATCGCAGCCGTCGAGAGCGGAGCGTCGACGCTCTGCGCGTCGATCGGCACTCTGTCCCAGTTCTTGCCTGACATCGGGAACGCTCCGTATTGGGTTCGGATTTTGGGTGGTCACGATCGTGACCGGAAGGGCAGGGGATTTGCAAAAGAGATATCGCGAGCGCGAGCCTTCGCGCAACTGGAGACGTTGGCCGTTGCCGCGCGTTGAATTGCCTCTTTATCGACACGCGGATGCGGGTAGAGTGCGGCTGACTTTCAACCCGGGAAACAGATGCTCGCCCGCCTGTTCGTGATCTTCGGTGGCCTGTTCGTGCTGGTGCTGTGCGCGGCGCTGGTGGTGCCGTATTTCATCGATTGGACGGGTTACCGGGGCGATTTCGAGCGCGAGGCGAGCGCCGTCCTCGGCCGCAAGGTGACGGTGAAGGGCGACGCGACAGCGCGGCTGTTGCCGTTTCCGTCGGTGACCTTCTCGAATGTCGAGGTCGCGGGCGGGCCGGAAGGCCAGCCGGCGATGACGGTCGAGACCTTCTCCATGGATGCGGAGCTCGCGCCGTTCCTGCGCGGCGAGGTGCTGATCTTCGACATGCGGCTGGTGCACCCGAAAGCCGTCATCAATATCGCCGGTGACGGCACCGTCGACTGGACGCTCCGGCCCTCGGCTCCCTTCGATCCGGGCCAGATCGCGATCGAGAAGCTGTCGGTGAGCGAAGGGGAGATCGAACTGCGCCATGCCGCCGGCGGGCGCAGCCACCTGATCTCGGAGATCAACATGACGATTTCGGCCAAGGCGCTCACCGGCCCGTGGCGCATGGACGGAACGCTGCGCTTCGACGGCCTGCGGGCCGACGTCTCGGCTTCCACCGGCAAGGTGGAGCCGGACGGCCAGATGCGGCTCCGGCTGAAAGCGGATCCCGATGCCTATCCGCTGATCATCGAAGCCGACGGCAATGCCGGCATCGTCAAGGGCGCCGCGGTCTATTCCGGCCAGTTCAAGATTTCGGGCGACGACAGGAATTCGGCCGAGCTGCGCGGCAACGAGGGCGAGCCGGTCAAGGTCAGCACCGGCAAACCCGACCCGGGCTTCCGGCTGAACGGCAAGTTCGCGCTCGACCACCAGAAGCTCGATGTCGACGAGTTCCGCTTCGAGACCGGGCCGCTCGACAATCCCTATACCGCCGACGGCAAGGCATCGGTCGATCTCGGCCTGAAGCCGCATTTCTCGGTCGAGGCCAGCGGGGCGCAGGTGCAGTTCGACGAGGCCGTCGGCGGGGCCACCGGCGCCGGCTTCACGCTCGACCAGCGCATTGCGGCGTTCGAGCGGACGCTGCAGCACATGCCAAAGCCGACCATACCGGGCAAGGTCGAGGTCAGGCTGCCGGCGGTGGTGGCGGGCGACACGACGGTGCGCGACGTGCGGCTGTCGGCAGAGCCGGCCGAAGGGGGTTGGTCGGTCAAGTCGCTTGCCGCGACGCTGCCGGGCCGCACAACGCTCGAAGCCGACGGCATGTTGAGCATCGAAGATCATTTCGGCTTCACCGGCTCGTTGCTGCTGGCCGTCGGACAGCCTTCCGGCTTTGCCGCCTGGCTGTCGAAGGATGTCGACGAGGCGATCCGTAGGCTCCCGGCGGCAGGCTTCAAGGCCAAGGTCGATCTCAGCGAGAACCGGCAGTCGTTCAGCGATCTCGAACTCATCCTCGGCAAGGCGAAATTTTCGGGTAGCATCGATTCCAGCCAGCCGGACGGCGCCAGGCCATCGGTGCTGATGCGGCTGACGGGCGGCGAGATGGATCTGGACGGGCTCGCGGCGTTCGCCTCGATCTTCATCAGCGACAAGGGCGCCAACCGCTTTTCGGATCGCGATCTCGATTTCCAGATCAAGGCGGGTCCGGTCAGCGCCGGCGGGTTCAGCGCCGATAGTGTCGACACGGCGCTGCGGCTGCGCGAGGGCCTGCTCGAGATCGACCGGCTCTCGATCGGCGGCCTGGCCGGCGCCTCGATCAGCGCCACGGGCCGGATCAAGGATTTCCCGCAAAGCCCGACGGGCAAGCTCAACGCTTCCGTGGTGGCGGTGGACCTCAAGCCGCTGATCGATGTCGCGGCCCAGCACTATCCCGGCAATGGCGCGCTCAAAGGCCTGGCCAGCCGTGCGGCGGCCTATCCCGAACTGTTCCAGGACGCGCGCATCGATCTCTTGACCAGCGCCGCCGACAATGGCGACGGCACCACGGGCCTGGCGCTCTCGGCCCAGGGCAAGGCCGGCGGCTCGGCCTTCTCGGCTTCGCTTTCCGGCAAGGGAACCGTGGGCAAGCTGTCCGAGGCGCCGGTGGCGATCACCTTCAACGCCCGCAACGACAATGCCGCCACGCTGCTTGCGCTTTACGGCCTGCCGGCGCTGCCGCTCGGGATGCTCGGCCACGCCAGCACCGAGGTCTCGGCGAAGGGCTCGGTCGCCGGCGGTCTCGCGACCAGCTTCAACCTGACGGCCGACGACTTCAGGGCAAGCTTCGACGGAATCGTCGCCGAGACGGCGCAAGGCGCCACCGCCAAGGGCAAGGTCAATCTTAGTGCCGCCGATATCGAGCCGTGGCTGATGACGACGGGGGTAGGCTTGCCCGGCATGGGAACGGGAACATCGACGTCGCTGGCGGCCGATGCCGATTTCGGCAATGGGCTGCTGGTGCTGAGCGGCCTCACCGGTTCGATCAACAAGGCGGCGGTGTCCGGCGACGTCAATATCGACGCCAAGGACGGGCTGCCGCATGTTGCGGGAGCGCTGGCGCTCGACGAGCTCGACCTCGATCCGCTGGCGGTCTCGCTGTTCGGCGACCAGTCCTTCGCGCCCGCCAAGGGCGGCTGGCCGACGACGCCGTTCAGCCAGAAGTCGACCTTGCCCTTCAACGCCGACCTCGATCTCAACACATCGGCGCTCGCCGTCGGGCCCTTCGCGACGGCGCATGACGCTTCATTCTCGCTGAAGCTCGACCGCGAAGGCATCCATGTCTCCGACCTCAAGGCGAAGCTCTATGGCGGCGAGCTGACCGGCCTGTTCGACCTGAAGAACACGGACGGCACCGGCCTGTTCTCCGGCCAGATGAGGCTGGCCGGCAGCGATCTTTCCGCAGTCCTGCCAGGCGCCGGTATCGGCGGCAGCGGCGATCTTTCGGCGGCGTTGTCGACCAGCGGCAAATCTGTCGATGCCATGATTGCGGCCCTGTCCGGGTCCGGCACCGCGGCGCTGAAGGGATTGAAAGTGGACGGCATCAATCCGGACGGCTTCGGCGCCATCATCGCCAAGGCCGATGCGATCGGACGCGATATCGACACGGCCAAGACCGCGGAGTTCGCGCCGCAGATCGCAAGCGACGGCAGCTTTGCCGCCGGTGACACCGATGTGGCCTTCACCATCGCCAATGGGACACTGCGCGTGCCGCCGGTCAGCCTCGATAATCCCGGCGCGACCTTGTCCGCCGACGTGACCGCCGATCTCAACACGAGCACCGTCACGGCAAAGGGGACGCTGACCTATCGTCCCGGCGAGGAGGCACTGGTCGGTTCCGAGCCGGCCGTCAATTTCAGCCTGGCCGGTCCGCTCGGGGCCGCGCCCCAGTTCGACAGCGGCCCTCTGGCACAGTTCCTGACGCAGCGCGCTCTGGAGAAGGAACAGCAGCGGGTCGAGGCGATGCAGGCAGCGCTGCTGGAGAAGCAGCGGCTGCGGCGCGAGGTACGCTATTACGCGGCGCTGCAGACGGAGCGCGACAAGGCGGCCGAGGAGCTGCGCCGGCAAGAGGAGGAGGCGCGGCAGAAGGCCGAGGCGGAAGCCAAGGCAAAAGCCGAGGCTGAAGCGCAGGCACAAGCGGAGGCCGAGGCAAAAGCCAGGGCCGACGAAGAGGCGAGGGCCAAGGCGGAAGCCGACGCCAAGGCTCAGGCCGAAGCACAGGCGAAGGCCGAGACCGAGCAGCGGGCCGCGGATGAGGCGGCCAAGGCGCAGGCCGAAGCCGATCGCAAGAAGGCGGAGCAGGAGAAGCTGGAGGCGGAGCGCAAGGCGGCCGAGCCGAAGACCGATCGGTCGCTGCCCGGTGTCAACGGCGGTGCGACCCCGGCGCCGGCAAAGCCGAAGGCCAACCCGTTCACAATCGACAATCTGTTGAAATCGCTCGACGGCGGTTGAGCCTTACGTCACACGTAGCGAAACCAGCCACCGCGCCTAGGACTCTTCCTGGCGGGAGAGCAGGCGCCGCAGCATCGGCTCGATGCGCGAAAGCTCGTCGAGATGCGCGGCCGACAAGTCGGCCAGGCGATCGTCGGCCAAAGGGGTGAGCTGCAGCAGCACGCGGCGGTGATCGCTCTTGTCCTGATCGCGTATGACCAGGCCGGCCTCGGCGAGGCGGTTCACCAGTTCCACCGCGCTGTGATGGCGGATGCGCAGCCGCTCGGCAAGGTCGCCCACCGCCACCGGTCCGCCGCCTGGAAATCCCTTGATCGATAGCAGCGCCTGGTGCTGGCGCGGCGTGAGGCCCGCCTCGTTGGCCTGGACCTGGCTGAATTCGAGAAAACGGCGGATCAGATAACGGAACTGCGATAGCCGCTGGTAGTCGGCCTTGCTGATGGCGGGACGTGGTTTTGGCGGCGTCATTTCCCGACTTATGGTCTTTTCGTGCAAAAGCTCAACTGGCCGTCGCGATCCCTGTCCAAAATGACGCGGCGCAGCGATTGAAAACAGCCTTGCAGATTTATATCGTGTTACGATATGAGGCCACTTGAAACCGGGCGGTCTACGTGCCGTCAGAAAGTTCAGGCTCCCAAAATGAAATCCGCTCGTGCCGGCAACGGCCATCTTCGCGACTTCACGACCGATCCGCGCGTGCTGTTTATTGCAGCCATCGCCGTAGTGGTGGCGACCGCCGGGCTTTTTGCCGGCATCGTGCTCCTGCAGCTCATCCGGCTTGCCACCAACATCGCCTATTTCGGCCAGTTTTCGCTGGCCGAGCTAAGGCTCGAGGACACGCCGCTTGGGCTCGCCGCGGTGCTCGTGCCGGTGGTGGGCGCGCTGATCATCGGCTTGATGGCGCGCTTCGGCAGCGAGAAAATCCGCGGCCACGGCATTCCTGAAGCCATCGAGGCAATCCTGCTCGGGCGCTCGCGGCTCGACGCCAAGGTCGCGGTGCTGAAGCCGCTATCGTCGGCGATCTCGATCGGCTCGGGCGGACCGTTCGGCGCCGAAGGCCCGATCATCATGACCGGTGGCGCCATCGGCTCGCTGATCGCGCAGATGCTGCCGGTCAGCGACAATGAGCGCAAGACGCTGCTGGTGGCGGGTGCAGCGGCCGGCATGACGACGGTGTTCGGCACGCCGATCGCCGCCATCATGCTTGCGGTCGAACTGCTCCTGTTCGAATGGACGCCGCGCAGCTTCATCCCCGTCGCCGTCGCGGCAATCGTCGCGGAAGTCGAGCGCAGCCTGCTTCACCTGCCGAGCCCGATCTTTCCGTTCTCAGGCAGCATGGATTCATCGATCGCCGGGCTGGGCGGCTGGGTGTTGGTCGGCATCGCCGCCGGGCTGCTTTCGGGACTGCTGACGCAATTGGTCTATGCCTGCGAGGATGCCTTCCTGAAGCTGCCGATACACTGGATGTGGTGGCCGATGATCGGCGGCCTGGTGGTCGGCATCGGCGGACTTATCGAGCCGCACGCGCTTGGCGTCGGCTACGACAACATCGCCAACATGCTCGACGGCCGCACCGTCGCCACCGCCGCGCTGCTGCTTTTGGTGGTGAAGGCCGTCATCTGGTCGGTTGCGCTGGGGTCTGGGACCTCGGGAGGCGTGCTGGCGCCGCTGCTCATCATGGGCGGCGCGATGGGCGCGGTGCTTTCGGGTATCCTGCCCGAGGCAAGCCCCGGCTTCTGGCCGCTGCTGGCGATGGCGGCGACGATGGGCGGCACCATGCGCGCGCCGCTGACCGCGACCTTCTTTGCCACCGAGCTTACCGGCAACACGCATGTGCTGGTGCCGCTGATTGCGGCCTCCGCCACCGCGCATGCGGTCACCGTGCTGTTGATGAAGCGCTCGATCCTGACCGAAAAAGTGGCGCGGCGTGGGCACCATCTCGTGCGCGAATATCGTGTCGATCCTTTCGCCCTGACCAGGGTCAAGGAAGTGATGACCACCAAGGTCCAGAGCGTGCCGGGAACGATGACGCTACATGGCGCGGCAGCCTTCCTGACCGCTCCGGACACGCGGCATCCGAGCTTCCCGGTCATCGATGAAGCGGGGCATGTGCTCGGCGTCATCGATCCGCCGGCGATCCTGCGCTGGCGCCGTAACGGCAAGCATCGCAAGGCGACGCTGGGCGAATTGCTGGCCGGCAACAAGATCACGCTGGCCTATCCGGACGAATATCTCGAAGCGCTTTCCGACAAGCTTTTGCTCGCCAATGTCTCGCATCTGCCGGTCGTCTCACGCGAGGATGAACGGCTCGTCGGCTATATCGGCTGGAAAGACATGATGCGGGTAAGGTCGAAAAAGCAGGCGGAGGAACGCGACCGCACGGCATTGCTGAGCTTCGGCGCAAAGCGCAAGACGCAACAAAGCATCAGCGATAGCGCGGTCTAGGACGCGGCGCCGCCGCGTTTTGCCCAGGCCAGCACGTAGAGCCTCAGCGCGGATGACAGGTTCGCATCGCGGGTCCGAGTCTCGTCGATCTCCGCGACCAAGGCCGCGAGCGACAGCGAGCGCTCGGCGGCGATGGCGATGAGGTCGTCATAGAAGGGCTGTTCCAGGGAAAAGCTGGTGCGGTGACCGCGGATCGTTACCGAACGTTTCTCGACCGCGGCCATTGCAGGACTCAGCGCTCGCCAGGGTCGTCGGGTTTTTCCCGGCGATGGCCGGCCACGAATTTCTCGGCCTTCTGCGATGTCAGCCTGTCACGCTCGCGCTCTGTCTTCGAGCGGCCGTGCAGCGCCCGGTTCTCGCCGGCCCGGCGTTCCTTCTCGGTGCGCGCTTTATGCTTGCGGGCCTGGCGGAGATTGATGACCTCGCCCATGGCGCCGGGCTACTTCTTGCGGAAGGCGTCGAGCGAAACGACGTCGGCGCCCTTGGCGCCGGTCTCGGCGACCGCCTGCTTCTTTTCGGCCTCGGCGGCCTTCTTCTTGTTTTCCGCCTTCTTCTCGGGAACGACGGCGACCGGTTCGGGGGCCGGAGCCGCGGCCTCGTCTTCGGCGCTTTCCGTCTTGACGTCGAATTCGAGCTCGAAATTGACCGACGGATCGTAGAAGCCGCGCACGGCGGAGAAGGGGATTTCGAGCTTTTCCGGCACGTCGGAGAAGGAAAGCCCGACCTCGAAGCCGGCATCCGTCACCTTGAGGTCCCAGTACTGGAACTGAATGACAATGGTCATCTGCTCCGGATAGCGCTCGCGCAGCCTGGACGAAATGCGCACGCCCGGCGCGCCGGTCAGGAAGGTGATGAAGAAATGATGATTTCCCGGAAGGCCGGTGCGCGCGACCTCGGCCAGGACCTTGCGCATGACACCGCGCAGAGCCTCCTGGGCCAGAATGTCGTAGCGGATGTGGTCGTCGGCCATCTGATGGTCGGGTTCCGTTGAATCGTCCGCATAGCTGTAATCAAGCTTGAGCGCGGCGTAAACCGCATATAGGCGCAAAGCCGTGAGGCCAAGAGGGGTGCCGGCGATTTGATGGCTCAGGCGTGAGCGAGCGCAGCCTGCTTGGCGGCTGGCGATTTCCTTCTGGCGAAGGCGCCGAGAAAGGTCCGCACGCCGTTCGTGGCCGAGCGCAGCACCTCTTCCTCGGTGGGCACGCCGCCCAGCATGAAAGTGATCTGAAGCTCGGCGTTGACGAGGGCGAAGAACTGACGCGCCGCGACGTCGGGGTCGCCGATCGACAGGTGGCCGGCGAAGGCAAGCCGGGCAAAGCGCGCGGCAAGCGCCGACCAGGTACGGCCCGGGCCTTGCTCGCGCCATTCGGCAAACAGCTCCGGATAACGCTCGCCTTCGGCCTGGATCAGCTTGCGCAGGAAACGGCCGTCGCGGTTGCAGATGCAGTTGCGGTTCATGCGCACGGCGAAGGCGATCAGGTCGGCTTCCAGGTCCGTGGGCTGATCGGGAAAGCTGGCGATGGTGGCGAAGATGCCGGCATTGCAGCGCTCCGTCAGGTCGCGTACGACCGCGACGAACAGCTTTTCCTTGTCGCCATGGTGGTTGTAGACGGTCTGCCGTGAAACGCCGGCCTCGGCCGCGATCAGGTCGATATTGGCGCCGGCATAGCCTTCGCGGCAGAAAACGGAAGCGGCGGCGTCGACCACCGACACGCGCTTGGCCTCGTGGCTGCGTGGCGGGAAAGTGTCAGGAGAAACGCCGTGCTTCATGAAAAATCTATATAGCGGTGATTGACGAATTGGACAAGCCTGTCTAAATTTGTGGACACAATAAAGGAAGCCCGCACGGAAAGGGCGAAGAAATTCGCCCTTGGACGTAGGATTTCCGCGGGATGGAACGTCCTGGGTTCAGACGCCGGCATTTTGCGGCGGCAACCAGATCCGAAAGAGCCTTATCATGAGTCCCAAATTCCTCCGCATCGCGGTCGTGCTCGGCTTGTTGTCCGCGATCGGCCCATTTGCGATCGATATGTATCTTCCCGCGCTGCCTTCGATCGGCCAGGACCTGCATGCCGGCACCGCCGCCGTGCAGATGAGCCTTCTGATCTTCTTTCTGTCGATGGGTTTTGGGCAGATCGTCGTCGGCCCGATCTCCGACATGGTCGGCCGCAAGACGCCGCTTTACGCCGGCCTAGCGCTGTTCATGGTCGGCGGCGTCGGCTCGGCGATGGCGCCGACCATCGAGTGGCTGATCGCCTTCCGCTTTCTGCAAGGGCTTGGCGCCAGCGCCGGCATGGCGGTGCCGCGCGCCATCGTGCGCGACCTGCACACCGGCAACGAGGCCGCCAAGCTGATGTCGCTCTTGATGCTGGTCTTCTCGGTGTCGCCGATTCTGGCGCCGCTGACCGGCAGCCAGATCATCGAGAGCTTCGGCTGGCGCGCCGTGTTCTGGACGGTGACGGGCGCGGCCGCTTTGGCCACCATCCTGCTTGCCACCTCGCTCAAGGAGACGCGGCCCGTCGAAGAGCGCGCCGGTTCATCCTTCGGCACGGCGCTTGCCGGCTACCGCTACCTGATGGGCGACCGCAACTTCCTCGGCCTGGTGGCGATCGCCGGCTTCGGCATTGCGAGCTTCTTCGTCTATCTGTCGAGCTCGTCCTTCATCCTGATCGACCATTACGGCCTGTCGCCGTCGGTCTACAGCGTGTTCTTCTCGATCAACGCGGTCGCGTTCATCGGCATGTCGCAGCTGACCGGGTTGCTGGCCGACCGCTTCGGGTTGAAGCGCGTCGTCTGGGTGGCGGTCACCGGCTATGCCACGGTAATGGTGGCGCTGTTCGCGATCATGGCCTCCGGCGTCGACCGGCTCGACGTGATGGCCGCGCTGCTTTTTGTCGGCTACGGTTTCCTCGGCCTCGTCATCCCCACCACCTCGGTGCTGGCGATGGAAGAGCATGGCGAGATCGCCGGCACGGCCTCGGCGCTGATGGGCACGCTGCACTTCGCCATCGGCGCGCTGGCGATGGGCGTCGCCGGTATCTTCTTCGACGGCACGCCGCTGCCGATGGTGGCGGGCATCGCGCTGTGCGCCGTGATCTCCTTCACTCTGGCCAAGCTGACGCTCGGCCGCGCGCGCGAAGCGGTCGAAGCGCCGGCGGAGTAGGACAGCCGTTGAGAAGATAGAAAGGCCGGGTCGATCCCGGCCTTTTTCATGTCCTTCGCGAAGCTGTTTGATCGAGGACGAAGCGCACCCGTTCATCGACCGCAGCGAGAGGCAACGGCACCAGATCGTAGCCGAGCTCCGCATACACGCCCGTCACCGAACGGAATGTGCGCTCGGCTTCGTCGAGCGTTTGCCGGCGCTCCTCGTCCTGAGTGAAAATCTCCGGCCATGGCGGGGCGACGAAGACGCGGCGCGCGTAGCGGAATTTTTCAGCCGCGCTCGTGATGTGGTCCGGCACCGGCAGGCCGCAGAGCCTGAGGTAGCCGATCGTGTCGGGCGCGCCGCGGTCGAAGAACACCCGGCCGGGTTCGTTATGTGCGGCGTGCCAGGAGCGCAGCTCCCAAGACAGCATCAGCTCGGCAAAGAACGCGCGGTCCTGCCAGGGAAGGGCAGGGCCGCCGATGGCCATCTGGTCGCGGATGATGCCGCGCCCGGCTTCGGGCGCGGTCGCGAACCCCGCAGCTTTCAGCGCCTCGATCAGCGTGGTCTTGCCGGAGCCGGGGCCGCCGGTCAGCACGAAAAATCGATCGGTATCGTCTTGCATCGCCTGTCCATGGATGATGGGCGGCAAGGCTGTGTCCGCGCATCAGGCGCCGGACGAGCCTTGGCCGTTCGGTTGGTTGGAGAAGCAAAGAGGGGAAAGGTGGAGGTTTCTGTTGCCAGGTACCTCCGAACCCCGCCTAGAAGTGCGAACCCCTAGGGCTTGATTTGAAGCGTTCGCGCCGCATTAAGCAGCGAGACGAGCTTCCGCATAGTTGTCGTTGGCAACTATAAGTTTAGCCCGATAACGGTGGTACAATGCCGGGCAAAAGTACGATCTTTACACCTTCGTCGATCCTATTTCGCCCCCAGCAAAAGCCGCTCCGTCAGCCAGAGCGGTTTTTGGTGGAGGCGCCGGGTACCGCCCCCGGGTCCGAACGGCTTATTTCATCGCCTGTTTATCGCCATAGTCGGTCAAACCGACGAACCGTATATAGGGAGCGGCGAGGGAAAAATAAAGGCCAAAACCGGCGCTTAACCGGTTGTGCCAAACGGCAGCCAAGGGTTGACTTGCGCGCCTACTCAATCAAATCTCGCTGCCGGTGAGGAGTCTCTGACCTAGCGCACAGGTTGCGCGGCGCGCCACAACCCTCATCGACCGGATCCGTGGCGCCGACGAGGGGAAGTTTGATGGCCGACTATCTTGCGGATGTGAAGAAATATGATGCCGGCGCCAGCGCCGACGCGGTCGATAAGATCGTCAAGCATCTGGGCATTGCGCTCAGGAACCGCGATTCCTCGCTGGTGTCCTGCACCGACCCGAAGGAACTCGATCGCGTGCGGGAGAACTGGATCGGCAAGAAGCTCGGCATCGCCGATGCCGCAAAGGCGAATGCCTCGATCGAGAAGACCTGCAAGGCGATGCAGGCCGACAACACCAAGAGCCGCGTGACCTTCTATTATCTGGTTGCCAAGGATCTCGGCAAACTCGGCTCTCTGTAGGACCTTTTGATAATTCTACTCTGGCGGCCGACTAGCGCGGTTTTCTGCGCTTCCGGTGCTCACGTACTTTAAGTACGCTCCGCTCCGGTTCTCGAAAACCACGCTATTCGACTCGCCAGAGCGAATTCTGAAAAGGTCCTGCCGCCTCGCGTAGGGAAGGATTTCAGACAGACGTGGCGTCGGCGCGCACATTCGCTATGATTATATGTCACCCGAATCGAGGCGGAGCCGATGCGCCAATATCTCGACCTGTTGAAGCATGTGCTGGAGAATGGCATCGACCGTGGCGACCGTACGGGGACAGGCACGCGCTCGGTGTTCGGCTACCAGATGCGCTTCGACCTTTCGCGCGGCTTTCCGGTTACGACCACCAAGAAGCTGCATCTGAAGTCGATCATCCACGAGCTTTTGTGGTTTCTGGCCGGCGACACCAACATCAAATATCTCAATGATCATGGCGTCACCATCTGGGACGAATGGGCCGACGAGAACGGCGATCTCGGGCCGGTCTATGGCAAGCAATGGCGCTCATGGCCGGACGGGCGTGGCGGCGAGATCGACCAGATTGCGGGCCTTTTGAAGGAGATACGCCGGAATCCTAACTCGCGCCGGCTGATCGTCTCGGCCTGGAACCCGGCCGAAGTCGAGGCGATGGCGCTGCCGCCCTGCCACTGCCTGTTCCAGTTCTATGTTTCGGAAGGCCGGCTCTCGTGCCAGCTTTACCAGCGCTCGGGCGATATTTTCCTCGGCGTGCCGTTCAACATCGCCTCCTATGCCTTGCTCACCCTCATGGTGGCGCAGGTCACCGGGCTGAAGCCCGGCGACTTCGTTCACACGCTGGGCGATGCGCATCTTTATTCGAACCATTTCGAGCAGGCGCGCGAGCAGCTCCGGCGCACGCCCAAGGCCTTGCCGACGATGTGGATCAATCCGGAGGTGAAGGACCTCTTCGCCTTCCGCTTCGAGGATTTCCGCCTCGAGAATTATTTCGCGGACGCGAATATCAAGGCGCCTATCGCGGTATGAGCCAGCTTCGGCTTAATCGATGCCAACCATGACGTCCGAGGCCTTGATTACCGCATAGGCCTGCTTGCCCTTCTCGAGCGCGAGGTCGGCGACCGCTTGGTGATTGACGCGGTGACTGACGCGTCGCCGCCGATGTCGATCTGACATGCGAAGCGGTGGCTTCCCTTGACGATCTCGGTCACCTTGCCCTTGAGGTGTTGCAGGCGCTGATCTTCACGCGTCTCTCTTTGAGCTTCGCCCTTCCGTTTCGCATTCACCGTAGGCTGAGATCGCGCCGGCGCACAATGCCGCGACAGGTGAAAAGCCTTCCCTTGTTATGTTCAGACGGATATATCGGTCCAAGGCTTTGGGCGGTACGGATTTTGAAACCACGGAGAGACTGCATGACGGGCAAGGGTTTCGGGTTGAAGGCGGCCGCAATTGGCGGTCTGACAGCGATGCTGATGACGGCGGTGCCGACGGCCCATGCCGACGACAAGGTGGTCGTGTTTGCCGCGGCCAGCCTCAAGGAAGCGCTCGACGCGGTCAACAAGGCCTGCGAGCCGGAAGTCGGCGAAGCAGCGACCATTTCCTACGCGGCGAGCTCGGCGCTCGCCAAGCAGATCGAAGGCGGCGCGCCGGCCGACATCTTCGTCTCGGCCGACCTCGACTGGATGAAATATCTCTCCGACAAGAAGCTGACCAAGCCTGATACCGAAGTGAAGCTGCTCGGCAACCAGATCGTGCTGGTGGCGCCGAAGGATTCCGCGGTCGAGACCAAGATCGAGAAGGGCTTCGACCTCGCCAAGCTGATCGGCGACGGCAGGCTTGCCATGGGCGATTTCAAGGCCGTGCCGGCCGGCAAATACGGCAAGGCGGCGTTGGAATCGCTGGGCGTCTGGTCGTCGGTCGAGGGCAAGATCGCGCAGGCCGAGAATGTGCGTGCAGCTCTCAAGCTGGTGTCGACGGGCGAGGCGGCTCTGGGCATCGTCTACGCCACCGACGCGCATGCCGAAAAGGGCGTCAAGGTCGTCGGCACCTTCCCGGAAGATTCGCATCCGCCGATCATCTACCCGATTGCCCAGACCGCCGATTCGAAGGACAAGGATGCGGCGGCCTTCCTGAAATGCGTCGAGTCGGCCAAGGCCGCCGACCTGTTCAAGGAGCAGGGCTTCACGGTGCTCGCACCGAGCAACTGAGAAAGGCCGCGCAAACACAATTATGAACTGGCTGCTGGACCTCACTCCCGACGAATGGAATGCGGTGCGGCTGTCGATCAAGGTGGCGACGGTGGCGATGATCGCCAGCCTGCCGCCGGGCATCCTGATCGCGCTCCTGCTCGCGCGGGGGCGTTTCTGGGGCAAGACGCTGCTCAACGGGCTGGTGCATCTGCCGCTGATCCTGCCGCCGGTGGTGACCGGTTATCTGCTGTTGCTCACCTTCGGCCGGCGCGGGCCGGCCGGCGCTTTCCTTGCCGAGCATTTCGGCATTGTCTTCTCGTTCCGCTGGACGGGCGCGGCACTGGCCTGCGGGGTCATGGGCTTCCCGTTGATGGTGCGCGCCATCCGACTGTCGATCGAGGCGGTCGACCGCAAGATGGAGGCCGCCGCCGGCACACTCGGCGCCAACTCGCTCTGGGTGTTCGCCACCATCACGCTGCCGTTGATCCTGCCCGGCCTGATCGCCGGCGCGATCCTTTCCTTCGCCAAGGCGATGGGCGAATTCGGCGCCACCATCACCTTTGTCTCCAACATCCCCAACGAGACACAGACGCTGCCCTCGGCGATCTACACCTTCACGCAGGTGCCTGGCGGCGACGAAGGCGCGCTCAGGCTGACGCTGATCTCGATCGTCATCTCAATGGTCGCGCTAATCGCCTCGGAAGTGCTGGCGCGCCGCGTCGGCCGGCGGATGGACATCGAATGACGGTCTCCGTCGATATCCGCCATCAGCTGGGCGAATTCGCCCTGGAGACGCGTTTCGAGAGCGCCGGCCGGCTGACGGCGCTGTTCGGGCCATCGGGCTCGGGCAAGTCGACGCTGATCAACCTGATCGCGGGCCTGATCCGTCCGGACACGGGGCGCATCTCGGCCGACGGCAACGTGCTGGTCGACACCGCCGCGCGGATCTTCGTGCCCATGCACAAGCGGCGCATCGGCATGGTGTTCCAGGATGCGCGGCTGTTCCCGCATATGAGCGTCGCCGGCAATCTGCGCTACGGTCGCTGGTTCACGCCGGCGTCCGAACGCTACGCCAAGATGGATGCGGTGGTCGACCTGCTCGGCATCGGTCACCTGCTCGACCGTCGGCCGGCGAAACTGTCGGGCGGCGAAAAGCAGCGTGTCGCGATCGGCCGCGCGCTGCTTGCCAGCCCGAAACTGCTTCTGATGGACGAGCCGCTCGCATCGCTCGACGAAGCGCGCAAGGCCGAGATCCTGCCCTATATCGAACGGCTGCGCGACGAGACGAAGATCCCGATCGTCTATGTCAGCCATTCCGTCGCCGAGGTGGCGCGGCTCGCGAGCGACGTCGTGGTGCTTTCGCAAGGCAAGGTCGCGGCCGCGGGGCCGACCGAGGCGATCATGCAGCGGCTGGATCTGCTGCCGGCGGAGGAGCGCGGCGAGGGCGGAGCGGTGCTCGACACCAAAGTCCTGCGTCACGACGAGGTCTTTGGCATGACGGTGCTTGCCTCGCAGGCCGGCGAAATCCGCGTGCCGAAACTGGCGCGGGCGGCGGGCGCTCCGGTGCGCATTCGCATCCGGGCCCGCGACGTGATGGTCGCCACCGAGAAACCCGCCGGCCTCAGCGCGCTCAATATCCTGTCGGGAACGATCGTCGGCATGAAGCCGGGCGAGGGGCCCGAGGTCGAGATCGGCATCGATTGCCATGGCGCGGTTGTGATCGCGCGGATCACCGAGCAATCGCGGCAGGCGCTTGGCCTCAAGCTGGGAAACCAGGTCTTCGCGGTCATCAAGACGGTGAGCTTCGATCGCGCAAACACCGGCGCCGGCCTGCCTGCCGAAGTCGGCGTTTGAGGATCTCGATCATGTCGCTATGTATATTTGGAATAGCGCGTCCTTCCCATAGGGACTATTGTCGTGCGGTGGAATCCGAGGAGATGAAATGCCGTCGCTCAGCCTGCGGATAAACCTCGACCCCGATGGCCGGATCGGCCCGGGCAAGATCGAATTGCTGGAGCAGATCGCCGCCTTCGGCTCGATCTCGGCCGCGGCGCGCGGCATGGAGATGTCCTATAAGCACGCCTGGGATCTGGTCGAGGACATGAACCGCGTGTTCGGCAAGCCGCTGGTCGCGGCGCAGACCGGCGGCCGCAAGGGCGGCGGCGCGCAATTGACATCGGCGGGTTTGGCGGTCGTCAGCCGGTTTCGCGCCATAGAGCGCGCCGCTTCATCGGCCGCCGCCGTCCATATGCAGGCTCTGCAGGCGGAGATCGATGCTGGATGAGGCAGTAGGCAGTAGGCAGTAGGCAGAAGGACAAGATGTCTTGGATGCTTGAAAACCGAGGCCTCCAATTGCCCATTATTCTACTGCCTATTCCCTATTCCCTACTGCCTGATTCCCTGATTTCTCAGCAGATAAATGTCCATGATCCAGCCCTTCTTTCGTCTGGCGTCTTCACGAACCCTTTCGATTTCGGCACCGACGTCGCCCAGGCGTCCGGAGATGACGATCTCGTCGGGCGTGCCGAGATAGGCGCCCCACTGGATAAGGACGTCCTTGTCGGCAAGCGTGTTGAAGGCGCATTTGCCGTCGAGCATGACGACGGTGGAGCCGGCATTGGCTGGCAGTCCTTCTTCGGTTAACCGGCGACCGGTCGTCACCAGGATCGAATCGCCGATGCGGTTGAGCGCGGTCGCGTGGGCGGCGGCCAGCGCCTGGATCGCGGTGATGCCGGGGATGACCTCGAGCTCGAAACCGACATTGCCTCTCAGGCGCACGCGCTCGAGGATGCGCAGCGCGCTGTCATAGAGCGACGGATCGCCCCAGATCAGGAACGCGCCGCAGCCATCTTCGGCAAGCTCGTCGCGGATCAGAGCCTCATAGATATCGGCGATCGCTTCGTGCCAGTCGTCGACTGTCACACGATAGGACGATGTCGGTTCGGCCCGAACCGGCACATCGAACTCGACCCGGCGCGATTTCGGATTGGTGACGAAGCGGTCGCAGATCTGCCGGCGCAGATCGGCAAGATCGTTCTTCTTCGCTCCCTTGTCGGGAATGAACAGCGCGTCGGCGCGGTTCAGGCCGTCGATGGCCTGGACCGTCATGTGGTCGGGATTGCCGGCGCCGATGCCGATGACGAGAAGCTTGCGCATGGCGATCTCCTGCCCGATCGGCGACGCGGTGTCCAGAAGTACCCGTATCCGGTGACGAAGGGCTTTGAAACGCTATCTTGAACGGGTAGATGGAAGAGCGCATCCGGCTGATCCGGGTATCGCGGCACAGAGGAGGGGGTCCATGTTACGCACCGTAACGACCGCAGCGCTTGTAATAACGGCCGCTCCGGCCTTCGCCAATGATTCCGTCGCCGAGCTCGGCACAGGCGGGCTGATCCTGTCGCGCAGCGACGCCGTCGCCATGCAGAGCGAGGACCTTTTCATCTCGCCGGAGAAGGTGACGGTCGACTATGTCTTCCGCAACAACACCGACAAGGATGTCAGCTCCATAGTCGCGTTCCCGATGCCCGACATCGAGGGCGATCCGAACGAGATGCCGGCAATCCCGGAGGCTCAGAGCGATAATTTCCTCGGCTTCGAGGTGACGATCGACGGCGTCGATGCGAAGCCGCAGCTGGAGCAAAAGGCGCTGGCGCTCGGCATCGACATCACCGCCGACCTCAAGGCGCAGAACGTGCCGCTCTATCCATTCGGCGGCGCCGCCAAGGCGGCGCTGGCGAAGCTGCCCAAGGATATCGCCAAGGACTGGGAAGATCGCGGCATCATCATCGAAGATACCGCCGATGACGGCTCGGGCATGCAAACCACCTTTGCGCCGTTCTGGCAGCTGCGCTCGACCTACTGGTGGCGCTCGACCTTCCCGGCCAACAAGGAGGTTCATGTCTCGCACCGCTACAAGCCCAGCGTCGGGGGCACCTCCTCGGTCAGCTTTTTCTATGATGGGCAGTTCCAGGGCCAGTATGCGGCCTACAAGACCCGCTATTGCATGGATCAGACGTTCGAGAACGCGGTGCGCAAGGCGGCCAAGGCAAATCCGGACGGTTATCCGAAATATTACGAGAGCCGCATCGCCTATATCCTGACCACCGGCGGCAACTGGGCGGCCGGGACGATTGGCGATTTCAAGCTCACTATCGACAAGGGCAGCCCAAAAAACCTCGTCTCCTTTTGCGGCGACAATGTCAAAAAGGTCGGGCCGACGACGTTCGAGGTCACCGCGAAGGATTTTTATCCCGAGCACGATATCGACATCCTTCTGCTTGAGCCGTCGGACAATGGCGGGAACGGCGGCTGATGGATATCGCGATCTATGTCGCCATCGCCGAAAACGGCGTGATCGGCCGCGAAGGCGGCCTGCCGTGGCGGCTTTCCACCGATCTCAAGCGCTTCAAGGCCGACACGATGGGCAAGCCGATCATCATGGGCCGCAAGACCTATGAAGGCATCGGCCGGCCGCTGCCCGGCCGGCTCAATATCGTGGTGACGCGCGACAAGGCCTGGCGCGCCGAGGGCATCGAGGTGGCCCACTCGCTGGATGACGCGATCGCGCTGGCCAGGGTGCGCGGACGCTGCATGGCGGGAGCTGAGGAGGTCTGCGTGGTCGGTGGCGGCGAGATCTATGCCCAGGCCTTGCCGCTTGCCGACCGGCTGCATGTGACCCATGTGCTGGCCAGCGTCGATGGCGATGCGCATTTCCCGCCGATCGATCCAAGCATCTGGCAAGTCGTCAGCGCCGAGGATTTTCCTGCCGGAGAGAAAGACAGCCACGCCACGCGTTACACGGTTTACGAGCGCCGGCGCGACGATCGTTGACGACGACAAAGGGTCGCTATCCGTCCAAATCGCACGGGACGATGGCACATCGCGTTGAAAGCGGGTCAAGGCGTCCCTATAGAAGAACGGTGTTGCAGCGGCGCGCGTCCAACCGGACGCGCAACAGGCCGCCGTAATACTTTGATTTTGGGGCATGATTCCTTTTCGAAAACCGATATGGGTTTTCGTGGTCATGCGCTAGGATTGCGCCGCAAGGCCCGAGGGAACCGAAGCGAAAGGACATTCATGCCCTGGAACGACAAGAGCGGTGGCGGCGGCCCATGGGGCGGCGGCGGCAATCAGGGGCCCTGGGGGCAGGGACCGAAAGGGCCAAGCGGCCCGCAGGGTTCGCCCCCCGATCTCGAGGACATCATCCGCCGCGGCCAGGACAGGCTGCGACGCGCGCTTCCGGGCGGCGGCGGCGCGAGCCCGGCCGTGCTCGGGCTGATCGCGGTGGCGCTCATCGTGCTGTGGGCCTTCAAGGCGATCTACACCGTGCAGCCCGACGAGGTTGCGGTCGAACTGCGCTTCGGCCAGCCGAAGTCCGAGCTTTCGCAGCCGGGCCTGCATTTCCACTGGTGGCCGATCGAAACGGTCGAGACCGCCAAGATCTCCGAGCAGCTCGTCAGCATCGGCGGCGGGTCGAGCAGCGGCTCCGGGCTGATGCTCTCCGGCGACCAGAACATCGTCAACGTGCAGTTCTCGGTCGCCTACCAGGTCTCCGATCCCAAAGCCTATCTGTTCGATGTTTCAGATCCTGACGGCATGCTGACCCAGGTCGCCGAGAGCGCCATGCGCGAAGTCGTCGGCCGGCGGCCGGCGCAGGACATCTTCCGCGACGACCGCCAGGGTATCGCAACCGGGGTGCGCGAGATCATCCAGGGCACGCTCGACGGCTACAAGACCGGTCTCCAGGTCAACGCAGTCTCGATCGAGGACGCAGCGCCCCCGCGCGAGGTGGCCGATGCGTTCGACGAGGTGCAGCGCGCCGAGCAGGACGAGGACAAGTTCGTCGAGCAGGCCAACCAGTATTCCAACCAGAAGCTCGGCCAGGCGCGCGGCCAGGCGGCTCAGGTCCGCGAGGACGCCGCCGCCTACAAGAACCGCGTGGTGCAGGAGGCGGAAGGCGAGGCGCAGCGCTTCATCTCCGTCTACAACGAATATGCCAAGGCGCCCGACGTCACGCGCAAGCGCCTCTACCTCGAAACCATGGAGAAGATCCTGAAGGACTCCAACAAGGTCGTCGTCGAGCAGGGGAACGGTCAGGGCGTGCTGCCTTACCTGCCGCTGCCGGCTTTGCAGCCGAAAGCGCAGCCGGCGCCGGCCCCACTGAGCGGCGTCACGACCGGAGGCAACCAGTGATGGCCAACCGTCTTCCCATCATCGCCGTCATCGCGGCTGTCCTTCTGTTCCTGCTCTACTCCGCGGTGTTCGTCGTCAATGCCGGCCAGCAGGCGATCGTGCTCAGGTTCGGCGAGATCATCGACGTCAAGAACGAGCCCGGCATCTACTTCAAGGCGCCGTTCGCCTTCTTCGATGCCGACAGCGTGCAGATGGTCGAGAAGCGGGTGATGCGCTTCGACCTCGACAACATCCGCGTCCAGGTCTCGGGCGGCAAGTTCTACGAGGTCGACGCCTTCATCGCCTATCGCATCTCGGATCCGCGCACGTTCCGCGCGGCGGTGTCCGGTCAGGTTGAACTGGCCGAGGCACGGCTGCGGACACGTCTCGATGCGGCGCTTCGCCGTGTCTACGGCCTGCGCGACTTCGAGGCCGCGCTTTCGGAGGAACGCGGCGTCATGATGCGCGAGGTGCGCGATCAGCTTCGCCCCGATGCGACCTCACTCGGCCTCGACATCGAGGATGTGCGCATCCGCCGGACCGACCTGACGGCGGAGGTCTCGCAGCAGACCTATGACCGCATGAAGGCCGAGCGCCTGGCGGAAGCCGAGCGTCTGAGGGCGCGCGGCAACGAGGCGGCGCAGCGCATCAGGGCGCGTGCCGACCGCGAGGTCGTCGAGATCGTCGCCGAGGCGCAGAAGGAATCGGAGATCCTGCGCGGTGAGGGCGAGGCGCAGCGCAGCGCGACCTTCGCGGACGCCTATAAGCGCGACCCGGCCTTCTTCGATTTCTATCGCTCGATGAATGCCTACGGCACGGCGCTGGACAGCACCGGAACGACGATGGTGCTCTCGCCCGAATCCGAGTTCTTCCGCTACTTCCGCGATCCGGGCAGCAAGCCTCAGCCCGGGCAGCCGGCCGCGCCCGCGACGCCTGCCGCACCGGCCGCGCAACCCGGCACCGCCCAGTAGCGGCGGTGCAGGACTTTGTCGCGGCGATCGGGCTGGTCCTGGTGATAGAGGGCCTGGTCTATGGCGGGTTTCCGGGCCTTGCCCGGAAACTGGCGAGCGAAATGCAGTCGATGCCCGAGAACGCGCTGCGGTTCGGAGGATTGGCGGCAATCGCGGTTGGCGTCGCCATTGTGTGGCTGGTTCGCGGCTGATGAAATTCATTGGTGCCGCGGCGACGGACGATTTATCCTGAGAAGATTGGCATAGCCGCAAACGTGCCGTATTTCTTGCCAACATGAGCCGAACAGGGCGTCTTTGCGGAAAACGCCTGCCCTTTTCAGACACACCGGGAGGCCACGATGATATCCGACACCCTGTTGCGCGCGGCGCGGCGCATGGTCTTCGCCGGCGCCACCGCATTCGCGGTCGGCATTGTTGCCGTCCCGTCCTTCGTCACGCCGACGATCGCCTCCGACGGGCCGCCCTCGGTCGCCGATCTCGCCGAGCGCCTGCTTGGCGCGGTGGTCAACATCTCGACCTCACAGACGGTGAAAGGCACGGAAGGGCCGGGCGCGGTGCCGATGCCGCAGCTGCCCGAGGGCTCGCCGTTCCAGGACTTCTTCGACGATTTCTTCAAGAACCGTGGCGGCGACAAGGGCGGCGCCGGGCAGAAGGTGCAGTCGCTCGGCTCCGGCTTCGTCGTCGACGCCGAGCAGGGTATTGTGGTGACCAACAACCACGTCATCGCCGATGCCGACGATATCGAGGTCAATTTCTCCGACGGCGTCACGCTGAAGGCGACGCTCGTCGGCACCGACACCAAGACCGATGTCGCGGTGCTGAAGGTCGACCCCAAGGGTCACAAGCTGACGGCGGTGAAATTCGGCGATTCCACCAAGATGCGCGTCGGCGACTGGGTGATGGCGATTGGCAATCCGTTCGGCCTGGGCGGCACGGTGACGGTCGGCATCGTCTCGGCGCGCAACCGCGACATCAATTCCGGCCCCTATGACGACTTCATCCAGACCGACGCCGCCATCAACCGCGGCAATTCCGGCGGCCCGCTGTTCAATGCCGAGGGCGAGGTCATCGGCATCAATACGGCAATCATCTCGCCGTCGGGTGGCTCGATCGGCATCGGTTTTTCCATCCCTTCGCAGCTTGCCGCCGGCGTCGTCGATCAGCTTCGCCAATATGGCGAGACGCGGCGCGGCTGGCTTGGCGTGCGCATCCAGCCGGTGACGGCGGACATCGCCGAAAGCCTCGGCATGGCGACCGCAAAGGGCGCGCTGGTGGCCGGCGTCATCAAGGGCGGGCCGGTCGACAACGGGTCGGTGCAGGCCGGCGACGTCATCATCAAGTTCGACGGCAAGGATATCCATGAAATGCGCGACTTGCCGCGTGTCGTCGCCGAAAGCCCGGTCGGCAAGGCGGTCGACGTCGTCATCGTGCGCAAGGGCGTCGAGCAGACCGTCAAGGTGACGCTCGGACGGCTGGAGGACGGCGAGAAGCTGGCCAGCGGCGAGAACGGCAACACCGACCAGGACAAGGGCGACAAGGCGACGCCTCCGGTGTCGACGGCCTCGGTGCTTGGCATGACGGTCGGCGAGCTCAACGACCAGACACGGCAGAAGTTCGGCATCGCGGCCGATGTGTCCGGCGTGGTCATCACCGACGTCGCCAAGAATTCGGCGGCGGCCGAGCGGGGCATCCAGCCCGGCGAGGTGATCACCGAGATCGCGCAGGAATCGGTCGGCACGCCGAAGGACGTGATGGACCGGATCGGCGCGCTGAAGGAGCAGGGCCGCAAGAACGCGCTCTTGATGCTGGCGTCGAAGACCGGCGAACTGCGCTTCGTAACGATCCGGATGGATTGAGTCCGGAACGTCCGGTAACCGATTGGTGTTTCAATGAATAGGGCGGCTAGCGAGCCGCCCTTTTTCGTGCCTGCCAGTCGCGGCGCGACAGCCTGTAGAGGACATGCCGCTTGAGATGCGGATGGCTGTCGGGAACGCTCGGATGATCGAAATCGGCGCCCGCATCGGCTTGCATGCCGAGTCGCTTCATGACTGCGACCGAACGATGATTGTCGGCGACCGCGAACGATACGATTTCGTCGACGCCAAACGTTTCGAAGCCATAGGCGAGCCAGGCTTCAGCCGCTTCGGTGACATAGCCCTTGCCCCAGAATTCCGGCGCCAGCCGCCAGCCGATCTCGATCGTGCCTTCCGGTAGCGATGGCACATCATCCGTATCCAGGAGGCCGACGAAGCCGATGCATTCGCCGGTGGCCACTATCTCGGCGGCGGCGAAGCCGTAGCCATCCTCCTCGATCCAGCCGCGGAATTCGTCCATCATGGCGTCGGCGGTCGCACGGTCGCGGCGGAACGGGAAGAATTCCATCACGCGCTCGTCGGAGTTGATGCGGTGGAAAAGCGCGCGGTCGCGCTCTTCCCAGTTGCGCAAGATCAGGCGCTCGGTGCGGATCGGCTTCATTCTGAAAACTCATCCCGGCGATAGCCCTGGAGATAGAGCAGCGCGGTCAGATCGCCGTGATCGATGCGGATGCGGGCCTGCTCGGCCACCGTCGGCTTGGCGTGAAGCGCGATGCCAGTGCCGGCAAGACGGATCATATCGAGGTCGTTGGCGCCGTCCCCAACCGCAATCGCGTCCTCGGTGGTCAGTCCGAGCCTCTTCGCGATGTTGAGCAGCGCTTCGGCCTTGGCGGCGCGGCCGAGGATCGGCTCGGCCACCATGCCGGTGAACGTGCCGTCTTTCTCTATCAGGCGGTTGGCGCGGTTTTCCTGGAAGCCCAGCATGGCGGCGATGCGGCTGGTGAAGACGTCGAAGCCGCCGGAGACCAGCGCCGTCCAGGCGCCATGGGCGCGCATCGTTTGCACCAGCGCCCGGCCGCCGGCGGCGAGCGTCAGCCGGTTGGCGATGATGCGGTCGACCACGGCTGTGTCGAGGCCTTTCAGCAAGGCCACGCGCTCGCGCAAGGCGGGCTCGAAGGCGATCTCGCCATTCATCGAGCGCGCGGTGATCGCCGCCACATGATCCTTGACGCCGATCTCGTCGGCAAGCTCGTCGATGCATTCCTGGTCGATCATGGTCGAATCCATATCGGCGAGCAGGATCTTCTTGCGCCTGCCTTCGGCCGGTTGGACGATGACGTCGACCGGCTCGGAAGCCAGCGCCGCGCGCAGATTGGCGGTCATTTTGCCGATATCCGGCGTCTGCGGCAAAACGAGGTCGCAGGCGACGTCCTCAGCCAGCCAATGAACGGCGCTTGCGCCGGCGGCCCGCAAGGCCATATTCGCAAGCGAGGCCGGCACGGCGCGGGCTTCTGGACGGGACACTAAAGTGGCGATCAGCGGCATCGAAGATTCCGGCAGGCAGGCGGGCGAAGGCCGCATCAAGAACGCGACCCTGATAGCCGGGCCGACCGCCAGCGGCAAGTCGGCGCTGGCGCTCGATCTCGCCGAACGCAATGGCGGGATCATCGTCAACACCGATTCCATGCAGGGCTATTCGGTGCTCGACGTCCTGACGGCGCGGCCGAGCGCCGCCGAAATGGCACGCGTTCCGCATTTCCTTTACGGCCATGTCCATCCCGCCACCGCCTATTCCACCGGCGCCTGGCTGCGCGACGTGACAAAGCTGATCGAAGACGGCGTGCTGTCGGGCCGTCCGGTCGCTTTCGTCGGCGGCACCGGGCTCTACTTCCGCGCGCTGACCGAAGGCATCTCGGATATGCCGGACATTCCGGCGTCCGTCCGCGAGCGCTGGCGCTACGAGCTCAAGGAGCAAGGGGCCGAAAGGCTGCATCGCCTGCTGATGCACGAGGATTCGGCTATGGCCATGCAACTCAGGCCGACCGACGGCCAGCGTATCGTGCGGGCGCTCGAAGTGCTCGACGCCTCCGGGCGCTCGATCCTCGAATGGCAGGCGGTGCGCGGACGGCCGCTGATCGATCGCGACAGCGCGCGCTTCCTGGTCATTGAGCCGGACCGCGAGCAACTGGTCCGGCGCATCGAGGCGCGTTTCGACCAGATGCTCGACAAGGGCGCTCTCGACGAAGTGCGTCGACTCACCGCGCTCGGCCTCGACCCGGACCTGCCGGCTATGAAAGCGATCGGCGTGCGGGAGCTGCAGGCGGCGATGGCCGGACAATCGGATTTTCCCGAAGCCATTGAGCGCGCCAAGATCGCGACCCGGCAATATGCCAAGCGCCAGTCGACATGGTTCAGGCATCAGCTGGGCGGGGAGTGGCGCAGGCTGCGGCCGGGCGACGAACCGGCTGTTCAGGACTGACTAAAAGCTTTTTCAATCAGCGCCTTAAAATCGCCGGCTCCAATTCTCGCCAAGGTTGTTCGGATTAACGGTCCGTAAGGTCGGCCATGCCATAACCTTTGGGGCTACAGTGCCGCGGGGAGTTGATGCGTTTCCACAAGGCGGAATCCGCATTTTTCGTCTTTATTTTTGTGATCCTGGCCGCGGGCCTGGTGACCTTCCATGCCTATGGCCAGTTGCAGGACATCGCCGCCGACCTCGATGCCGCATCGCGCGTCGACAGAATCGTCTATCTCAACAAACTTCTGTTCGTCACCGGGGCGCTGCTGGCAACCGCGCTGTTCTTCGGCACCTTCTTCATCTACCCGCTGATCCGCGGCCAGGTGCGGGAAGAGGGCAAGCTCAGGGCCATGACGGTTTCGCTAAGTGCCCGCTCGCAGACGCTCGAGCAGGCGGCGCTCACCGACAGTCTGACCGGAATGCAGAACCGCCGCTATTTCGATGATGCGCTGCGCGAATATCTCCACGAGTTTCGCCGCATCGACAGGCCGGTCGGGCTGATGATCCTCGATCTCGACCATTTCAAGCAGGTCAACGATACGCATGGCCATGACGTCGGCGACGAGGTGCTGAGGGCCGTCGCCACCTGCCTGCGGGGCATGACGCGCTATCACGATGTGGTGGCGCGGCTGGGCGGTGAGGAGTTTGCCGTCGTCACCCCCAACATGGATGTCGAATTGCTCGCCAGGTTCGCCGAGCGCATCCGCAAGGCGGTCGCCAACATGTCGATCATGTCGGGCAATGTGCGGCTGAAGGTCACCACCAGCGTCGGCCTCGCCGTCTGGGACCACAAGGAGAGCGCGGAGGATTTCTACCGCCGCGCCGACCGCCAGCTCTATGAGGCGAAGAAGCAGGGCCGCAACCGCGTCTGCGCCTAAAATTCCGACATGAATTCATGAGGCCGGTCAACTGACGCGCCTTTCTCGACTTCCGGTGCTCACGGACTACATGTCCGCTCCGCTCCGGCTTCTCGAAGGCCACGTCATTCGATCCGGCCTGATGAATTCCTGTTCGGAATCTGGCTGTGCTTGCGAAGTTGGTCGTTCAATCGTTGAGCTGGCGCATGCCGAAGGTCGAGGGCTTCAGGCCGTAGCGCGTGTCGAAGTCGTCGTCCGGCTGCACGCGCGCGGCGGTGGCCGGCTTCTTGTAGTCCGGGTCGCCGGCCTGGCGGGAGGAATCCACAGCCTCAGCGAAGGCCATGGCCTGCTGCGGCTTCGGCACGTTGCGCAGCCGCTCGACGATCATGGCGAGATCGACGTCGTTGCCATCCACGGAAGACTCGATCTTCTCGCCCTTAGCGGTGCCCGGGATGAACTCCTGCGGCAGCTTCTCGAACTTCAGCCGCATGGTGGTCGCCACGCCTTCGCCGAAGGCGATGGCTTCGCGCTGCCCCATCGAGGAGAGGAACGCCAGGGTCGAGGCCGAGGAATCGGCGATTGCCGAGCGGATGATGGCCTGGTCCTGCTCGTTGGCAAGCCGCATGGCGAAGAAGGTCGAGCATTGCGACAGGATGGTCGGGTCGAGCTCGCCCGGGCGCTGGGTGACGACGCCGAGATAGCAGCCATATTTGCGGCCTTCCTTGGCGATGCGCGACAGCGCGTGCCTTGTCGGCGCGAAGCCGAGACGCGGATCGGCCGGCATGTAGCGATGGGCTTCCTCGCAAAGCAGCAGCAGCTTCAGCCGGCCCTCGCTCCACAGCGCCAGGTCGAAGGCCAGGCGTGCCAGCACCGAGCAGACCGAGTTGACGACTTCCGAAGGCATGCCCGCCATCTCGAAGCAGGTGACCGGTCGACCATGGTTGGGGACGCGGAAAATGTTGCCGATCGTTTCGTGGATGGTGTCCTCGATCAGCCGCGAATTGAACATGAAGCGGTAGCGCGGATCGGCCGCCGCCGATTCGATGCGTGTCTTCAGCGACTTCAAGGTCGGGCGGTCGTTCTTGCTTTCGAGCATGCCCATGCGCTCGTCGATCTGCTTGATGAGATCAGCGATGCGGTAGGGCACCGGCGTGTCCGCCGTCAGCGCGTCGCTGCCGCGCCTGACATAGGTGCCGGAATTCGGGTTGCGGTAAAGGTTCTTGGCGGCGGGGATCAGATCGCGCAGGACATCCACTTCCTCCGGCACCGTCTCGCGGCCGCGAAACAGCACTTCGGCGAACTCCTCCAGCCTGAACATCCAGAACGGCAGGTCGAGCGTCTTGGAATCGACCTTCACGCAATATTCCGGCAGCGAGGCGGCGAACTCGTTATGCGGGTCGAGGATGAGCACGCGCAGATCGGGACGCGCTTCGATCGTCTTGCGCAACAGCAGCGAGACAGCTGTCGACTTGCCGACACCGGTGGTGCCGACGATGGCGAAATGACGCGCCAGCGTGTCGTCGATGGCGATGTTGGCATCGATCGATTCATCCTGCGACAAGGTACCGATGGTCACTGAATGGCGCCCGGCCAGATCGTAGACCGCCTGCAGGTCGCGGGTTCGGATGCGGTGAGCAATGGCGCCAATATGCGGGTAGGTGGTGATGCCACGGTCGAACACCGGCTTGGCGCCGGGCTCGACGCCGTCGCGAACCTCGCCGACCAGTTCGACGCTGACCTCGATCGGATTCTGCCCTTCGTGGTTCCAGGCGCGATCCGATTTGCCGATGGCGTAGACAAGGCCGACCGTTCGCGTCGAACCGAGATTGATGGAAATCATCTTACCGACGGTCCAAAGGCCGCTGATCGCGCCTTCGGTGTCTTCGGCATGGGCACTGATGGTGGCGCGCGCGCCGTCGCATTGCACGACATTGCCCAGAATCCGCTTGTCGTTCTGCTGGATATTGCGGCGCTCCTGCGAAGTCGGTTCGCCAACGGAGGCTTCGCGTTCGACAAACATGGCTGACCTGATCCCATTCCCCTGGAGCCTCGACCCTACCCAATCGGGGTTAAAGTCAGGTGAGGTCGGATGGTGTAGGCGGCGTTAAACCTGGCGCGACAATTCGATCGACTGGCCTCTTTCCAGGCCGAGAAAATCCGATATATTGGACGGATGGATGATATATCGAATAGCATTACCGCCACGATCGGCAGGCGGATACGCTCCGAAAGAACGCTGAGGGGCTGGTCGCTTGCCGAATTGGCCGAGCGCTCGGACGTTTCGAAGGCGATGCTGAGCGCCATCGAACGCGGTACGACCAGTCCGACCGCGGCGCTTCTGGTGCGCATCGCGGCGGCCTTCGGCATGACGCTGTCGACGCTGATCGCGCGGGCCGAGATGCAAGGCGGCGGCATTTCGCGCCGGGACGAGCAGCCGATCTGGCAGGATCCGGCAACCGGGTACATCAGGCGTCATCTATCGCCGGCATCGCAGATGCCGCTGGAACTGGTCAGGGTCAGCCTTCCGGCAGGTGCCAAGGTCAGTCTGCCGGCGGCGTCCTACGCCTTCATCAAACAGCAGATATGGCTGATCGACGGAAGGCTGGATTTCACCGAGGGCGATGTGGTGCACCGGCTCGAGCCTGGCGACTGCCTGGCGCTGGGCGCGCCCTCGGATTGCGTCTTTCATGCTCCCGGACCGGATGCGGCGGAGTATCTCGTGGCACTGGTCAGGGACTGACTCCGATGTCTCGCCGGCCAAAACGCTCGCACAATGGCGGGCCGCCGCTCGACGACTATGACGGCCCGCCCTGGGGCAAGGGCGATGCCTACATTTTCCTCGCCTGGCGCGCCGCCCACGACGAGGCTTGGAAGGCGCCAAGCCACGCCGTCATGCTGATGCGGCTGGAGAGAGCCGAACGGCTCGGTTTGACCTACGAGGAATATACGCTCGAGATACTGGAGCGTGGCCGCCATCTCGGCGAGGACGACGCCGACCGTATCGCCGAAATCAGGCGGGCGCGACGGCGGAAACGCATCAGCCATTTCGAATGACCTCGTCAACGACATATCATCACCTGGAGAGCACCAGCATGAACTCCCTTGAAATCCGGGCGCTGAGCGACGATGCGGCGACCATCGCGATGCTCACCGATCTGCTGATCGAGACGGTCGCCGCCGGCGGATCGGTGAGCTTCATGCATCCATTGTCGGCGGAGGCCGCGCGGGAATTCTGGCGCAAGTCGCTTGCCGCGGCGGCGCGCGGCGAAAGGGCGGTGCTGGGCCTATGGCGGGGCGAGGTGTTTGCCGGCACCGTCACGTTGTTGCTCGACTTCCCGCCCAACCAACCGCACCGCGCCGAGATCGCCAAGCTGATGACCGGCCGCGACCATCGTGGCAAAGGCGTCGCGACCGCCCTGATGCGGGCAGCGGAGAAACTGGCCGTCGAGAAAGGCCGTACGCTGCTGGTGCTGGACACGGCCAGCGAAGAGGGCGCGGCCGGGCTTTATGAGAAACTTGGTTTCACCTTGGCCGGTGAGATCCCCGATTTCGCGCTTAAGCCACACGGCGGGCTCACCGGCACCCTTATCTACTGGAAACGGATCGGGGCAGCGGCCGACACGCTATCCTGAACTTCCGGCAATGTGCGACAGGAGCCAGCGGCGGAAATCCTGCTCGGCGCCGGAGAGTCGCGACGATGACGGTCTCGTCAGGAAATGGCCCGATGGGCTCGAAAGCTCGAAATCGGAAAGCCTGACGAGAACCTTGTCCTTGAGGGCCGCGTCGATCAGCGGCCGCGAGCCGAGCAGCGCCCCGGCGCCGACCTTCGCGGCTTCCATGGCGGCGACGAAACTGTCGAAGCGGTGCGAGCGCCGGGGATGGCCGGAAACTCCCGCGGCTGCGAACCATTCCGCCCACATCTCGCGCGCGCCCGCCACCAGGAGAAGCGGCAACGACGTCCACTCGCCACCTTGGGCGAGCGGCGGAGCCGCGACCGGGACAAGCCGCTCGACGGTCAGCCGGTCGGCCTCGCGCCCGGGAAAGGATCCGTTGCCGAAACGTATGTCGAGCGCCGAGCCCGGCTGGTCGTAGTCGGTCGGCCGATGGATGGTCACCAGATCGAGCCGGATCTGCGGCAGCACCTTTGCCAGATCAGGAAGAGCCGGGACCAGCACCAGCATCGCGAAGGAGATGGGGACGCGGATGCTGACGATCTGCACGGCACGCGGCTCGAACAGCTCGTTCGTGCTGTTGCCGATAGTCGCGAATGCCGACTGGATGTGCGGGAGATAGGCTGCGCCTTCTGGCGACAGAGCCACGCCGCGTGCCAGGCGCGCGAACAATCGCGTCCTGAGCCGCTCCTCCAGAAAACGGATGTGCTGGCTCACCGCTGCCTGGGTGAGCCCGAGCTCAGCGGCCGCGGCGGTGAAGTTCGAGAGGCGGGCGGCCGCCTCGAAACTGCGCAGCCAATCGAGCGGAGGCATCGTATCGAGAGCTCTTCCAGCCATCAGAAATTTAGCGCCAATACCCATAAAACGATAATTTGAATTATGCCTTTGATGAAGCCAGCATGCAATCCGTACCCGCAGCCGCGGATGTAGGATGGGAGGTTTTGGACATGTTGACGACAGTGACGCTGGGCGACGAGGGACGAACCATCGAGCTTGGCTGGAAGGACGGAGCGCGCAGCCGCTTCCATGCCATATGGCTGCGCGACAACGCGCTGGACGACAAGACGCGCAGCGCCGGCAACGGACAGCGGCTGATCACCATCCTCGACATTCCGGCCGAGACGCGGATCGGCGCGGCTGAGATCAGGGGCGGAGCGCTGGAGGTCACATTCGCTCCTGAAGGCAAGGCCGTCAGCTTTCCCTCAAGCTGGCTCCGCTCTCATGCCTATGATCGCCAGCAGGCGCGCGAACCCGGCTGGACGGGAGGCGACATAGAGCGCTGGACGAAAGCCACGATGCAGAATTCCGTGCCGCGCGCGACCTATGCGGAGGCCAGCCGCGACAGCAACGTCTTGCGGCAATGGCTCGCCGCGGTCCGCAGCTTCGGCTTCGCTATCATGGACGGCCTGTCCGCCGAATCCGGCGCGCTGTGCAAGGTGGCGGACCTGTTCGGCTATATCAGGGAGACCAATTATGGGCGCTGGTTCGAGGTGCGGGCCGAGATCAATCCGAACAACCTCGCCTACACCAATCTTGGGCTGCAGGCGCATACCGACAACCCCTATCGCGATCCGGTGCCGACGCTGCAGATCCTCGCCTGCATCGAGAACACGGTCGAAGGCGGCGAGTCCAGCGTCATCGACGGGTTCGCGGTGGCTGCCGCACTTCAGTCGGAAAATCCGGAGGGCTTCCGGCTGCTCTCTTCCCATCCGGCGCGTTTCGAATATGCCGGCTCGTCGGGCGTACGGCTGCAGTCCAAGCGGCCGATGATCGAGCTCGGGCCCGATGGGGAGCTCATCTGCATCCGCTTCAACAACCGCTCGCTGGCGCCGGCGGTCGACGTGCCCTTCGCCGCGATGGACAAATACTATGCGGCCTACCGCCGGTTTGCCGAGCTGATCGAGGATCCTGCTTTCGAGGTGACGTTCAAGCTCGAGGCGGGGCAATCCTTCATCGTCGACAACACCCGCGTCATGCATGCGCGCAAGGCGTTTTCCGGCAGCGGCAAGCGCTGGCTGCAGGGCTGCTACGCCGACAAGGACGGCCTGCTGTCGACGTTTGCCGCGATCGAGCATGGTTTCAAGGAGGCGGCGGAATGAAGCCCAACGAATTGAACGCAGGCAACATCGTCGAATTCATCGCTGATATTTTCGAGCGTCGCGGCGCCGAATCCTATCTCGGCGAGCCGGTCACCATGTCGGAGCATATGCTGCAGGGCGCGTGGCTGGCCGAGCAGGACGGCGCGCCCGAGGAGCTTGTGGCGGCGGCGCTGCTGCACGACATCGGCCACTACACCAGTGAGTTCGGCACCTATTCGCCCGACGACGTCGAGGACAAGCACCATGACGAGGCGGGCGGTGAGGTGCTGGCGCCCTTCTTCCCGCCGGTCATCGTCGAATGCGTCAGGCTGCATGTCTCGGCCAAGCGCTATCTCTGCGCCACCGATCCGACCTATTTCGGCAAGCTGTCGCCGGCTTCGGTGCATACGCTGTCGCTGCAGGGCGGGCCGATGAGCGCGGAGGAGGTGGCTGAGTTCCGCAGCAATCCCTTCCACGACGAAGCGGTGCGCGTGCGCATCTGGGACGAAGGCGGCAAGGTCGCCGACATGAAGACGCGGGCCTTTCGCGACTACGTGCCGTTGCTCGAGCGAGTGGTGAAGAAGTTCGCGGCTGAGAAGGCGGCATAAATGGCAGAAGCCCGGCCCGTTGGGCTTCTGCCATCCGCGAGAGCGCCGTGCGTCAGCTCTTGTGGTACACCTCCTGCAGCCCGTAGACAGGCGTCGGCAGGCCAACTTGGCGCGCCTTCAGCTGCAGCGACAGATATTGCGAATAGTGACGCGACTGGTGCAGGTTGCCGCCGTGGAACCAGAGCGCTTCCTGCTGCGTCGGCTTCCACATGTTGCGCTGCTCGCCCTCCCAGGGACCCGGATCCTTGGTGGTGGCGGAGCCGAGGCCCCAGACCTTGCCGACCTTGTCCGCCACCTCTTGCGAGATGAGGTCGGCGGCCCAGCCGTTCATCGAGCCGTAGCCGGTGGCATAGATGACGAGGTCGGCCGGCAATTCGGTGCCGTCGACGAATTTGACGCCGGTTTCGGTGAGTTCCTGCACCGCGGCGCCCGGTCCGCTCTTCAGCTTGATCGAGCCGTCGATGACGAGGTCGCAGGCGCCGACATCGATATAGTAGCCGGAGCCGCGGCGCAGATATTTCATGAACAGGCCCGAGCCGTCGTCGCCCCAGTCGAGCATGAAGCCGGCCTTTTCCAGGTCGTCGTAGAATTTCGCGTCGCGTTCCTTCATCTGCCGGTAAAGTGGGATCTGGAACTCGTGCAGGATGCGGTAGGGCAACGAAGCGAAGATCATGTCGGCCTTGCCCGTCGTCATGCCGTTCTCCACCGCCTGCTCGGAGTAGAGCGCGCCAAGCCCGATATCCATCAGCGTGTCCGACTTGACGATGTGGGTCGACGAGCGCTGCACCATGGTCACGTCGGCGCCGCCTTCCCACAGCGCCGCGCAGATGTCGTGGGCCGAGTTGTTGGAGCCGATGACCACCACCTTCTTGCCGCGGTATTTGTCCGGTCCGGGATGGGTCGAGGAGTGCTGTTGCTCGCCCTTGAAGATGTCCTGGCCTTTGTATTTCGGCCAGTTCGCCTTGCCCGACATGCCGGTCGCCAGCACCAGTTGCTTCGGCTTGAGCACGATCTCCTTGCCGCCGCGCTCGACGACGATCGTCCATTCCTTGGCCTTCTCGTCGTATTTGGCGGATTTGGCGGTGGTGGAAGACCAATAGTTCAGCTCCATCACCTTGGTGTACATTTCCAGCCAGTCGCCGATCTTGTCCTTGGGCGCGAAGACCGGCCAGTTCTTCGGGAAGTCGATATAGGGCAGGTGATCGTACCAGACCGGGTCGTGCAGGCAGAGCGACTTGTAGCGCTTGCGCCAAGAGTCGCCCGGACGCTCGTTCTTCTCGACGATGATGGTGGGCACGCCGAGTTGTTTCAGCCGGGCGCCGAGCGCGATACCGCCCTGGCCTCCGCCGATGATCACGACATAGGGTTGCTTGGTGTGGCCGATCTCGGCGATCTCGTCGTCGCGCTCCTCACGCCACGTCTTGCGGCCCTTGCCGTGGCCGTGCTTGGCGCCGAGAGGACGCGTGAAGCCGGCCTTCTCCTCATGGCCTTTCAGCTCCGCCATGGTGGTGAGCAGGGTCCAGATCAGGTCGCCCTTGAACCGCACGAGGCCAAAGCCGCGCGCAACGCTCGTCTCGAAGGTGATCCAGGCAGTGGTGACGCCGCTGTCCTCGCTCGCTTCCTCGCCCTTGGCCACTGCCCATCCGGTCGGCCTGGTGCTGGCCAGCGTCGTCTGCAGCATGTCGCGGATCTGGTCCTGGCCCTCCATCGTCTTCAGGTTCCAGGTGAAGGTGACGAGGTCGCGCCAGTAGCAATCGGCCTGGAAGCAGTTGACGGCGCTGTCGATGTCGCCGGCTTCCAGCGCCTTGCCGAACTTGTCGAGCAGCGCTTGCGCCTTGGTGGTGGGTGTTCTCTCGAGCATTTGTTCTCCTCCACTTTGCTAGAGTCCGGCATGAGCAGCAAGCAGCCTGCCAACCGCGATGCTCATGAGCGATTGCAATGAAATCAATCTGTTAGGACGATATGGGCTTGGATCGGCCGTGCCGGGTCGAGTCGATGGGTATCGATGCAGCGCAGCCAGGATTGAACTATGACATCGTCGCGAGACGATCGCACGCCGGACAGGACCTGCTCGATCTCGCATATGTGCTCGCCAGCCATGCGTCCTCCTCGCACGTCTTTTGCCCGCGTATAGTGGTGCGTCGGAGAGCGACGCTCAACTGTACTATGGTAGCTGTGGGGTGGTTGCGCGCAGGCGCCGTCTCTCACAGGCGAGTGAATTCGCGCTGGACCCCATTGACGAGCCCGCGTTTTGGCCCTTATTGTCCGCGCCCATGAAAACGGCACTCATTCTCGTAGGCTGGCGCGTGGGCAAGGCGGTGTAACCGCCGGGCGAAAACCTCCCATGCGCATCACACAGGCTCCCTCGGGGGCCTTTTTTATTGCCTTGAACACGACTAAACGACCAGCAAATCGCCAGGCGGCGAACATTACGGGACAAGACCGATGAGCAACGGACAGAACGAGCGGCGCGAAATGACGGGCGCTGAAATGGTGGTGCAGGCGCTGAAGGACAACGGCGTCAAGCATGTGTTCGGCTATCCGGGCGGCGCCGTTCTTCCGATCTACGACGAGATCTTCCAGCAGGACGAGGTCGAGCACATTCTGGTGCGGCACGAGCAGGGCGCCGGCCACGCGGCCGAAGGCTATGCGCGCTCGACCGGCAAGGCCGGCGTGCTTTTGGTGACGTCCGGTCCCGGGGCCACCAATGCGGTGACGCCGCTACAGGACGCGCTGATGGATTCCATCCCACTGGTCTGCCTCACCGGCCAGGTGCCGACCTCGCTGATCGGCTCCGACGCCTTCCAGGAATGCGACACGGTTGGCATCACGCGACCCTGCACCAAGCACAACTGGCTGGTGAAGGACGTCAACGAGCTCGCCGCCACCATCCATGAGGCGTTCCATGTCGCGACGACCGGCCGACCCGGCCCGGTCGTGGTCGATATTCCGAAGGACGTGCAGTTCGCCAAGGGCACCTACGTGCCGCCGCAAACGGCGCCGCGCACCAGCTACCAGCCGAAGGTCCAGGGTGACCTGGAAAAGGTGAAGGCCGCGGTCGAGCTGATGGCCGGCGCGAAGAGGCCGATCATCTATTCGGGCGGCGGCGTCATCAATTCCGGTCCGGAAGCCAGCCATCTGCTGCGCGAGCTGGTCGATCTCACCGGTTTTCCGATCACCTCGACGCTGATGGGCCTCGGCGCCTATCCGGCCTCCGGCAAGAACTGGGTCGGGATGCTCGGCATGCACGGTACCTACGAAGCCAACATGACCATGCATGACTGCGACGTGATGGTCTGCATCGGCGCGCGCTTCGACGATCGCATCACCGGCCGGCTCAACGCATTCTCGCCGAACTCGAAGAAGATCCACATCGATATCGACCCGTCGTCGATCAACAAAAACGTTCACACAGAGGTGCCGATCATCGGCGATGTCGGCCGGGTGCTCGAAGATATGGTGCGGCTGTGGCGGGCGACCGCCAAGGTCGACAAGAAGGCGCTCTATCCCTGGTGGGAGCAGATCGCGAAATGGCGGGCGCGGGATTCGCTCGCCTACAAGATGAACAACGACGTCATCATGCCGCAATACGCGATCCAGCGGCTCTACGAACTGACCAAGGATAAGGACACCTACATCACCACCGAGGTCGGCCAGCACCAGATGTGGGCGGCGCAGCACTATCATTTCGACAAGCCGAACCGCTGGATGACGTCGGGCGGCCTCGGCACGATGGGCTATGGCCTGCCGGCCGCGCTCGGCGTGCAGATCGCGCATCCCGACGCGCTGGTCATCGACATTGCCGGCGACGCTTCGGTGCAGATGACCATGCAGGAGATGAGCTCGGCGGTGCAGTATGAAGCGCCGATCAAGATCTTCATCCTCAACAACCAGTATATGGGCATGGTGCGCCAATGGCAGCAGCTGCTGCACGGCAACCGGCTGTCGCATTCCTACACCGAGGCGATGCCGGATTTCGTCAAGCTGGCGGAAGCCTATGGCGGCCACGGCATACGCTGCGACAAGCCGGACGAGCTCGACGACGCGATCAAGGAGATGATCTCGGTCAAGAAGCCGGTGCTGTTCGACTGCCGCGTGGCGACCTTGGCCAACTGCTTCCCGATGATCCCGTCGGGCAAGGCGCACAACGAGATGCTTCTGCCCGACGAAGCGACCGACGAGGCGGTGGCCAACGCCATCGACGCCAAGGGCAGGGAACTGGTGTAGGCAGCCATCAAGGCGGGGCTGTCGCGAGAAAGCCGTGCGCAAACAGAGAATTAGCTCAAAAGTTTGAAATCGAGATTCACGTCATGAACGCACAGCACCTTCAACCGACCGGCTCCGCCTATTTTATCGCCAAGGAAACCGAAAAGCCGGAAACGCACACGCTTTCAGTGCTGGTCGACAACGAGCCGGGCGTGCTTGCCCGCGTCATCGGCCTGTTCTCAGGCCGTGGCTACAACATCGAAAGCCTTACCGTTTCCGAGACCGAGCATGAGAAACATCTGTCGCGCATCACCATCGTGACGCGCGGCACGCCGCATGTGATGGAGCAGATCAAGCACCAGCTCGAGCGCATCGTGCCGGTGCACCGGGTGGTTGACCTGACCGTGCGCTCGCATGAGCTTGGGCAGGAGCGGCCGCTGGAGCGGGAGCTGGCGCTGGTCAAGGTCGCCGGCACCGGCGACGCCCGGGTCGAGGCGCTGAGGCTCGCGGATGCTTTCCGCGCCTCGGTCATCGACGCCAACACCGAGCATTTCATCTTCGAGATCACCGGCAAGGGGTCCAAGCTCGACCAGTTCATCGCCATCATGAAGCCGCTCGGCCTGGTCGAGATCTGCCGCACCGGCGTCGCCGCGATGAACCGCGGCCCGCAGGGAATGTGAACAGGGCGACCGTCCTGTTTCAAAAATTTGGCCCGGCGGTTGCCCGCTTCTGGCTTTTGCGCATTTGCTAAAAGGACAGTAAGGCTGACATATCTGGGAGGATAACATGTCGCTCGACACATTCCTTGCCCTGTTGGTCTATGCCTTCGTGACTTCGATCACGCCGGGGCCGAACAACCTCATGCTGCTCGCTTCCGGCGTCAATTTCGGCATCGCCAGGACGGTTCCGCATATGCTGGGCATCAGCATCGGCTTTCTGGTCCTGCTGCTGGCCGTCGGCTTCGGGCTCGGCGCGGTGTTGACCGCGGTGCCGGCGCTGCATACGGCGCTGAAGATCGCCGGCGCCGCCTACCTGCTCTACCTCGCCTGGAAGATCGCCATGTCGCGCTCGATAAGCGACGGAAAGGGGGCGCAGGGACGGCCGATGCGCTTCATCGACGCCGCCGCATTCCAGTGGGTCAATCCCAAGGCATGGGTGATGGCGATCACCGCGATGGCCGTCTACACCAATGCCGATCACCCGTTCGTCTCGGTGGCGCTGATCTCGATCGCCTTCACCATCGTCAACCTGCCCAGCGTTTCGGTATGGGCCGGCTTCGGCACGGCGCTGCGCGGCTTCCTGTCGGATCCGGTGCGGCTGAAATGGTTCAACATCGCCATGGGCGTGCTCTTGGCGGCGACGCTGTGGCCGATGCTCCGTTAGATGTGCCGATATTCAGGTGAGGCCGGCCTGCAAACGCTGGCTTTCTGCGCTTCCGATGCTCACGTACGAAAAGTACGCTCCGCTCCGGTTCTCGAAAACCATCGTTTTCGATTCGGCCTGACCTGAATCTCAACACATCTGACAGTTTTCGGACTGGTCGCAGAGGCGTTCGTTGAGTTCGTTTGCCGGCTGCTTAGCTATTGTGCAGTGCACATTAAATCTTCGTAATGCCCCGTTTTGGCCCTTTTCGGCCAAAGCCTTGTCCTATCTACTCCACGAAAATCGCGGCACGAGGCCGTGAAGCGAGCTAGAATGGACCACCGGGATCGGCGTGTCGGGTAGAAGGCTTATTTGTCGATGCGCGGAAAAATCGCCTTTGCAGTTGTTGCGGTCGCCGGTCTGGCGGGCGCCGGGCTCTATCTTTCGCCCACTACGTCGGCCAAGGTCCAGCAGCTGATTTCGGGCAAGCAGGCCAGCGTGGCCGCCACGGACAAGACGGCGAGCGGCGATAAAGCGGCCGGTGCCCCGGACAATACGAAAAGCGACAATGCGAAAGGCGGTGGTCCGCGTTCGGCCTCGATCGTCTCCGCCACCGCGACGACAGCCGATTTTCCGATCCGCCGCTATGCCATCGGCTTCGTCTCGTCACCGGAGGTGGTCAATATCAATGCCCGTGTTTCCAGCCAGATCGTCTCGATCGCGGTCAAGGACGGGCAGATGGTCAAGGCCGGCGATCTGCTCATTTCGCTCGATGACCGCGCGCTGAAGGCGCAGCTCGCCAAGGATCAGGCGCAGCTCGCCAAGGACCAGGCGATGCTGGTAAGCGCCCAGGCCGATCTGCAGCGCGCCAAGGACCTCGTCGCCAAGCAGGCCGGCACGCAGCAGACCTACGATCAGGCGCTGGCGGCGCAGAAGGCCGCTGCCGCCACCATCGACGCCGACAAGGCGACCATCGATGCCGACACCGTGCAATTGAGCTATGCAACGATTACGGCGCCGATCTCGGGCCGGCTCGGCGCGGTCAACGTGTCGGTCGGCGATCTCGTCACCACCAGCAACGGCAACTCGAGCAGCTCGACGCCGCTGGTCACCATCACGCAGATGGATCCGCTGCAGGTGAACTTCACGCTGCCCGAGAGCAACCTTGCCCTGTTGCACAAGGCGCTCGCCGACCCGCAGCAAGGCGACGTGACGCTGACCAAGACCGGCGATCCCACGCCGATCGGCAAGGGCACACTCGATTTCGTCGATTCCAGCGTCGATACGGCCTCCGGCACCATCGCCACGCGGGCGAGCATACCGAATCCGGATCTTTCGCTGTGGCCTGGGCAGTATGTGAACGTCGTGCTCGAGGCCGGCATGATGCCGCAGATGACCTCGGTTCCGACGGTCGCGGTGCAGCCCAGTCAGAAGGGGCCGTTCGTCTATGTCGTCAAGCCGGACAACACCGTCGAGATGCGGCCGGTGCAGGTGGCGCTGACGGAAGGCCAAAACAGCGCTATCAGCGACGGGCTCAAGAGCGGCGAGAAGGTCGTCGTCGAAGGCCAGACACGGTTGAAAAACGGCGCGGCGGTGCATGAAGGCAAAGCCGCCGCGGGATCCGGTGAACAGGCATCGCCCAAGGTCGCGGAGGCCGATAAGGCCGGCGGGGCGAGCCAATGATCTCCGAATTCTGCATCCGCAAGCCTGTCGCCACCCTTCTGATGTCGTTCGCCCTCATTCTGGGCGGTATTTTTGCCTACAAGTTCCTGCCGGTGGCGGCGCTGCCCAGCGCTGAATTTCCGGTGGTCAACGTTTCGGCCAGCCTTCCCGGCGCTTCGCCGGAGACGATGGCGACATCGGTGGCGACGCCGCTGATCAAGCAATTCGCGACGATCGCCGGAATCGATTCGATCTCGACCACCAATTCGCTCGGCCAGACCTCGATCGCCATCCAGTTCGTGCTCAACCGCGACATCGATGCCGCGGCCGCGGATGTCCAGGCGGCGATCGCGCGCACGCAAAGATCGCTGCCGCCGGAAATGACGTCGCCGCCAAGCTATCGCAAGGTCAATCCGGCCGACGCCCCGATCCTTCTGATGTCGCTGGTCAGCGACACCGTCCCGCTGACCGATCTGGACGCCTTCGCAGAAAACGTCATGTCACCGTCGCTGTCGACCATCGACGGCGTGGCCCAGGTCTCGATCTTCGGCCAGCAGAAATACGCCGTGCGCATCCAGATCGATCCGACCGCGCTGGCCGCGCGCGGCATCTCGATCGATCAGCTGCAGGCCGCAATCACCTCGGCCAACAGCAACACTCCGCTCGGCGTGCTGCAGAACAACAAGCAGCAGCTGACGATTACCGCCAACACGCAGCTTACCGACGCCGCAGGCTTCTCCAACCTCATCATCGCAACCAAGAACGGCCGTCCGGTGCGGCTGGGCGACGTGACGCGCGTCGTCGATTCCGTGCAGACCACGACGACGGCGAGCTGGTATGACGGCACGCGCGCGATCATCATGGCCGTGCAGCGCCAGCCCGACGCCAACACCGTCGACGTCGTCGACAAGGTCAAGGCGATGCTGCCGTCCTTCCAGGACCAGATGCCGGGCGCCGCCCAGATCAAGCTGCTCAATGACCGCTCGACATCGATCCGCCAGGCCGTCGACGACGTCCAGTTCACGCTGCTCTTGACCATTGCGCTTGTGGTGCTGGTGATCTTCGTATTCCTGCGCCGGGTGACGGCGACGATCATCCCGGCGGTGGCGGTGCCGATCTCGCTGATCGCCACGCTTGGCGCGATGTTCCTGTTCGGCTTCTCGATCGACAATATCTCGCTGATGGGATTGACTTTGGCCGTCGGTCTCGTCGTCGACGACGCCATCGTCATGCTGGAAAACATCTTCCGCCATATGGAAGAGGACGGGCTGTCCGCCTTCGACGCTTCGTTGAAGGGAGCGCGCGAAATCGGCTTCACCATCATCTCGATCTCGATCTCGCTTGTGGCGGTGTTCATTCCGGTGCTTCTGATGGGCGGCGTCATCGGCCGCATCTTCAACGAATTCGCCGTCGTGGTGACCGTCGCCATTCTGGCCTCGATGTTCGTGTCGCTGACGCTGACGCCAATGCTCTGCTCGCGTCTGTTGTCGGTGACCAAGGCCGATCGCGAAAAGCACGCCCCCGGTCATAAGCCGGACCTCATCACGCGCGGCTATGACCGGATCCTGGGCTTCTGCCTGCGAAACACTTTCCTGGTGTTCCTCGTCTTCATCGCGACCGCCGCGGCGTCGGTGTGGGTGATCCAGGTCTCCCCGAAGGGCTTCTTTCCGCAGGAGGATATCGGCCAGATATCGGTGACCACGATCGCGCGCCAGGACATCTCGTTCGACGCCATGGCGAAGCTGCAAGGGCAGGTGGCCAGCGTGTTTTCGAAGTCGCCCTATGTCGACCATGTGGCCTGGTCGGCGGGCAGCGGCAACAACGCGCTCAACCAGGGCCAGCTCTTCGTCCAGCTCAAGGGCAAGGATCAGCGGCCCAACATCGAGAAGGTGCTTTCGGATCTCAGACGCCAGCTGGCCGGCGTGGCGGGCATTGAGACTTACATGCAGCCCGTGCAGAACCTGCGGCTCGGCTCGCGGTCGTCGGCCAGCGCCTATCAGCTCGTGGTGCAGGGCCTGGATACCCGCCAGACCGACATCTGGGCGCAGAAGCTGAACGACGCGATGGCGGCGGACCATACGATGTTCACCGACGTCACCAGCGACCTGCAGAACAACGCATTGCAGGCATCGCTTGTGATCGACCGTGACAAGGCCGCCCAGCTCGGCATCGACACCGACACGCTGCGCTCCGCGCTTTATGGCGGCTTCGGCACCGACCAGGTTTCGACGATCTTCGGTTCTGCCGACAGCTATGAGGTCATCACCGAGCTCGATCCCAAGATCGAATGGTCGCCCGAGCGGATGCTTGCCATCCAGATGCGGACGGCGAGCGGCAGCCTGGTGCCTCTCGGCGCCTTCGCCCATGTCGACCGCACGGCCGGCGCGCTGACGATCAATCAGCTCGGCCAGCTTCCGGCGGTGACGATCTCCTACAACCTGCCGCAAGGCGTATCGCTCGGCGACACGGTGACCCGCATCGACCAGCTCAAAGAACAGATCGGCATGCCGAAGGAGATCTCGACGAGCTTTGCCGGCACGGCCAAGACCTTCCAGGATTCGCTGGCCAATCAGGGGCTGCTGATCGGCGGCGCGATCCTGACGATCTATATCGTGCTTGGCATGCTCTATGAGAGCTTCATCCACCCGCTCACCATCCTCACCGGCCTGCCGTCGGCGGTGCTGGGCGCCGTGGTGGCGCTGCGCTTCGCCGGCATGGATCTGTCGGTGATCGCGGTGATCGGCATCCTGATGCTGATCGGCATCGTCAAGAAGAACGGCATCATGATGGTCGACGTCGCGCTGGAGCTCAGGCGGCAGGGCATGTCGGCGAGGGATTCCATCCACAAAGCCTGCCTGATGCGCTTCCGGCCGATCATGATGACGACGCTTGCGGCGTTGATGGGCACGTTCCCGATCGCGCTCGGCACCGGCGCCAGCGCCGAATTGCGCCAGCCGCTCGGCGTTGCCGTGGTCGGCGGCCTGCTCGCCTCGCAGGCGCTGACGCTGTTCGTCACGCCGGTGATCTACGTCTATTTCGAGAATTTCTCGGGCTGGCTGCTCAGCTTCTCGTCGAAGAAGAGCCGGCCGGCGCTGCATGTGGTGGAAAGCGGCGAGCAAGCCTCGCTGTTCGACGGCGAACCCGAGCCGCAGAAGACGGCAGCCGAGTAGATCGCTCCGACTGGCCCAAGCCGTGGCGCTTGCGGCCGGCGGCAGCCGATCCTAGTCTGTGACCATGTCCCACGATCATGACCACGACAACGAGCTCGATCCGTTCGCGGCGCGCGTGCGCGCGCTGGAGACGATCCTGACCCAAAAGGGCCTGATCGACCCTGCGGCCATCGACGTCATCGTCGACACCTATGAGACGAAGATCGGCCCGCGCAACGGGGCGCGGGTGGTGGCGAAGGCCTGGAACGATCCAGCCTATGCCGAATGGCTCAAGCGCGACGCGACCGCGGCAATCGCGTCGCTGGGCTACACCGGCCGGCAGGGCGAGCACATGCAGGCCGTGTTCAACAACGAGGAGACGCACAACCTCGTCGTTTGCACGCTCTGCTCCTGCTATCCGTGGTCGGTGCTCGGCCTGCCGCCGGTCTGGTACAAGGCGCCGCCCTACAGATCGCGGGCGGTGATCGATCCGCGCGGCGTGCTGGAGGAGTTCGGGCTGATACTGCCGGCGGAGAAGAAGATCCGTGTGTGGGATTCGACAGCCGAGCTTCGCTACCTGGTGGTGCCGATGCGTCCCAAGGGAACCGAGGGCTGGAGCGAAGAGCAGCTCGCCGGACTGGTCAGCCGCGACGCGATGATCGGCACCGCGCTTGCCAAAGAGCCGGAAGGGGAACCGGCATGAACGGACCGCAGGATCTCGGCGGTCAAATGGGTTTCGGGCCGGTCGCGCCGGAAAAGGACGAGTCCTATTTCCACGCAGCATGGGAGCGGCGGGCGCTGGGCGTGACGCTCACCGCCGGGTCCATGGGCGCCTGGAATATCGACGAGAGCCGGCATGCGCGGGAATCGCTGCATCCCGCCGACTATTACTCCTCGAGCTACTACCAGATCTGGATCAAGGCGCTGGAAACGCTCCTGAAACGCCACGGCTTCGTCACCGAGCGCGACCTTGCCGCCGGCAAGGCCGTCGATCCCGCCGCGACGCCGAAAAGAGTGCTGAAGGCGGCGGATGTGCCCGCGGTGCTCGCCAAGGGCGGGCCTTGCAACCGGCCGGTCGCCACGCCGGCGCGTTTTCAGCCGGGCGACCGGGTGCGGACGAAGAATTTCAATCCGACCGGACATACGCGCCTGCCGCGCTATGCGCGCAGCAAAAACGGGAGGATCGAGGCGGTGCGGGATGGTTTCGTCTTCCCCGACAGCAATGCGCACGGCAAGGGCGAGAACCCGCAATGGGTCTACACGGTGGTGTTCGACGGGGCCGAGATCTGGGGCGAAGGCGCCGATCCGACGCTCAGCGTCTCGATCGACGCCTGGGAGAGCTATCTTGAGCCGGCATGAAGGTGCGTTGCCGGCCGGTTTCGACGAGCCGGTCTTTGCCGAGCCGTGGCAGGCGGAAGCTTTCGCCCTGACGGTTGCGCTGCACGACAAAGGCCTGTTCTCGTGGAGCGAATGGGCGGAGGCCTTATCCGCCGAGGTGAAGAAGCCGGGCGCCGCGAGCGACGGGCACGATTACTACGAGCATTGGCTGGCGGCGCTGGAGAAGCTTTTGTCCAGGAAAGGTGTCGCCCGCAAGGGCGAGGTGGATGAACTGGCCGCCGCCTGGGAACGTGCCGCGCACGCCACACCGCATGGCAAGCCGATCCTGCTGGAGAACGATCCAGGGCCCTGACGGCGGACTATGTGCTGCCGGACTAAAAGGTCAGTTTATATTTCCGTTATCCCAGTTCGGGTTCCGTATGCGCACTCGGTTGCAAATATTAAAGCTGCCTGCGACCATGCAATTATGATGAAAATATCCGGCGCGCCATGGCCTTTGCTGCAAATCGCGATCGAGGCGAAGTCGAGAGCCGATGAGGAGAAGTTACGTGTCGCCCTGTCGACGCTGGCCGAGGAGGATCCGTCCTTCCGCGTCAAGACCGACGCGGAAAGTGGCCAGACCATCATTTTCGGCACAGGCGAGCTTCACCTCGACATCATCGTCGACCGCATCCGCCGCGAGTTCAAGGTCGAGGTCAATGTCGGCGCGCCGCAGGTGGCTTATCGCGAGGCGATCACCCACAAGCAGGAGCAGGACTACACGCACAAGAAGCAGACTGGCGGTACGGATCAGTTTGCTCGCGTCAAGATATTGTTCGAACCGAGCCCGAAAGGCATTGAGTTCGAGTTCGAATCGAAGATCGTCGGTGGCGCGGTTCCGAAGGAATACATCCCGGGTGTCGAGAAGGGCATCGGCAGCGTCATGAGGTCCGGCCCGTTTGCGGGCTTCCCGATGATCGGCGTAAAGGCGACACTTATGGACGGCGCCTATCATCATACCGACTCTTCGGCGCTCGCATTCGAGATCGCCGGCCGCGCCTGTTTCCGTGAAGCCGCACCCAAGCTTGGCGTACAATTGCTCGAACCGATCATGAAGGTCGAGGTGGTGACGCCGGAAATCTATGTCGTCAGCATTATCGGCGACCTGCACGGCCGCCGCGGTCTGGTCAAGAGTCGGATAAGCCGCGGCGAGGCCATCGTGGTCAACGCGATGGTGCCGCTGGCCACCATGTTCAAGTACGTCGACAATCTCCGCTCGATGAGCCTGGACCGCGCGGCCTACACGATGCAGTTCGACCACTACGCGCCCGTTCCGAGACCTGACCGCGACCCGCCGCCGCCGGCAGTGGCTGCCTACGGCTGACTTGTTCTTCGTCGGAGCCAACCGAGGTACTGCGAGTTGTTCTCCTTACGTTCCAGTTCGTGACTGATAGCCTGAGTTGTTGGAGGCGGTAGCGATCGTCGCCGACAACGGTCGATATGGCGGCCAATCTTGTCTTTCGCCTGCGAATCCGGTCTGTCGCACTGATGGAATTTTCTCCCCAGCAGGATGAGGCTTTGAAAGCGGTCGGGCGTTGGCTCAAGGAGGGCCGGCCGCAGGTCTTTCGGCTATTCGGCTATGCCGGCACCGGCAAGACCACGCTGGCGCGCTATTTCGCCGAGCATGTCGACGGCCAGGTGCAGTTCGCCGCCTTCACCGGCAAGGCGGCGCAGGTGCTGCGCTCGAAGGGGGCGACCAACGCTCGCACCATCCATTCGCTGATCTATAGGCCGAAGGGCGAGGAATCGGTTGAGGACGAGGTGACCGGCAAGACATCGATGTCGCCGACCTTCTCGCTCAACCGGCAAAGCCCGATTTCGCGCGCCAAGCTTGTCGTCATCGACGAATGCTCGATGGTCGACGAGCAGCTCGGTCGCGACCTGCAGAGTTTCGGCACGCCGATCCTGGTGCTCGGCGACCCGGCGCAGCTGCCGCCGATCTCGGGCGGCGGCTTCTTCACCGAGCATGAGCCGGACGTTCTGTTGACCGAGATCCATCGCCAAGCGCGCGACAATCCGATCATCCGGCTGGCGCTCGACGTGCGCGAGGGCCGCGAATTCATGCATGGCGACTACGGCACGGCCCAGGTGATCGGCAGGGAAGCAGTCAACCAGGAGCTGGTTCTCAAGGCCGATCAGGTGCTGGTCGGCACCAACCGCACGCGCCGACGCTACAATCAAAGGCTGCGCGAGTTGAAGGGGTTTATCGCCGACTTCCCGCAAGCGGGCGACAAGCTGGTCTGCCTGCGCAACGATCCGGCCAAGGGGCTGCTCAACGGTTCGCTGTGGAAAGTGATGACCTCGTCGCGCGAGACGGTGAAGCCCGGCATCAACCTTTTGGTCTCGCCGGAAGAGGACGATCCCGACCGCGGCGTCGCCAAGATCAAGCTGCTCAAGGCGGCGTTCGAGGATCCGGATGCCGAGATCCCCTGGCAGCAGAAGAAGCGCTTCGATGATTTCGATTACGGCTATGCGCTGACTGTGCACAAGGCGCAGGGCTCGCAGTGGAACGACGTGGTGCTGTTCGACGAGAGCTGGGCGTTCAAGGAAACCAGGCAGCGCTGGCTTTATACCGCCATCACCCGCGCCGCCGAGCGGCTGACGGTCGTGCGCTAGAGTTGTTGGGATTCAGGTGAGGCCGGCCTGCAAATGGCGGCCTCCTGCGCTTCCGGTGCTCACATGCGTCAAGTACGCTCTGCTCCGGCCTTCGCCGGCCGAAGCTCTCATAAGCGTCTCCGCTCTATGAAGGCTACGGCCGGCGTAGGCCGGTTCCCGGAAACCATTCAGTTTGGTCGCTTCGCGCCCGTCTTCGACTCCGGCTCGGCCTGACCTGAATCTCAACAACCCTAGTCCGTTGGTCTTGCGCCAAGCCATTGCCAGGCGGCTTCCTCGTTGTCGACGCCAAAGCGCCTGAATTCGAAAGGCAGCGTCTTGGGGAAAAGGCCGGCGACGAGGGGGGCCCCACTCGGCTCGCCGATGGCCGCGCAGCGCACGACATGTTGCATCGCATCGGCCACGCCCTGCTTGAGCGTGTCTTGCTTGATATTGGCCCAGTCGACGCTTTCCTCGTCGGTCAACCTGACCAGCACGTCGATCCTGGGATGCAGCGCGTAGGCGGCCTCCAGCAGGCCGAACAGGTTTTCCGCGTCGGCCGGCGAGACATCGCCGACGACATCGATGGCGAAAAGCGCATCGCGATTGGTCTCGATGCGGCGGATCGCCGGCACGGCTTCGAGGAAATTCACTGGCAAATCCTTATCTTAGCCTCCATCTATCCCCTGGAACACGCGAAACCCTCTATCTGTTCCCGTCAAAGGCGCTATAGATGCGCGCCGATCCACTGGACCCAGCTCATGCCCGCCAAGCTTTCGGTCAATCTCAACGCCGTCGCCATGCTGCGCAATCGTCGCGACCTGCCATGGCCGAGCGTGACCGGACTTGGCCGCATAGCGCTTGCCGCCGGCGCGCACGGGCTGACGGTGCATCCGCGCCCTGACGAGCGGCACACCAGGCATTCCGACCTGCCGGAGATCAGGGCGCTGATCGACGACGAGTTTCCGGGCGCGGAGTTCAATATCGAGGGCTATCCGACCGAGGATTTCCTGGCGCTTGTCGAAAAGAACCAGCCCGAGCAAGTGACGCTGGTGCCGGACGACCCGGCGCAGGCGACTTCTGACCATGGCTGGAACTTCGTCGCCCAGGCGGCGTTCCTCACTCCGATCGTCAAGCGGTTGAAGAAGGGCGGGTTTCGCGTGTCTTTGTTTTCCGACGCGGATCCGGACGCGGTCAGTGCGGCTCGCGACACCGGCGCCGACCGCATCGAGCTCTATACCGGGCCATATGGAGGTTACCATTCTGATTCCGCAAAGGCGGCGAAAGAACTGGAAAGGTTGGGAAAAACCGCTGATGCGGCGTTCGCGGCCGGGCTCGGTGTCAATGCCGGCCACGATCTGACCGTGAAGAACCTGCCGCCGCTGGCCAAACGCATTCCGGCATTAGCCGAAGTATCGATCGGACATGGGTTGACAGCGGATGCGCTGGAGTATGGCATGGCCGGCACTGTCGGGCGGTTCTTGAAGGCCTGCGGATGGTAGGGCGCCTTGCGTAACTCCGGCAGTTTCGGTGCGTCCCGCGCGTTGCGGCGACCTCGAAGCGTGGCGAATCTGATGAAATGGGGTTCATGGTGCTAGCCAACGCCAGCGAGACGGAATCCCTCGAACGCTCGGGCCATGCCGAAACCGAGCGGCAGCACAGCACCAAGGTTCTCATGCTTGGCGCGCTGGGCGTCGTCTACGGCGATATCGGCACGAGCCCGATCTACGCCTTCCGCGAGGCGCTGCATGCCTCGTCGAGCTCGGTCGCCCGCCATGACGTGCTCGGCGTGCTGTCGCTGATCGTCTGGGCGCTCACCATCATTGTCACGATAAAATATGTCGCCTTCGTGCTCAGAGCCGACAACAAGGGCGAAGGCGGCACGCTGTCGCTGATGTCGCTGGCGCGCAGCGCCTACCCCCCGGGCTCGCGTTTCATCCTGGTTATCGGCCTTTGCGGCGCGGCATTGTTCTTCGGCGATTCGATCATCACGCCGGCGATCTCGGTGCTTTCGGCGGTTGAGGGCCTGAAAGTCGTCACCCCGGCGCTCGATGCCTATGTGGTCCCGATCACGCTGGTCATCCTGGCCGTGCTTTTCGCCGTGCAACGCTTCGGCACGGGCAAGGTGGCGGCGGTGTTCGGACCGGTGACGGCGACATGGTTCGTGGCCATCGGAGCGGCTGGGGTCTATCATATCGTCGACGACCCGTCCGTCTTCCTGGCGATCAATCCATATTACGCGATCTATTATCTCGCCACCACGCCGACGGGCGCCTTCGTCACCGTGGGTGCCGTGTTCCTGGCCGTCACCGGCGCCGAGGCGCTCTATGTCGACCTCGGCCATTTCGGCCGCAAGCCGATCGTGATGGCCTGGTTCGCAATCGTTTTCCCTTGCCTGCTCCTGAATTATTTCGGGCAGGGCGCCTTCGTGCTCTCGCATGGCGGCAAGCCCACCAACCCGTTCTTCCAGATGCTGCCCGAATGGGCGCTGATGCCGATGGTGGGCCTGGCGACCGCGGCCACCGTCATCGCCAGCCAGGCCGTCATTTCCGGCGCCTTCTCGCTGACAAGGCAGGCCGTGCAGCTCAACCTTCTGCCCCGTATCGAGGTGCAGCATACTTCCGAGATGCAGAGCGGCCAGATCTATATGCCGAGGGTGAACCTCCTGGTCGCGCTCGGCGTCATGCTTCTGGTCGTCGGTTTCGGCAGCTCGAGCGCGCTCGCCTCGGCCTACGGCATTTCGGTGACCGGCGAGATGCTGATGACGACGATCCTTTTGTTCGTCGTCATGCGCTGGCTCTGGAGATGGCAGGTTGCGGCCGCACTGGCGCTGGCATTGCTGTTCGGCGTCATCGATCTCGGCTTCTTCTCGGCCAATGTCGTCAAGATCGTCGAAGGGGGCTGGGTGTCGATCACCGTCGCCTGCCTCATGGGCCTGATCATGTGGACCTGGATCCGCGGAACCCGCTACCTCTTCGACAAGACGCGGCGCAACGAGATCCCGCTCGATTTCCTGGCGGGAAACCTGTTGAAGAAGAAGCCGCAGCTGGTCTCGGGCACCGCCGTGTTCCTGACCAGCGATCCGCTGAGCGCGCCGACGGCGCTGATGCACAGTCTCAAGCACTACAAGGTGCTGCACGAAAAGAACGTCATCCTGTCGGTGGTGACGGCGCCGCAGCCTGTGGTGCCCGACAGCGAGCGCGTCAAGCTGGAGACGGTCAACGAGCTTTTCATGCGCGTGACGCTGACCTTCGGCTACATGGAGCAGCCGAACATTCCGCGTGCGCTGGCCATCTGCCGCAAGCAGGGCTGGAAGTTTGACATCATGACGACGTCCTTCTTCCTGTCGCGCCGTTCGCTTAAGGCCTCGCCCAATTCCGGCATGCCGGTCTGGCAGGACCGGCTGTTCATCGGCCTCGCGCGGACGGCTGCGGATGCGACGGAGTATTTCCAGATTCCCACCGGACGCGTGGTCGAGATCGGCACGCAGGTCGCTATCTGACGAGGCCGTTTCTATCGGATGCGATGCAGGCGCGCTCCGTGCACAGTGAAGCCGTGCGTCGGCGGCATGGGAGCCCTCACGCTAGGGCACTTGATATTGCACTGCAGCAAGCGTAGAGCACCGCGCGTTTTATCGGAGTGTGGTCCATGGCCCTTGCCAATGGTGCTGAGGCAGAACCCGTCGACCAATCGAGCCATCCAGAGATCGAACAGCACAGCGCCAAGGTGTTGATGCTGGGGGCGCTCGGCGTCGTCTATGGCGATATCGGCACGAGCCCGATCTACGCCTTCCGCGAGGCGCTGCACGCCTCGTCGGGCGGCGACGTGGCCAACCGCGCCGACATTCTCGGCGTGCTGTCGCTGATTATCTGGTCGCTCACCATCACGGTCACGGTGAAGTACATCATGTTCGTGCTGCGCGCCGACAACCGCGGCGAGGGCGGCGTGCTGTCGCTAATGGCGCTGGCGCGCGGCACTTTTCCGACACGCTCGGCGATCGTGCTCGGCATCGGCATCGTCGGCGCGTCGCTGTTCTTCGGCGATGCCGTCATCACGCCAGCCATCTCGGTGCTGTCGGCGGTCGAGGGCATGAACGTCGTCACACCCGCCTTCCAGCCCTATGTGGTGCCGCTGACATTGCTCATTCTCGCAGCCGTGTTTGCCGTGCAGCGTTTCGGCACGGGCGGTGTGGGCCTGGTGTTCGGGCCGGTCACCGCCATATGGTTCCTTGCCATCGGCGTTTCCGGGCTGAAGCACATCATCTCGGACCCGGAAATCCTGTGGGCCATAAGCCCGCACTACATCGTGGCCTTCTTCATCAATTCGCCCGACGTGTCCTTCGTCACGGTCGGCGCCGTCTTCCTGGCCGTCACCGGCGCCGAGGCGCTCTATGCCGACCTCGGCCATTTCGGCCGCAAGCCGATCGTGCTGGCCTGGCTTGCGATCGTGTTTCCCTGTCTGCTTTTGAACTATGCCGGGCAGGGCGCCTATGTGCTTGCCAAGGGGGGCACGGTCGGCCACCCGTTTTTCGAGATGAATGAGGGCTGGGCGCTGATCCCCATGGTGGTCCTTGCGACCGCAGCGACCGTGATTGCCAGCCAGGCCGTCATCTCCGGCGCCTATTCGCTGACCAGACAGGCGGTGCAGCTCAACATGCTGCCGCGGCTTGAAATCCTGCATACGTCGGAGAAGCAGTCCGGCCAGGTTTATATGCCGCGCGTCAACATGCTCCTGGCGCTGGTGGTGATGCTGCTGGTGGTTGGCTTCGGCGAATCCAGCAGGCTCGCCTCGGCCTATGGCATTTCCGTCACAGGCAACATGCTGGTGACGACGACGTTGCTGTTCATCGTCATGACACGCATCTGGAAGTGGAATATCTGGCCGGCGATCGGCCTGACGGCGGTGTTCGCCCTGATCGACATAGGCTTCTTCGCCTCCAACATCGTCAAGGTGTTCGAGGGGGGCTGGGCCTCTCTCGCGGTCGCCTTCGCCATCATCCTCGGCATGTGGACCTGGGTGCGCGGCAGCCGTTATTTGTTCGACAAGACGCGCCGCAACGAGATCCCGCTCGATTTCCTGGCGGCGAACCTGTTGAAGAAGAAGCCGCAGCTCGTCTCCGGCACCGCCGTGTTCCTGACCAGCGATCCGCTGAGCGCCCCCACGGCTTTGATGCACAGCCTGAAGCACTACAAGGTGCTGCACGAAAAGAATGTCATCCTGTCGGTGGTGACGGCGCCGCAGCCGGTCGTGCCCGACAGCGAGCGCGTCAAGCTGGAGACGGTCAACGAGCTTTTCATGCGCGTGACGCTGACCTTCGGCTACATGGAGCAGCCGAACATTCCGCGCGCCTTGGCCATCTGCCGCAAGCAGGGCTGGAAGTTCGACATCATGACGACGTCGTTCTTCCTGTCGCGCCGTTCGCTGAAAGCCTCGCCCAATTCCGGCATGCCGATCTGGCAGGACCGGCTGTTCATCGGCCTGGCGAAGACTGCGTCGGACGCGACCGAGTATTTCCAGATTCCCACCGGACGCGTGGTGGAGATTGGCACGCAGGTCGCGATCTGAGAGGCTGGGCCATGCCTGCCGCGGCTGGACACCGCATCTCGGAGAGGCGCGCTTGTCGCGACCGCTGAGAGCCTGATCCGGCTCGGATGCCTAAGAAATCGAAGTGAAGCGCGCCGGGGGGACGACCTCCCAGGCGCGCCAGACTTCAACCGAGCAATGCGGCCTTGTTCGCTTCGAGGAACTGTTTCAGCGTCCGCGGCTTGCGGCCTGAGAGCTTCTCGACCGCATCGGTCACCTCGCCTATGCGGCCGGCGCGGGTGTTGGCATCGAAGGAGACGATGATGCGGGCGAAGTCCTCGGGAACGCCCGCCGCTTTCACCCCTTCGGTCAGCGCCTCGTCCGGCAACTGGATGACCTCCAGCGGCTTGCCGGTCACTTCGCTTACCAGCGCCGCAATTTCATTCGTGGTATAGGCCTGCGGGCCGGTCAGCGTGTAGATGTGGCTTTCCTTGGAGCCGGATGCGAGGCCGGCGGCGATGGCGGCCGCCATATCGTCGCGCGCGCCGTGAGCGATGCGGCCGTCGGCGGCCGAGCTGTACCACTTGCCCGACGAAATGGCATGCGGCAGCGACATGAACAGGTTCTCCTGATACCAGCCGTTGCGGAAGATGGTGTAGGGGATGCCGCTCGCCTTGATCGCCTCTTCGGTGCCGTAATGGTCGCTAGCAAACAGCACCGGCGAGCCGGGCTCCGGATTGGGCATTGAGGTATAGAGCAGGTGCGAGACCTTGGCCGCCTTGGCGGCGGCCACCGCTGCCTGGTGCTGCTTCAGGCGCCGGTCGCTTTTCAGGTCGAGCTCGCCGGTCGAGATGACAAGCACCCGGTCGGCGCCCGTGAATGCTTCTTCCAGCGAAGCCTTATCGTCGAAGTCGGCAACTCTCACAGCGACGCCCCGCGCAGCCAGATCGGCGAGATTTTCCGGGTTGCGTGTGGCGGCGATGATATTGGCTGGCGCGACTTTCCGTTCGCCAAGCAGATGATTGATGACGGCGCGGCCAAGATGGCCGGAAGCACCGGTTACGAGAAGGGTTTCGGTCATCGGGTATCCCTTGAAAATGCCAATGGCGGGTCTGATTGATGGTCTCAAAAAGAGACCAGCGCTAAAATAGGAATTGACCGCAGGCCGTAAAGAAGGCAGTTTTTCGGGAGGTAGGCACTGCCAGGGAACCACTCCGGCCGGCCTAAAGCGCGTCGCGATCTTTCAGATTCGCTCCATGCGCTTTATGTTTTTGGTTTACGCATGTCTTTATCCCGAAACCGGTTCCCACTTTCGGGAGATGCTTTAGTTTCGATCAGCGGGTGTCGCGATGGACAGCAAGATCTTCAATCTGAAAGCCAAGCTCGAGGTCTACAAGGCCATGACGAACGGCGCCAATTTCGCCGATTGTCCGGTCCGCGACGTGATCCAGGGCATTAGCGGCAAATGGAGCTCGCTGCTGGTGATGGCGCTGGCCGAGAAGCCCTATCGCTTTGGCGAGCTGCGCCGGCTGGTTCCCGACATCTCGCAGCGCATGCTGACGCAGACGCTCCATGATCTGCAGCGGGACGGCTACGTGCACCGCGAGGTGTTCCCGACCAAGCCGCCGAGCGTCGAATACAGCCTGACCGATCTTGGACGTTCGATGTTCCTGCCTCTGCAACAGCTCGTTCAATGGGCCGAACTCAATCATGACGCGGTGCGCGATGCGCGCGCCGCCTTCGACACCGCCCAGGGCTGATCTCTCGACACAAGCGTCAAAGCGCCCGATTGATCCGGCGCGTTCCAAGCGGGATTGTCCCCGCAGGGTCGGGTTGGGGGACGATGGGCAAGTCCTACGAGATCGCGATTGCCGGCGCTGGTCCGGCCGGGCTGGCGGCAGCGCTTTACCTCAAGCGGGCCGGACACAAGGTCACCATTTTCGAGCGTTTCGACGCGCCGAGGCCTGTCGGCTCAGGCCTCATCCTGCAGCCGACCGGGCTGACCGTGCTCGCCGATCTCAGCCTGCTCGACGAGATCCTTTCACTTGGCAGCCGCATCGAGCGGCTGCACGGCACTGACGCCGGCAGCGGGCGCACGGTGCTCGAAGTCCGCTATGACGCGCGGCGCGGCCGTCGCTTCGGCCTCGCCGTGCATCGGGCGGCGCTGTTCGGGGTGCTCTACCGCGCCGCCTTGCGCGAAGCGATTGCCATCGAAACCAATGTCGAGGTCGAAACGCTGGAAGTCGGCGAACGGGCGACGCTGGTCTGCGGCAACGGCAGGCGGCTCGGGCCGTTCGACCTCATTGTCGATGCCAGCGGCGCGCGCTCGAAACTGCGGTCATATCTCGGCGATAACGCCATGCCACGGCCGCTCGCCTATGGCGCATTCTGGGCGTCGCTTGGATGGCGGGACGGCTTTGACAGAAGCGCGCTGCTGCAGCGCTATGACAAGGCGAGCGTCATGGTCGGCGTGCTGCCGATCGGCCGGCCGGAGCCCGGCGCGCAAGACATGGTGGCCTTCTTCTGGAGCCTCAAGCCGGCCGATGCCGAACAGATAAAGGCGAAGGGACTCGATGCCTGGAAAGCGAGGGTGGTCTCTGTGTGGCCAGAGTGCGAGGCTTTCACTAGCCAGATCGACAGTTTCGAGCAGCTCTCGCTCGCCCGCTATGGCCACCACACGATGAGGCTGCCGGCCGGCCGGCGGCTCGCCGTCATCGGCGATGCCGCGCATTCGACCAGCCCGCAGCTCGGGCAAGGCGCGAACATGGCGCTGCTTGACGCGGCGGCGCTCAGCCACACGCTGGCGCACGCGAACGGCATAGATGAAGCGCTGGCGACCTATGTAAGTGCGCGCCGTTGGCATGTGCGGGTCTTCCAGGCGCTGTCGCTGTCGCTGACGCCGTTCTATCAATCGGACTCCGCGGCCTTGCCCTTCGTCCGCGACCCATATGGTGGCGGCGCTGGCGAGAGTTCCGCCAGGGCCACAATTCCTTGCGGCCATGGTTGCCGGAACCGTGATGATCCGTTCAGGCGGATCGGGCTTGCGGAGTTGCAATGGCCTGTAGCCGGATGATCTCGGACAGGTAAGATCCCTTTGCCCGCAGGAAGGCATGCAGCCGCTGCGGATAGTCCAGGCCGACGGCTTCCTTCACCGACCGGCGTTTGCTCAAGGCCGCGCGCCATGCCTGGACGAGCGGCTTGCCGTCGAGAATGCCGAAGTCGCCGATGCTGTCGAACGTGTCGAAATAGCGGAAGACCGGTCCGTAGACGGCGTCGACCAGCGAGAAGCGCTCGCCGGCGAACCACGGGCCGCTTTGCCTTGCCGCGAGTTCTGCCTCCACACGCGCGAACATCTCGGACAAGCCTCCGCTTTCATGGAGGAAAGCGGCTTCGTTGGCAGCGGAATAGAAGCGGCCGATGGCATTGAGGATCGCCGAGCCGAATTCGATCCAGGCGCGATGCCTGGCCCGTAGCAGCGGATCGGCAGGGTGCAAGGGATTGGCCTCCGTGTCCTCGAGGAATTCGAGGATGACGGCGGATTCGAAAATGACTTCCTGCGCGTCGCCATGCCGGACGCGCAGCAGCGGCACCTTGCCGAGCGGCGAGACCGCCTTGAACCAGTCGGGCTTGTTGGCAAGGTCGACATCGAGCCGTTCAAACGGCACGCCTTTCTCGGCAAGCGAGATCGCGGCGCGCTGGACGTAGGGGCAGAGGTGATGGCTGACGAGGGTGAGCCTGGCGGTCATCTCATTCCCCCCAGACATAGTTCAGCGCGCCGTCTTCGACGCGGGTCGACAGGAACATCAGGCGGGAGCCCTTCGGCGCCGGGCCTTCCAGGCGCTCGCCGCTTGCCAGGTCGAATTTCGCGCCATGCCATTGGCAGACAAGTGAGCCGTCCTTGCATTCCAGCGGCCCGCCGAAATGCAGGCAGGCATTGGCCGCGGCGCGGATGCGCTCGCCGCTGCGCCAGACATGGACCTCGCGGCCGAAGAACGGCGCGATCAGGCTGCCGGTTTGCGGGATGTCGGCGATCTTGCAGATTTCATGTTTCATCGGAGAACTCCATATCGATGCGTTTGCATTTACATAGATGCATTTGCATCGATCGTCAAGCTTGATGCATTTGCATCTATCCGCTAGGCTGCGCCGATGACGAAGAGATCCCCATCGCCCGAAGCCGTCACCGCCTGGGCGCGCCTCATGCGCGTCTCGCGCCAACTGGTCGAAAAGACCGAGGACGCGCTGAAAGCCGGCGGGCTGCCGCCGCTCGGCTGGTATGACGTGCTGCACGAGCTGGCGGAGGCGGGCGAGAACGGGCTGCGCCCGTTCGAGCTGATCGATCGCGTTCTGTTGGCACAGTACGGCGTTTCAAGGCTGCTGGCCCGGCTGGAAGTGGATGGCCTGGTCGAAAAGTTGCCGGTCTCGGATGATGGCCGGGGCCAGACCGTTCGCATCACGCAAAGCGGTCGGAACATGCGCCGCCGCATCTGGGCTGTCTATGGCGCTTCGATCGCGGAACTGATGGGCGACAGGCTTTCAGCCCAGGACCTGAAGACATTGGCCAGCCTGCTCGGACAGCTTCGCGATCCACCGACAAGCGATTAGCTGCCGAACTCTTCGCTGTTTCCGCCGGTCATTTTTCGCCGCGGCCCCTTGCATCGGAAACCGGAATGCGCAATAAGCCGAACCGTAACGTACGGTACGCATCCGAGCGACCGGAAAAACGGGACAGAACGTGTTGCAGGCAGGCGTCGATACCGACAACAGCGAGACGCTCACCGAGCGTCAGCAGGCCGTTCTGGATGCAGCGCTTCGCCTGCTGGTCGAGGAGGGCGACAACCTGACCATGACTGCGGTGGCGCGGCGGGCAAGCTGCTCCAAGGAGACGCTCTACAAGTGGTTTGGCGACCGCGACGGGCTGCTGACGGCGACAGTGCAGTGGCAGGCGTCCAAAGTGCGCGTGGCGCCGGTCGATCGCAAAGGGCTCGACCTTGCTTCGCTGACCGCGAGCCTCGAACGCTTCGCATCCGACTGGCTCAAGGTGATTTCCAGCGACACCTCGATCGCGCTCAACCGTGTCGCGGTCAGCCATGCCGGCTCGGGCAAGGACGATCTCGGCGCCGTCGTGCTGCAGAACGGCCGCTTTGCCTTGGCGAAGCGCCTGAAGCCTGTGCTCGAAGCCGGACGCCTGGCAGGACTGCTCGATTTCGAGGACGCCGAGACGGCGTTCCGGACCTTTTTCGGCCTGGTCGGCCGCGACGTGCAGATACGTCTGCTGCTCGGCGATCGGGTGGAATTGACTGGCGCGACGATCGGCGGCGATGCCGCGCGGGCGACGCGACAGTTTCTCGCTCTTTTCGGAGCAAAAACCGGGCCGCAGGCCCTCTGATCTTCAAACGGGAAGGAAAACCACAATGCGTGTATATTACGATCGTGACGCCGATCTCAATCTGATCAAGGGCAAGAAGGTTGCCATCATCGGCTATGGCAGCCAAGGCCGGGCGCACGCGCTCAATCTCAAGGATTCCGGCGTCAAGGAAATCGCCATCGGCCTGAAGGCCGGCTCGGCGACCGCCAAGAAGGTCGAGGCCGACGGGCTCAAGGTGATGAGCGTGGCCGACGCCGCCAAATGGGCCGACCTGATGATGATGGCGACGCCCGACGAGCTGCAGGCCGACATCTACAAAAACGAGATCGCGCCGAACATCCGCGATGGCGCCGCGATCGCCTTCGCGCACGGCCTCAACGTGCATTTCGGCCTGATCGAGCCGAAGGCGTCGGTCGACGTCGTCATGATCGCGCCGAAGGGCCCGGGCCACACGGTGCGCGGGGAATACCAGAAGGGCGGCGGCGTGCCGTGCCTGGTGGCCGTCAACCAGGACGCTTCGGGCAACGCGCTCGACCTCGCGCTCTCCTACGCCTGCGGCGTCGGCGGCGGCCGTTCGGGCATCATCGAGACCAATTTCCGCGAGGAGTGCGAGACCGACCTGTTCGGCGAGCAGGTGGTGCTGTGCGGCGGCCTGGTCGAGCTGATCCGCGCCGGTTTCGAGACGCTGGTGGAAGCCGGCTACGCGCCGGAGATGGCCTATTTCGAGTGCCTGCACGAGGTGAAGCTGATCGTCGACCTGATCTATGAAGGCGGCATCGCCAACATGAACTACTCGATCTCGAACACCGCCGAATGGGGCGAATATGTCTCGGGTCCGCGCATCATCACCGCCGAGACCAAGGCCGAGATGAAGCGCATCTTGAAGGACATCCAGACCGGCAAGTTCACCTCGGAATGGATGCAGGAATATCGCGCCGGCCTGTCGCGCTTCAAGGGCATCCGCCGCGGCAACGACAGCCACCAGATCGAGGAAGTCGGCGCCAAGCTGCGCGCCATGATGCCGTGGATCGCCAAGAACAAGCTGGTCGACAAGGCGAAGAACTAAGGCGATCCACGTCTTTTTGCCTGCGCGTCCTCGGGCTTTGCCCCACGGTCGCGCGGGTGATCGCCAAGAACAAGCTCGTCGACAAGGCGAAGAACTAAGGCGAGTTTTTGTGTCAGATATCAAAGCCGGCGGAGCGATCCGCCGGCTTTTTTTGCCACGCAAGCTGGTCGGGTCCGGAATTAGCCGTAATGCCAATTCGGCTTCGGCTCGGTGCCGGTGAACTCGACGCCGATGCGGTCCTCGCGGCGCCAACGCACCACCGCCTTGTAGCCGATGCCGTCGACCGGCACATAGAGCAGGAATTCGTCGGGCACGCGTGCATCGATCGACACTTTCAGCTCCGCGCCGTTCGCATGCATGTTGCGCACCGTGCATCTGACCTCGGAATTGTTGATGCCGGTCAGGATCGCCGCGCCTTTAAGCACGCGTTGCCTGTGTTGGTTTCTGTTTTCGTTATCGGCCATGGCGCGCACGTCTCGCACTCCGTTCGCGCGAATCGACATATTGGGGGACATCGGCATGGACGAATAGCCGCCGCTGATGAATTTAGGGTTATCGGCCGATGGCGGACACAGCTTGCGGCAAATAAAACGGCGCCCGCGATGGGCGCCGTCTCATCCGTCCTGCCGACGGGCTCAGATATAGGGCGAGATGCACTGCCGGCGCGGGCCGTAGTTGGGCTGGAACGTGTTGTCCCAGGCCCGATAGGACCGGTAGCGGTCGTAGCACCATTGGACATGGGCCCTGGAAAGCCGCTCGGTCCGGTAGATGCGCCGCGGCTGAACGTAGCGCGGGTAAGGGTCGTAATAATATGGATCGTAGTAGTTGTTGTAGGCGAGGCTACCCAGGCCCAGGCCTAGGCCCAGCCCGAGAAGGGCGGCATCACCATTGTCGAAACGCCGGTGATGGCGATGATGCCGCCAGCGCCAGTCGCCATCCCCATCCCAGTTGCGGGAGAAATGACGGGAGCGGAAGTCGTCGCCGCGCCATCTGAAATCCCGGCCCCGCCAGTCGCCACCGCGCCGCCAGCGCCAATCATACATCCCCCCTCGGTCATTGCCGCCGGCCCAGCTGTCGCGGATGGGTATGATGGTTGCCGCCGTGCTGGTTGCGGTCGACAGATCGGGTTGCAGGATCGGTCCAGCGACCGACGGTGCCGTCACGCCGGTAACGAGGCCCAAGGCCAGGAGCCCGGATCGAAGGGAAGAAAAAAGCGGTTTCATTTCACTCTCCAAGGAGCAAAGGCCCCACGCCCAGCACACCCCGGGAAGAGGCCCATTGTTGGAACTTTCCGTCTGAACGGAGGATGAACGGAAAGGTTCCATCAACCATAACGAGTATCGCGCCTGGCTCTTGTTTTCGTCCCCGCTTGCGGGCAAAGGTCACGGCCATGTCGCTGCGGCTTGCCACCTTCAACGTCGAGAACCTGATGAGCAGGTTCGATTTCTCGGGCTATCGCAACCAGCTCAATGAAGACCGCACGCTGGCGCTGTTCGATATCCAGAGCGAGGCCGAATACCGGCTTCTCGAGCAGGCCCGTACCATCGCCCAGTCCGACGACATCCGCCAGTTGACGGCGCTCGCCATAGCAGCCACCCGCGCCGACATCATCTGCATGCAGGAGGTCGACAACATCGAGGCGCTGAAGGCCTTCGAATATGGCTATCTGTTCAAGATGGTCGGGCAGGGCTACAGGCAGAAATACACCACCGCCGGCAACGATACGCGCGGCATCGATGTCGCGGTGATGATGCGCAACGAAACCGCGCAAGGGCAGCCGATCGACTTCGTGCGCATGACCAGCCACGCCTATGTCACCTTCGAGGAGTTCGGGCTGTTCACGCCGGAACTCGCCGCGCTCGGCTATCTCGCCAATGAGCGGGTCTTTCGCCGCGACTGCCTGGAGATCGACCTGAGGGTCGGCGGCGTGCCGTTGACGCTCTATCTGGTGCATTTCAAATCGATGGGGCCGCCGCGCAACGGGCTGGATGGCCGCCAGGCGTCAATGCCGCTGCGTATCGCCGAAGCGCAGGCGGTGCGCCGCATCGTCGAGGAGCGTTTCGGCAAGGACCATGCCGCCGACAAGCGTTGGGCGATCTGCGGCGACCTCAACGACTACCGGCAGCGCGTGAAGATCGATGGCGACGCCATCGACGGCTACCGTTTCGAGGTCATCGACGAAGCCCGGTCCTCGATCGATGTGCTCACCGCCGGCGGCTTTTGCGAGAATGTCGTCGAGCGGCGGCCGGAGATGGACCGTTGGAGCTTCTACCATACGCGCGGCCCGGAGGAGCGGCATCTTTGCCAGCTCGACTATATCCTGCTGTCGAAGGCGCTGGCCGCGAAGAACGCCACCGCCGTTCCCGACATCATCCGCAACGGCCAGCCCTGGCGCACCATCTTCCCGCCCGGACAAGAGGTCGAGCGTTTTCCGCGCGTTGGGTGGGACCGGCCGAAAGCGTCGGACCATTGCCCGGTGGCGATCACACTGGACATGGCATGACGCTGTTGAATTTCGACCTGCCACGCAACGTCATCCTTCCGGTCGATGCGGTCGATGTCCGCCTCGATCCCGGCCCGCATCCCTTCGCGCTGAGCAATGCGGCAGCCATCGCCGAGAACTGGCGGCGGGAGATCGCCGCCAATCCGGCATTGTTCGACGGTGCCGTGGTGCTGCTTGCCGAGCTTGCCTACCGCGACGGCCGCCTCGTCGGCCGCTGCCATGCGGTCAACTATTCGACCTTCATGTTGTGGCGCAAGCGGCGCGAGAATTCCGGCGCCGAGCACGCCTACGCGCATGCCGTGCTGGTCGCCGGCGACAATGCGCTGGTCGCGATCCGCATGGGGCCGCACACTGTCAATGCCGGCCGCGTGTATTTCGCCGCCGGCTCCTTCGAGCCGATCGATTTCCGCGACGGACTGGTCGATGTCGACTTCAACATGATCCGCGAGGTGAGGGAGGAGACCGGCCTCGACCTTTCGACGGCTGAACGCGGACAGCGCTATCACGCGCTATCGACGGCAAGCGGTACGGTCATCTTCCGCCGCTACCGGGTCGCGGAGTCCGCCGACGAGTTGGCGCGGCGTATCAGCGCCTTCGTCGCTACCGAGACAGACCCGGAGATCGAAGGGCCGGTGATCATCCGCCACGCCGGCGATCTGCCCGCCGGCCTGATGCCGCACATGAAGCCGCTGGTCGAGTGGCATTTCGGCGGCGATCGTTAGCAGCACCCCCCGCTCTTTCAGCGCCGCCTCACCGCAAGATCAGGGGCACAGGCGCGGAACGTTGTTTTCTGACTATTCATGCCTCAGCGCATCGATCGGATCGAGGCGGGCGCCGCGCAGCGCCGGGAAGAAGCCGAACACCATGCCGATCAGCGCCGAGAAGCCGACGGCGAGCAGGACGACGGCGGGGCTTGGCGCGAAAGGTATCGTCAGCGCCATCGAGGCCATGCCGGCCAGCGACAGGCCGATCAGGATGCCGATGATGCCGCCAAAGAGCGACAGCACCGTCGCCTCGACCAGGAATTGGATGAGGATATGTTTTTCGTGCGCGCCGATGGCCAGCCTGATGCCGATCTCGCGCGTGCGCTCGGTGACCGAGACCAGCATGATATTCATGATGCCAATGCCGCCGACCAGCAGGCTGACGCCGGCAACGGCGCCCAGCATGCCGGTCATGGTGGTGGTGGCGCTGGTCATCGCATCGGCGATCTGGGTCATGTCGCGGATGGCGAAATCGGGATCGCGGTCGGGCGTGATGCGGCGTGTGTCGCGCAAAATGTCCTCTACGTGCGGCTGCAGCTCGGTGGTCGGGGTGCGGTCGTCGGCGGCGATATAGATGTTGTCGATGTCGCGGTTGCCGGTGATGCGCCGTTGATAGGCGTGCAGCGGCGTCAGCACGACATTGTCCTGGTCCTGGCCGAAGCCGGTATAGCCCTTGGGCTCAAGCAGGCCGATGATCTTGCAGGAGGTGCGGTTGACGCGGATGATCTCGCCCTCCGGATCGCCGGCGCCGAAGAATTGCTGGCGCACGGTTTCGCCGATCAGGCACACACCCGCGCCGGCGCGCGTTTCGGAATCGCTGAACGGGCGGCCTGACACCAGCTTCCAGTCGCGGGCATCGAGATAGGCGCTGTCGGTGCCGGTCACGCCCGAAGTCAGGCTTTCGGTGCCGAAGATGACGCGGACCTGCTTTTGCGAGGCCGGCGAAATCGCGCGGGCGCCGCTCAGATGCGCGACGAGCGCCGCGACATCCTTTTCCGCCAGCGGCCGCACCGCCTGGTCGAGCCCTCCCGGTCCGCCGGGTCCCGCCGGCCGGCCGGCGCGGACGACGAGCAGGTTGCTGCCGAGCTTGGAAATATCGGCCTTGACCTTCTCAGTCGTGCCGGAGCCGATGGTGAGCATGGCGATGACGGCGGCGACGCCGATGACGATGCCAAGCAGCGTCAGGAACGAGCGCAATACGTTGCGGCGGATCGAGCGAAGCGAGAGGCGGACGGTCTCCCAGATCATGCCGCTTGCTCCGCTAAGGTGTCGGAGGCGACATGGCCGTCGAGGAAACGGACGGTGCGGCCGGCATAGTTCGCGACGTCGGCCTCATGCGTGACCATGACGATGGAGAGCCCGAGCTCGGCATTGAGCCTGGTCAGCAGCTCCATGATCTCGTGCGTGCGCGCGGTGTCGAGGTTGCCGGTCGGTTCGTCGGCGACAAGCAGCGTCGGCCTGGTGACGATGGCGCGGGCGATCGCCACGCGCTGTTGCTGGCCGCCGGAAAGCTCGGCCGGCGTGTGGTGCTCGCGCCCGACCAGTCCGACCTCGGCCAGCGCCTGCATGGCCAGATCGCGGCGCTCGCGCGCGGCAACGCCGCGATAGATCAGCGGCAGCTCGACATTTTCCGCGGCGGTGGTGCGCGGCAGCAGATTGTAGCCCTGGAAGACGAAGCCGATATAGAGGTTGCGCAAAAGCGCGCGGCGGTTGCGGTCGAGGCGGCCCGCATCGATGCCCATGAAACAGTAGGTTCCGGCCGTCGGCGTATCGAGGCAGCCGATGATGTTCATCGCCGTCGATTTGCCCGAGCCCGAGGGACCCATGATGGCGACGAATTCGCCGCGCCGGATGGCGAGATCGACGCCGGCCAGCGCGCGCACGCGAGCCTCGCCCTCGCCGTAGGTTTTCCATACCTGGTCGAAAGTGATGAGCAGGGGAGCCGACATCTCGTTAGCTCCGCTGCTGCGCGCCGGTGATGACTTGCGCGCCTTCGTCGAGGCCGGAGGTGATCTCGGTCAGCTCGCCGTCGGTCGAGCCGATCCTGACGTTGACCGGACGTGGCCGGCCGTTCTCCAGCACATAGAGCGTGCGCGAGCCGTCGGTCGGCGCCTTCGTTGCCTCGCGCTGCCGGTTGGGGCGGCCCATGCGGCCGGTGAAGAGGTCGCTAAGGCTCCAGCCGCGTGCCTGCTGTTGCATCGGGCGATAGCGGAAAGCGGTCGACGGGACGGTAAGCACGCTTTTGGCCTGCCGAGTCACCACCGAGACCGTGGCCGTCATACCGGGCCTCAAGAGAAGCTCGCCATTGTCGACTTCGAGGCGGGCATTGTAGGTGACAACGCCGTCGGTGGTGACCGAGGCGTAGGAGATGTCGCGGATCTCGGCGTCGAAGGGTCGGTCCGGGAAAGCGTCGACGGTGAAGCGGGCGTGCTGGCCGGGCTTGACCTCGCCGATATCGGCCTCGTCGACCGCAGCCTGCAATTCCATGTTGCGAAGGTCGGCGGCGATGACGAAGAGCACCGGCGCCTGCAGCGAGGACGCGACGGTCTGGCCAGGGTCGACCGAGCGCGTCAGCACGATGCCGTCGATCGGCGCATAGATGGTGCTCTTGGCGAGATCGGTCTGCTGCGCCTTGAGATCTGCCTGAGCGATGGCGAGATTGGCTTCGGCGCTGTCGAGCGCCGCCTTCGAGCGGTCGCGCGTCGCCGTCGCCGCTTCGAGCGACTGGTCCGTCGCCATGCCGCGCTTGGTCAGCGCGTTTGCGCGCACAACCGCGTTCTCGTTTTCCTGCAAGGTCACCTTGGCGTCCTCGACGGCGGCCGCCGCCGCCTTGGCGGAGGCGGTGGCGCGCTCGATCTGGACCTCCAGCTTGGCGGTGTCGAGCGTCGCCAGCACGTCGCCCTTCTTGACCTGCTGGTTTTCATTGGCCGCGACCGAGCGGACGATGCCGGAAAGCTCGCTGGAGATGTCGACCTGGGTCAGCGGCTGCAGCGTGCCGGTGGCCGATACCGCGACAGTGAGGTCGGCGACCGCCGCGGGCACGGCGGTGTATTCGATCCTGGGAGGTGCTGCGGCATACGACCGATAGAGGGCAATGCCGGCCGTGATGATCGCTATCGTCAGCAGCGCGTAGAACCAGAAGCGGCGACGCTTGCGGCTCACGCCCTTGCGGTCGAGCCCGAGCGCTGCCTCTATGGAAGTACCGGATTCCGCGTTTGGCGGATTGACAAGCTGGTCCACGCCGGACCCCTATGCTGAAAATGAATGTCCCTATCCGTCCACAAATCAGGCCTTAAGGTTCGAATTTCAAATTAAATTTCCCTCATGTTTGGATTGAGGCAGAAATTCGGAGCGAGGCGAAAGGTTTTCTCCATGGCGCGCAATTACTTGCTTTACGATGTGTTTACCACCGAAAGGCTGGCTGGAAATCCGCTTGCGGTGGTGCTGGACAGCGACGGGCTCGACACTGTCGGCATGCAGGCGATCGCACGTGAATTCAATCTGTCTGAGACAGTGTTCGTGCTGCCTCCCGACAATCCGAAGCATCGCAACCGCATACGCATCTTCACGCCCGACTATGAGATGCCTTTCGCGGGGCATCCGACGGTCGGCTCGGCGATCGCGCTGGCCGAACTCGCCGGCGAGGCCGCCGGCATTTTCGTGCTGGAGGAGAATATCGGGCCGGTGCGTTGCGCGGTGAGCAAGCATGACGGCTCGACATTCGCTGAGTTCGACCTGGCGAAACTGCCGGAACCGCTGGAGCTCAAGGCTGACCCGGACGCGATCGGCGCCGCGCTCGGCCTTGCCCCGCACGAGATCGGCTTCGAGAATCACCGCGTCGCCTTCTGGTCGGCCGGCGTGCCTTATGTGACGATTCCCGTTGCCGGCCTGGAGGAGGCGGCCAAGATCCGGCTCGACAACCAGGCGTGGTCGGAATTGGCGCCGCGCAAGAGCGAATGGGCCTTCGCCAGCCCCTATGTCTATTGCCGCGAGACGGTGCATCACGACAGCGCCTTCCATGCCCGCATGATCGTGCCCGGCACGCCTTCCTATGAGGACCCGGCGACCGGTTCGGCCGCGGCCGCCTTTGCCGGCGCCATCATGCATTTCGACGCCCCGACCGACGGCATCTCGCAGCTCTGGATCGAGCAGGGGCTGGAAATGGGCCGGCCGTCGCGCATCCGGCTCGAGCTCAATGTCGATGGCGGGAAACTGGCCTCTGCGCGCATTGGCGGCCACGCGGTCAAGGTGGCTGAAGGCAAGCTATTCGTGTGACACCTGCGGGCTTTTTTTTCAGGCATGATCTTTTCCCGAAAAACCGGAATCCACTTTTCGCGATCATGCCGTGTCGATTTGTCGGGAAATGATCCGGCAGGGCCTAGACACAGCCGAAAGCGGCGGCTATATGCGCCGCCGACGCTGAGTTTTCCGGCGGTGTGGGTGTGTAGCTCAGTTGGTAGAGCAGCTGACTCTTAATCAGCGGGTCCACAGTTCGATCCTGTGCACACCCACCATTTTTTCCGATGGTATTTCTCCTTTTTAGCCCGCCTTCGCGGCGGATTGAGCTGTTAAAGCTCAAGACCTGCAACGATCGCCCGTCAGACAGCTCTCATGACGATTGATGCCCAACCGGCGATCGAAGGATCAAGCCGCAAGTGCCAATGCCGCACTAGCGCACGGAAAATGTCCGCTACGCCTGGAAGAATTCCTCGATGTCATCCAGAACGGTGATGGTCGCAACGATGTCCAATGGGTTGTCCCAGTCGACATGAAGAAGGAATTCAACGCCTCCTGCTTCCCCGCCGGCCACGCCGTGGGGGCCAACATTGGTCACATAAATATTAGCTGAGCCAAGATTTGGGCGCCCAAGCGTCTTCGGTCCGCCACCAAAGCCACCGAAGGCAGGTATAAATTCCGCTGCTGTTATGATCACCACCGAGTCTAGGTTGATCGGGTCCCAATTGAAGTTCTGACGAATTGTACCTTTCATTCCCCGGTAGAGTACTCTAATTGAACGAGCCATGCCTTCCTCCTTTTCTGAAGAAACCTCAATTATTGGGTAATAACGAGGTATGATTTGGCATGGCGTCAGAGTTTGATCTGTGAGGATGATCACAAATCATTTGCAATTGTTGGTAAGAGGATCTTTAAATGATCCGGCGTCAGATCAGTGCAGCCGTCAAATCCGCTAAATTTAGATAATATTAAGCCGATTTGCAGAAACAGAAATTGCGCAAGGGCGACCAATCCCCTCACTTTTCAGAAACGCCGGCCTCGGCAAAGCTCGCCATCTTCGCGTGGCATTCCAGTGCCGAACGCACGATGTTGACGGCAAGGCAGGCGCCGGAGCCTTCGCCGAGCCGCATGCCGAGATCGAGCAGCGGCGGCAGGCCGAGCGCTTCGAGCAGGCGGCGGTGGCCGGCTTCGGCCGAGACATGGGCGGCGATGGTGTGGGCGAGGCCGGTCGGATGCAGCCTCGCCAGAGGTGCTGCGGCTGCGGTGCAGACGAAGCCGTCAAGCAGCACCGGCACGTTATTCTTGCGCGCGGCGAGCGTGGCGCCGAGGATTGCCGCCAGCTCGCGCCCGCCAAGGGCGGCAGCGATCTTCAGCGGGTCGGAGAGCGCATCGGGATGGCGCTTGAGGCCGGCCTCGATGGCCACGACCTTGCGCAGCAGCCCGGCATCGTCGACTCCGGTGCCGCGGCCGGTCCATTTTTCCGCGCCGCCGCCGAAAAGCGCCGTCGAGATCGCCGCCGCCGGCGTGGTGTTGCCGATGCCCATCTCGCCGAAGCAGACGAGGTCGAGATCCTTGGTTACCGTGTCGTAGCCGGCCGAGACGGCGGCGAGGAACGCCTTTTCGTCCATCGCCGGCACTTGCGTGAAATCGCCGGTCGGATGGTCGAGGTCGAGCGGGATGACGTCGAGCTTGGCGCCGGCAATGCGGGCAAGCTGGTTGATGGCCGCGCCGCCGCCGGCGAAATTCGCCACCATCTGTACGGTGACTTCCGAAGGATAGGCCGACACGCCCTGCGCGGTGACGCCGTGATTGCCGGCGAAGACGACGACCTTCACATGGTCGAGCTTCGGCATGTCGCGGGCCTGCCAGCGGCCGAGCCAAGCGGCGATCGCTTCCAGCCGGCCGAGACTGCCCTGCGGTTTGGTCAGCGTGTCCTGGCGCCTCGCGACGGCGCTGGCGGCCGCATCGCTGCCGGACGGGACGTCGAGGCAGGCGGCGCGAAGGTCTTCGAGGGATTTGAAGCTCATGGGGGCAAGGTCTCCGAAAGTGAATCAGGAAAGGCAGATGGAAGCGACGAGCAGCACGGCGATCTCGCCGAGCTGCTGCAGCGCGCCGATCGTGTCGCCGGTCTGCCCGCCGATCTGGCTGAGGCAAAGAGCGCGGAACGCCATGAAGACCAGGCCGAGCAGGATCAGCGCCGCGATCGTGCCGCCAAGGCCGAGCGCCAGCAGCGCCACGGCACCAAGCGCAGCACCTATGACGGCGGTCTCGGTGGTGACGGTGCCTGCGCCCGCCGACAGACCGTCGCTGCGGGCCGGCGGCAGAAGATGCATAAAGGCGCCGAACAGGCCGCGCGAGCCGGCATGCGCGGCAAGCAGCGCCAGGAAGACGTGGCCTGGACCGGCGAGTTCGGAAAGAGCGCTCCAGCGGATGAGCAGTGACAGCCCAAGCGCTGCAGCGCCATAGGCGCCGATGCGGCTGTCGCGCATGATCTCCAATTTCCTGTCGCGCGTCCTGCCGCCCCAAAAGCCGTCGGCGATATCTGAAAGCCCGTCCTCGTGCAGGCAGCCGGTGACGAGCATCGTCGCGGCGAGCGTGAGCGCCGCGGCCGGTGCTGTGGCGAGGCCGAAGACGGCGGCGATCGCATAGACGAGTGCGCCGATGGTCGCCACGGCGAGACCGGCGAAGGGCGCCGCCCAGATCGCATCCGCGAGGCTGCGGCCGCCGAAATCGCTTGAGGGCAATCTCAATCTGGTGAAGAAGACGAGGCTGAGGCCGATATCGTCAAGCACTTGCCGGGGCGCGGAAGGGCCGCTCATGCGCTCCTCGCAATGGCATGGAAGAAGGTGCCGCTGACATGGCCGCGCCGGTAGCCGGAGGCGCCGAGCGGATTGCCCTGGCCGTCGGCGAGATCGGCCAAGGGCTCGTCATTGCCGGCAGCAAGCATCTGCGCGTAGTGGAATTCGTGACCGCGGATCCGCGTGCCCTCCGGCCCCAACGGACAGGCGGCGCGCAGCCGCGCCTCGCGATAGCCGAGATTCATCTTGCGTTTGGCGAAGCTGGTCGAATGGCCAAGCAGGCTAAGCATCTTGTGGCTCTCGCCCTCCGCGTCTTCCAGCACTTCGCCCAGCACCATGAAGCCGCCGCACTCGCCGTGAACCGGCTTTGCCGCCGCAAAGCGCGCCATTCCTGCCTGGAAGTTGATCGCGGCCGCGAGCTTGCCGGCATGCAGCTCGGGATAGCCGCCGGGCAGCCAGCAGACATCGCAGTCCGGCGAGGGCGCCTCGTCGGCAAGCGGCGAGAAAGGCACGATCTCGGCGCCTGCCTTGCGCCAATGCGTGGCGACATGCGGATAGAGGAAGGTGAAGGCGGCGTCTTCCGCCAGCGCGATGCGCTGTCCGGGCGGCTGCAAGGCATCGCCAAAATCGCCGGTCGCCGGTTCCAGCGGGGTGGCCAGCGCCAGGATGGCGTCGATGTCGAGCGACTTCTCGACCATGTCGGCCAGCCGGTCGAGATGCGCCATCAGGTTCTCGTATTCGCCGGCCTGGACGAGGCCGAGATGCCGCTCCGGCAGGTTGAGCGTCGGATCGCGCAGGATGGCGCCGACCACGGGCAGGCCGATCGCCTCGATGGCGTCGCCGGACAGGCGGCGATGGCGTTCGCTGCCGAGCCGGTTGAGAATGACACCGGCCATGCGCACGTCCGGATCGTAGGTGACAAACCCCTTGGCCACTGCCGCCGCCGTGGTCGACTGCCCGGAAACGTCGAGCACCAGAAGTACAGGCAGGCCGTAGAGGCGGGCGAGATCGGCAGCCGAGCCGGAGCGGCCTTGCGGCGCGGGGATGCCGTCGAACAGACCCATCGCGCTTTCAAGGATAATGTATTCGGCGTCGTCCGCGGCTTCGGCCGCTAGCGCATTGAGCAGAGAAGGCGACATCGCCCAGCTGTCGAGGTTGACGCCTGACAGGCCGGTCGCGGCGGCGTGGAAGCCCGGGTCGATATAGTCTGGTCCGGACTTCGCGCCGCGCACTTTCAGCCCGCGCCGCGCAAGCGCACGCAACAGGCCGATGGTGACGCTGGTCTTGCCCGAGCCGGAGCGCGGCGCGCCGACGATGATTGCGCGCGCCGTCATGCGCCGCCCGTCAGTGCCGCGCGCATGGCGACGATGCCGCCGACAACGATCAGCGCCGGCGAAGCGAGCCCGGCGGCCGCGGCCTCGTCAGCGATGTTGGCGAGCGTGGCGACCACGATGCGCTCCTGCGGCGTGGTTGCCGCCACGATCACGGCGGCCGGGGTCGATGGCGCGAGGCCGCCCTCGAGCAGCTTTGCCGCGATCACCGGCAAATTGGCCATGCCCATATAGACGACGACCGGCTGTCCGGTGCGGGCGATCGCGGTCCAGTCGACATCGTCATCGGTGCCGGCGGCGTGGCCGGTGGCGAGGATCACGGCCTTGTTGATGCCGCGCATGGTGGCCGGAATGCCGGTGGCGGCCAGCGCGCTGAGGCCCGAGGTCAGGCCGGAGAGCACCCGGAACGGAATTCCTTCGCCTGCGAGCGCCAGAGCCTCTTCGCCGCCGCGGCCGAAAATATAGGGGTCGCCGCCCTTGAGACGCACGACACGGCGGCCTTCGCGCGCCAGCCGCACCAGCAGGGCGTTGATGTCGTCCTGTTTCATCGAAGGCTGGCCGCCGCGTTTTCCGGCGTAGAAAAGCTCGGCACCTTGAGCTACCGCCACGACGTCGGGCGAGACCAGCGCGTCATAGACCAGCGCATCGCATTGCCCAAGTGCCGCCAGCACCTCCAGCGTCAGGCAGCCGGGGTCGCCGGGGCCGGCGCCTGCCAGCCAGACATGGCCTGGCTCAAGCTCGCGCGGCTTGAAGTTCAGCCGCGCCAGCGCCTGCTCCACATTAGCCCGTCCGTTCATATTGGCGCCGCCGTTCACAATCCGTCCCGTCCGCGAAAACGCCGCTGGTAGTGGGCGTCGTACAATGAGCTTTCGCCGAAATCGTGCGCGGCGAGAGCGCTGCCGACGAAGATGATCGCGGTGCGTTCCATCGGGCTCTCCGCCAGTTGCGCTTCGATGGTGCCCAGCGTGCCGGTCAGGATGCGCTCGTCTGGCCAGGAGGCGCGGAAGACGACCGCGACCGGACATTCGGCGCCGTAAAGCGGGGTCAGATCCGCCACGATGCGGTCGATGGCATGGATGGCGAGATGAATGGCAAGCGTGGCGCCGGTGCGGCCGAAGCCGGCCAGCGTCTCGCCCGGCGGCATTTTCGAGGCGCGGCCGGAGACGCGGGTCAGCACCAGGCTTTGCGCGAGCTCGGGAATGGTGAGCTCGCGGCGAAGTGCTGCCGCCGCTGCCGCGAAAGAGGGCACGCCTGGGGTCAGCGAGTAAGGGATGCCGTGCTTTTCCAGGCGCCTGATCTGTTCGGCCACCGCGCTCCACACCGAAAGATCGCCGGAATGCAGGCGCGAGACGTCGTGGCCGGCCTTGTGCGCGGCGACATATTCGGCCTCGATCTCGTCAAGCGACATCGGCGCGGTGTCGATCAATTTGGTGCCTGGCGCGCAATGCTCGAGCAGTTCCGGCGCGACGATCGAGCCGGCATAGAGGCAGACCGGGCAACTGGCCAGCAGCCGGGCGCCGCGCAAGGTGATGAGATCGGCGGCGCCCGGGCCGGCGCCGATGAAATGGACGGTCATGGCGCATCTCCGCTGATGGCGATGGCGCAGGTGACCGGACCGAGCACGATGCGCGGTCCAAACAGTTTCGCACCTTTTCCGGCCGCGGCCAGGGCCGAGGCTTCCGAAACCGAAGGCGTGCCGGCCTGGGCCTGCGACGCGTCGGAGCGACTGACTGTGCCGGACGAGACGGATTGCAGTGCGGCGTCGGAGATGACGAGCACGGGGAGGTCGAGGTCTCGGGCGGCAAGGAAGATCGCCGGCTCATCGCGCTTGATTTCACCCGTCGCCAATGCAGAAAGCGCCGTCATCGTAAGCCCATGCGCCTCAAGCGCGGTCTCGATCGCGGCGCGAACGTCGCCCGCCGTCACACCTTTGCGGCTGCCGATACCTGCGACCATCATGGCTTGACCCAGCTCCACTGCGTGACCGGCATGGCCGGTCGCCACGCCTGCATCGAGCCGACAGGCGCCGCGCGCGACAGCGCGATGCGGGTCAGGTCGCCGCCACGCCTGTTGTGCTGGTCGAGCAACAGCGCCTCCATCTCCAGCGTCACCGCATTGGCAACCAGCCGGCCGCCGGGACGCAGCGCCTTGATTGCCTTCTCCAGCACCCCGGCATCGCTGCCGCCGCCGCCGATGAAGATGGCATCGGGCGTCTCCAATTTTGCCAGCGCCTTCGGCGCGGCGCCCTCGATCACGACGAGGCCGGGCACGCCGCAATGCGCGGCGTTGCGGTAGATGCGGGCGGCGCGTTCTGCGTTAGCCTCGATGGCGATGGCGCGCAGCGAGGAATGCGCCAGCATCCATTCAATACCGATCGAGCCCGAGCCGGCGCCGATATCCCAGAGCAATTCGCCGCGCCGCGGCGCCAGTGCCGACAGCGTGATGGCGCGGATCTCGCGCTTGGTGATCTGGCCGTCATGTTCGAACAGGTGATCGGCAAGGCCGACGGTCAGAGGCAGGACGCGGGCATCCGGTGTTGATTCAATTTCAATCGCCAGCACGTTGAGCGGATTGACGTTTTCGAGATCGAAGGCTTCGGCGCGAGCGGTGCGGCGTGCCTCATCCTGCCCACCGAGTGCTTCGAGGACCGTCAGTCGCGAAGGGCCAAAACCGAGCTCGTCGAGCAGTGCGGCGATAGCCGCCGGCGCGTCGGCGTCGGAGGTGAGCGCCAGGATGCGCGCGCTGGCATGGAGCAGGGGCCGGATCAGATCGATCGAATGGCCGTGCAGCGAGATGGTCTCCACGTCCTGCAATGCCCAGCCGAGACGGGACGCTGCCAGCGACAGAGACGAGGGCGCCGGCAGGACGAGCATCTCATCCGGCTTGATCTTGCGTGCCAGCGTGACACCGACGCCATGGAAAAAAGGATCGCCGGACGCGAGCACGCAGATTTTTTTGCTCTTGAGCTCCAGCACGTCGCGCATTTCGGCATCGAAGGGCGTCGGCCATGAGCGGGTTTCGCCCTTGGCCAGCGACGCGACAAGGCTGAGATGCCGCTTGCCGCCGAAGACGACGTCCGCCTGCGCAATGCGCTGCTTGGCCTCGTCGCCGAGACCCGCTACACCGTCCTCGCCGATGCCGACGATGGTGAGCCACTTTGAGGCGGGCCTGGCAGCGCGGGGACCCTTAGCAGGCATGATGACCCACCATATCCTGATCCTCGGCGGAACGACGGAAGCCCGGCAATTGGCCAGGAAGCTCGTCCGCCGCTCCGATTTGTCGGTCACGCTGTCGCTTGCCGGCCGCACCAAAAGCCCGATCGCGCAAGGCGTGCCGGTGCGTGTCGGCGGCTTTGGCGGCGCAGATGGGCTGGCTGCCTATCTTCGGGAAGAACAGGTCGATCTGCTGATCGACGCCACGCATCCATACGCCGCGCGTATTTCGGCCAATGCCGCCGAAGCGGCAAGGCAGACGGACGTGCCGATCCTGGCGCTGCGCCGTCCCGGCTGGGAACCCGTGACGGGTGATCGCTGGACGCTGGTTGACAATGTCACCGAGGCGGCACGTGCGCTCGGCACGGCGCCGCGTCGCGTCTTCCTGGCGATCGGCCGGCAGGAGGCGGGCGCGTTCGAGGCCGCTCCGCAGCACCGTTATCTGATCCGCAGTGTCGATCCGGTCGAGCCGGAGCTTGGCGTGCCCGATGCGCTCTACTTGCTGGCGCGTGGACCGTTTCCGGAAGCGGACGAAAGGGCGTTGCTCGAAGAATACGGCATTGATGCCGTCGTTTCCAAGAACAGCGGCGGCGAGGGGACCTATGGCAAGATCGCCGCTGCGCGGGCGCTCGGCATCGAAGTGATCATGATCCGCCGACCGCCTTTGCCGGACGTTCCTTCGACTGAGACCGTCGATGCGCTGGCGGCAAAGGTCGATCATCTTTTCGACGCCGTTGCAGAACGCGGCGTGTAGACCAGCGCTGGTTTTTCGCCGCGCTTGATGATGCGGGTCTCCGGCGAGCCGATGATGATGCAGGTCGCCATGTCGGCTTTTGCCGCATCGGCATCCGCCAGCAGAGAGACTTCGATACGCTCGTCAGGCCGGCCGGCAGCGCGGCCGAAGATCACCGGCGTGGTGCCGGGCAGGATCGCCTTCAGGCATTCGAAGGCGCGGCCAAGCTGCCAGGGGCGAGCCTTGCTGATGGGATTGTAGAGCGCGATGACGAAGCCGGCGCCGGCCGCTGCCAGCAGGCGCAATTCGATCAGCTCCCACGGCTTCAAATTGTCGGAGAGCGAGATGGCGCAGAAATCATGGCCGAGCGGTGCGCCGATGCGGGCGGCGACGGCGAGCATTGCAGTCACGCCCGGGACAACCGAGATGTCGATGGCACGCCATTCTTCAGGGCCGGCTTCGATCGCCTCGCAAACGGCCGCGGCCATGGCGAAAACGCCGGGATCGCCGCCGGAAACGACGGCGACATTGTGGCCTTCTGCGGCCTTGGCCAGCGCTTCGTTGGAGCGGGCGAGTTCCTCGCGGTTGTCGGAGGCGATGCGGGTCTGGTCCGGCCGCAGTTCCAGCCGGTCGAGATAGGGCTTGTAGCCATAGAAGAAGGAAGCCTCGGCGACGGCATTGGCAGCCTGCGGCGTGACCTGGTCGGCATTGCCGGGTCCGAGACCGATGACGGTAAGGCGGCCGCTCACGGCTTGGTCCCTGGGCGAGCCGACCAGCCGGCAACCAGCACGATGGCGAAATAGGGCGCCTTGTCGTCCGGCTTTTCGGCAAGCCGCATCGAGACGCTGCCCGGCATGGTGCCGCGCTCGACATAGACGGCCTTCGCCAGCTTGCCGGTCGCTTCCAGCGCGCGGCGGATTTTTGGCAGGTTGCGGCCGACCTTCATGATGACGGCCGCATCGGTGTCGGCGAGGCGGCGGGTCAGCTCGAACTCGCTCATCGTGCCGGGCAGCACACTCAGCACGTCGTCGCCCTGGACGATCGGCAGGCCGGTGGCGGACCAACAGCCGGACATGGCGGTGATGCCGGGGATGACCTCGGTCGGGAAGCGGTGCGCCAGGCGCACATGCAGATGCATGTAGGAGCCGTAGAAGAGCGGATCGCCCTCCGACAGCACCGCCACGATCCTGCCGGCGCCGAGATGCTCGGCCACCTGTTCGGCCGATTGCTCGTAGAAATCGGCGATCTGCGCGCGGTAGTCGCCGTGATCCTTGTCGATCTCCGTCGTCACCGGATAGAGCAGCGGCAGCTCGATCATGTCCGGCCGGAAGCGCGCCTCGACGATGGCACGCGCATTGCTGTTGTTGCCGCGCTTGGCGAAATACGCGACGACGTCCGCCTCTGCCAACGCGCGCGCCGCCTTCAGTGTCAGAAGCTCCGGATCTCCGGGGCCGGTGCCGACGCCGACCAGACGGCCTTTCACGATCGCGTTCACAGGCCGGGCCTCGCCAGAGAGTTGAGCGCGGCGGCGGTCATGGCGCTGCCGCCCAGCCTGCCGCGCACGATGGCGTAGGGCACGCCGTAGGAATTTTCGGCCAGCGCATCCTTGGATTCGGCAGCACCCACGAAGCCCACAGGCATGCCGATGATCGCGGCCGGCCTCGGCGCGCCGTCGCGCAGCTTCTCAAGCAGATAGAAGAGCGCGGTCGGCGCGTTGCCGATGGCGACGACAGAGCCGGCCATGCGCTCGCCCCAGAGGTCGATCGCGGCGGCCGAGCGGGTGTTGCCGATTTGCTTGGCGATGTCGTGCGTGCGCGGGTCGCGCAGCGTGCATATCACCTCGTTGCCGGCCGGCAGACGGGCGCGGGTGACGCCGTGCGCCACCATCTCGGCATCGCAGAACATCGGCGCGCCGGCGGCGAGCGCGGTCCGGGCGGCGGCAACGAAATTATTCGAGAAGACGAAATGGCTGGCGGCTTCAACCTGGCCGCAGGCATGGATCATGCGGATCGCGACATCGGCTTCTGCCTCTGAAAAGCGCGACAGATCCGCCTCGGCGCGGATGATGGCGAAAGACCGCTCGTAGATCGCCGTACCGTCATGGATATAGTCGTAGGCGGCCATTCACTGGTTCCGTCGATAGAGTTCGGCGATGCCGGCCGCGCCAAGCCTTGCCAGGCAGGCGGCGGCGGTTTCGCCCTGATGTCTTCCGTCGCGGATCGCGGCAAGGATGCCGGCGACCCCGCGCGCGGCGTCATAGCCCGGCCTGTACGCGGCAGGAAGAGCCTTCGCAGTCCCGTCCACGACAAGTCCGGCTCCGTTTTCGTCGCCGACCAGGGTGAGCGCAGCGGTGCCGGGATGCGCGCAGCCCTTGGCGCAGCCGGAGATGTGGAGAGACAGCGAGGCGTCGAGAAGGTCCGCGCTTTCTTTTGCGATCGTTTCGGCGATGGCACGGGTGGCGATGCGGCCGGACGCGCAGGCCGGCGTGCCGGGGCAGGCGGCGATGCGGGTGCGCGGATCGGCGGGGTCGGTGACGAAGCCGAGCGCGGCGGCGGAGGATTGGAGCGTGGAGGGGGCGGAGAGACCGAGAAAGAGCAGGGCTCGGCCTGGGGCGAGGCGGATTTCGGAGGCGCCGAGGTTCGCGGCTTGGGTGGCGAGATCGATGAGGTTTTGCGCCGGCATGCTGCCGTAGGGCAGGGCGATGCCTAGGGCGTGGCCGTCCGTGAGAGCGAAGGTGCCAATGGGATGGGTCTTAGGCTGGCGTTTCTTCACACCCCCCTCTGTCCTGCCGGACATCTCCCCCGCAGGGGGGGAGATTGGCAGTTTCGGCGACGGTTCTCCACCTGCAGACTTGGCGCTAGGCTCGACCTTGCCGATTGGCGAAAGCGCTGATGACAGGTCAATCTCCCCCCTTGCGGGGGAGATGTCCGGCAGGACAGAGGGGGGTGTGACGGAATGCCAACGTGCGAGTGAATTGAGCTGTCTCTCAGACAAATCTCTTGCGTGGGCCTCACGACCTCGCTCAGCCACCATCCTCAACGCCGCCACAGCAATATCGCGGGAAGCATCAGCATCGACCGTCGCGAGCGGCCTTGCACTGCGCCCGTCGCCGGCAATCGACAGGCTCCAAAGAACATCATCGCCAGCCCATACGGCCTTCAGTCGCACATCGGCCGTCACCGCATCTATCGTCAGCTGTCCGCCGCCGTCGACAACCACCGACACCTTCGGCCCCAACCGCGGCGTCAACCCGGCTTCCTCGATCGCCGCCCTGATCCGCTCCGCCACCGGCCGCGGATCGGCGTTCTCTTCTGGATCGATTCCCGCCAGCGGTCCGGTCTCGACCGGAACGCCACTGCGCACCGCGATGCCCAGCGCATCCACTTCGTCCGCCAGCAACCGGGCACTTTCGGCCGTCAGCCCGCGGATCTGCAGGCTGCCGCGCGCAGTCACCTCCATGATGCCGTTGCCGTGGCGCAAAGCGGATTCGCCGAGCCCGATCAGCGACTTCGGCGAAATTCCTCCAGCGACTGGGTTGAGCCGCACCAGCAGCCCGTCGCCGGTCTGCATCGGCGCGCTTAGAGCAGGGCAAGCGCCACGGCGCGAAAACGCGTTCATGCCGCCACTCCACCTGCCTGGGCCTCGGCAATCAAGGCCGCGAGGTCGTCGTCGATGGAATTGCGCAGCGGGTGCCACAGGCCGCGACGTCGCGCGGAGAGAAGCCGCTCGGCGATGACCTTCGCCGCCGCCGGATTCTCGCGCAGGATGAAGGCGCGAACCTCCGGGTCGCCAACATAGGCGTCATGCACCGCCTCGATCAGCGCGCCCGAAATGGCATGGGTAGTCTCCGCGAAGCCGACCAGACGGTCGACCGTCTCGGCGAATTCAGAGGCGCCGCGCGGGCCGTGGCGCATCTGGCCGGCGATGAAGCGCGGGTTGACGGCGCGGGCGCGGACCACGCGCGATACCGCTTCGCCGACCGAACGCGGCTTCGGCTTTTTCGGGTCGGTCGTGTCTAGCACGATGACGTCGGCATTCCTGCCGAGCGCTGCAAGGGCGGCCGAAAAGCCGCCGATGAAGGCGACGTCGGCCGAGCCTTCGAGGATGTCGCGGCCCGGATCGTCGCCGGTGTGGACGAGAAGATCGGCTTCGGCGATGCGGCCTTCGAAAGCGCCGGGCGCAGAAATCCCCTCGCCGTCGGCGCCGCCATAGGCGTGCGAGGTGGCGTCGAGATAGGCGCGGCCGATCTCTTCGCGCGCGCCCCATTCGCCGCGCGACAGCAAGTCCTCGACGCCGGCGCCATAAGTTCCCGGTGAGGTGCCGAAAATGCGCGGACTGATCTTCCCCTGAGCGCGCGTCGCTGCGGCGAGCGGGTTCTCGGTATCGTCCTCGTCGCGGCTGGCGACCGCGTTGGCAGCGGTGTCGACCAACGCGATCTGGGTCGGGAACATGTCGCGGAACAGGCCGGAGATGCGCCAGGTGACGTCGACGCGCGGGCGGCCGAGCGCGGCCGGCGGCAGCACCTCGATGCCGGTGACGCGGCCGGTGGCGGCATCCCATTGCGGCCGGCAGCCCATCAGAGCCAGACCTTGCGCGATCTCCTCGCCGCCGGTGCGCAACGAGGCGGAACCCCAGAGGTCGATGACCAGCGAGCGCGGCCAGTCGCCATGGCTTTGCATATAGCTGCGCACCACTTCCTCCGCCGCCGCCTGGCCGAGGTCATAGGCGGTTGGCGTCGGCATTGTGCGCGGATCGGAGGTGAAGAGGTTGCGGCCGGTGGGCAGCACGTCGGAGCGGCCACGCGCCGGGGCGCCGGCGGGACCCGCCTTGACGTGACGGCCGTCGAGCGCGGCAAGCAGGGCTGCTTTTTCCGCGTCCGCGCTTTGCCGGCGCAGCGGATCGGCCTCGTCCTCCGGCGCGCGGCCATAGACATGCAGCCCGTCCTTCACGGCGAAATCCTTGAGGTCGCAGAGCCAGGCGTCGATGCGGCGCAGCGCTTCGTCCGGAGCGTCTGTGCCGGCAACGCCGGCTTCGGACGCAAGGCCAGTCTTTTGCGCCGTCTCGACAATCAATTTGGCCAGACGGTCGCGGCGGCGGCGGTCGAGGCCGTCGGCCTGCGCATATTCGTCGACCAACCGCTCGAGTTTCTGTTGCGCCTCGTCGAGGCCGGCGCCGGTCAGCGGCGGCGGCAGATGGCCGAGGGTGAGGGCCGAAATGCGGCGCTTGGCCTGCGCCGCTTCGCCTGGATTGGAGACGATGAAGGGATAGATGACGGGCAGCGATCCGGTGACGATCTCGGGGAAGCAGGTTCCGGAGAGGGCCACCGTCTTGCCCGGTAGCCATTCCAGCGTGCCATGCGCGCCGACATGGATGATGGCATGCACGCCGAGCGATTTTTGCAGCCAGAGGCCGAAAGCGATCAGCTCGCGGCGCGGGGGCAGCGTCGGGTCGTGATAGTCGGCGCGGCGGTCGGCCGAGCGGCCGCGGTCGGGGGCCAGCGCCACGGTGACGTTGCCGAAGGTCGCGGCGCGGAAGGGGAAGGTTGTTTCACCCGCTAGCTGCCAAGGCTGGCGTTCTGTCGCGCCCCCCTCTGTCCTGCCGGACATCTCCCCCTCTAGGGGGGAGATTGGCAGTTCGGGCGCCGGCGCTCCACCTACAACACTGCCGATTGGCGAAAGCGGTAGTGACAGGGCAATCTCCCCCCCTGAGGGGGAGATGTCCGGCAGGACAGAGAGGGGGGCCTCGCGCGAACCTATCCCTTTTGCCTTGCCCCACGCGGCCTCTACTGCATCGCGCGCTTCCCTCGGGAGTTCGACCGAAAAGGCAGAGTAGTCCCCTACGGAGAGGCCGTGCCCACCCACCTCCAGCGCATCGAGCAGTTCGCGCGGCGATAGCGGAATCCCTTCAACCGCATAGCCTTGTTCCTTCAGGTCCTGCAGCATGGCGAGCACGCTCGACGGCACATCAAGCCCAACGGCATAACCTGTACGTCCGGGCGCGCTCGGATAATCAGGGATCAGGATCGCGAGCTTGCGTTTGGCCCGCTCCGTCCGCTGCAGGCGAATAAACGCCGCGATCCGCTTGGCCACCTGCGCCACGCGATCCGCCTCGGGCCGATTGGCGAAGGCGCGGAAGGCGAGCGCCGGATCGGTCTCGACCTCGCCCTTGAACGAGACCGCGCCGGCGAGGATGCGGCCGTCGAGCTCGGGCAGCACGACATGCATGGCAAGGTCGGCGGGCGCCAGGCCGCGCTGGTTCTTTTCCCAGACCTCGCGCCTCGTCGTGGCGACGATGACCTGGAAGACGGGCACACCGGCGCGGTCGAAGAGGGTCTCGGCACCGGGTTCCGCGCCGGAGGCGAAGGCGGTGGCGGTGACGATTGCGGCGGGGTTCAGGGAGGTGAGGGCGGTTTCGACGAAGGCCAGGGATGCCGCGTCTTTGAGGCTGGAGACGAAGATCGGTACGGGCGCTAGGCCTTGCGAACACAGGGCGTCAACGAGTGCGTCGATCGGTGCCACATCGGCGGCAAGCAGCATGGAGCGATAGAAGAGGATAGGGATGACCGGGGTGCTGAGGTTGTCAACGTTGAGTTCCGTCGCCCCCCCCTCTGTCCTGCCGGACATCTCCCCCGCAAGGGGGGAGATTGCTCTGTGGTCGACGGTTTCGCCAACCGTAGATGTTTCAGCTAGCTCGATATTTGACGAAGCAGAGATAGAGCCGGCTGGGGTGAGGGCTGATCTCCCCCCTTGCGGGGGAGATGTCCGGCAGGACAGAGGGGGGTGCGAAGGATCGCCGACCTTTGAAAGTGTAGGCTTTTCGACAACTCCCAATCCCGGCTCATAATACCCCGCCTTCGGCACGCTGACCGGTTCGGCCACGGCCGCATCCGACCCGGCGAGCCTTGCCAGCCTTTGCACCAGCGCGCTCATATTGGCCGGACCGCCTTCGCGGAAATAGCCGAGCAACACGTCCAGCTCGGCGCGCGGCAGGGTCGAGCCTTCGACCAACCGCAGGTCCTCGTCATGGCTTTCGCCGGGCAGCAATGCCAGCTTGATCCCGCGTTCGCGCGCCACCGCGGCGAGCTGGTCACAGCCATAGCGCCACCAGTCATAGCCGCCGAGGATGCGGACGAGGATGACCCTGGCGTGGCGGGCGACGCTGTCGATCCACAGGTCCACCGACATCGGGTGGCGAAGGTCGCGCAGCGCCGCAAGCCGCATCGACGGCAGCCGCTCCGCATCCGCCTTCCAGGCCGTGGCCAAGCCGGCGAGATCGCTGTCGGTGAAGGACAGGGCCACCACATCCGCAGGCGTCTGCCTGAGGTCGATCGGCTCGGCGAGATCGTCGAGCGAAGCGGATGTGGTGGCGAGGATGTGCATCGCTTTTTCGTGTTGGCCTCAGCCGGCGAGGATACGCTCGATCTCCGGACGGTTCAGCCCCTTGAGGCCGATGACGACGAGCCGCGAGCGGCGATCGTCCTCGGCCGTCCAGGCGCGGTCGTAATAGTGATTGACGCGCGGGCCGACGGCCTGCAGCAGGAGCCGCATCGGCTTGCCGCCGACCTCGACGAAACCTTTGACGCGCAGCACGTTTTCCTGCTCGGCGGCAAGGGCGACGCGCTTGGCCAGTTCGTCGGGATTGGCGATCGAGGGGATATCGATGACGAAGGAATCGAAATCGTCATGCTCGTGGTCGAGCTCGTCGTCGTGATGGGTCTTGCGGTTCTCGATGTCGTCCTCCACTGCAAGGCCAAGGCCGAGCAACACAGACGGGTCAACCTTGCCCTGCGCTGTCGGCACGACTTTCACGGCGCGCGCCACATGCTCACCGATGACGGCGTTGGCACGGGCGGAGCCTGCCGCATCCATCAGGTCGCTCTTCGACAGGATGATCAGGTCGGCGCAGGCGATCTGGTCCTCGAATACCTCCTCGACCGGATCGTCATGGTCGAGCGAATCGTCCGCCGCACGCTGCGCCTGCAGCGCGTCCATGTCGGAAGCGACGCGGCCGTCGGCGAGCGCCGGGCCGTCGACCACGGCGATGACGCCATCGACCGTCACGCGGCTCTTCACGCTCGGCCACTGGAACGCCTGCACCAGCGGCTTCGGCAGAGCGAGGCCCGAGGTCTCGATCAGGATGTGATCGACCTTGGGGTTGAGCGACAGGATCTGATCGAGCGCCGGCACGAAATCGTCGGCGACGGTGCAGCAGATGCAGCCATTGGCGAGCTCGACGATGTTTTCCTCCGGGCAGGTGTCGACGCCGCAGCCCTTCAGGATCTCGCCATCGATGCCGACATCGCCGAACTCGTTGACGATGATCGCCAGCCGCTTGCCCTTGGCGTTCTCGAGCAGGTTGCGGATCAGCGTCGTCTTGCCGGCGCCGAGAAAGCCGGTGACGACGGTGCAGGGAACACGGGAAACGGATGCGTTCATGGTCGGTCCTTCAGCATGTCGAGGGGAGGGATGCGGGCAACCAGGCCGCGCTTGAGAGAATCGGGCCGGCCCCGCCAGGGGATGAGGCCATCGGTCGAGGTGGCGAAGAGCTTTGCGCCGGCGACGAGGTCGGCGCCGCTGGCGGTGTCCAGATCGCCGAAGACGTAGCTCCAGCAGCCGTCGCGCAGCAGCGCGGCGCTTAGCCGGCGCTTGCAGTTGCCGAGGCATTCGACGCTACGGATGTCGATCTTTTCGCCGCAAGCAGCCCGACGCGCGTCTTCGGCAAGCAGCGCGCCGGCGCGCGGATGCGCATCCGACCCGGTGTCGTCGCGGCAGGATGAGCAGACGACGACGGTGACGCCAGCCAAAGCATCGGGCTCGGACGGAATGTCCGCACTGTTTGCCGGGAAACTGCCGTTGCGATCCAAAACCATGCTCCTTGCCCGGAAAACCCGCCGGGCATTCGGATACTTAAAGTCTCAGACGGCAGGTCTCCTGGCTCGCGGGTCGTCACCCTGAATGCCGCCTTCCCGGGAACATCCCAGTGGTTTTCGGCAGAGGCTCGTCGCTTACAGTTGCGGGGACAGCCGCGGATTTGGGTGTTGGCCCGCACCGCATTCCCTCTTGGCTCCTCCCTTTGCCGGGAGAAGACCGTCTGGGTCAGGATTTAGAGGGTTCAGGGGGCTGGAGTCAACGACTGGCTTAGTACCAGCCTTTTGGCGGCTTTATGGGTTTGAGGTATGGACCCACAAGTTTGCGAGGCGGTGAGGCCACGGGCGCCATACTTAACGAACAGCCGTGCTGGCAAACCGGTTCCCACATCAAGACGAAGCGATTGGCGTCGAACTTCGGCTCATGAACTATTATATAGCGCTGCCCTACCGGCAATAAGCCACAGGCGCCTGCGATCTGCTTGTCGATCGTTCCAAACTCCAACCACCGCAGAAGAAGCGCCGTCACTTCTTTTGGCTGCATACCGGGTGCAATGTGGCCGCCACAGAAAATGACTGGACGCGTGACCTCTACCCATTCCTCTCGGTAAGCACCTGTCGCATATGATGGCGACGCTAAGGTCAGGTAGGCCAAAACCAGACATATCGAGCGCCTGAAAACCATCGCAACCGATCCTAACCACAGTTGGGATGTTCTATTTTTGTTCACCCTCCCTGTCAACGCGCAGCTACGACACCGCGATGTCGGCCAGCGCCGGTCCGAGGTCGCCGGCCGGCGTCACTTCGATCGCCTCCAGGCCGAGCCAGCCCTGCATCTGCTTCAACTCGTTGAAGAGCTGGGTGGCCGTTTCGGGCGGGGCGCCGGCCTCGGCGTAGGCGGCGTGGACGCGCAAGATGCTGGCCGGGCGGTCAGCTTTCAGATCGACGCGGGCGACGATCCGATCGCCGAGCAGGAAGGGCAGCACGTAGTAGCCGTATTGGCGCTTTTCCGCCGGCGTGTAGATCTCGATGCGGTAGCGGAAATCGAAGAGTTTCTCCGTTCTGGTGCGTTCGAAGACGACGGGATCGAAGGGGGCGAGCAGGGCGCGCGCTTCTATCCGGCGCGGGAAACGGGCGTCCTTGTGGAGATAGGCGGTCTTGTCCCAACCTTCGACCTTCACCGGCAGCAATTCGCCGGCATCGACCAGTTCCTCGATGCGATCCTTCGTGTCGCCCGGCGCGAGACGAAAATAGTCGCGCAGGTCGCCATAGGTGGCAATGCCATGGGCGCGGGCGGAAATGCGCAGCAACTCGCGATGCGCGTCCTCGACCGAGGGAATGGGAAGATCGAGCACCGCCTGCGGCAAAACGCGCTCGGGCAGGTCGTAATAGCGTTCGAAGCCGCGGCGGTAGGCCGTGGTGATGCGACCGGCCCAGAACAGCCATTCGAAAGCGTGCTTGGCCTCGCTCCAGCCCCACCAGCCGCCATTGCCCTTGTGGCCTTCGATATCGGAGGCGGCGATCGGACCACGATCGGCGACTTCTCTATATATCTCGTCGATCATTTCCTTGCGTTCACGACCCCATTTCGCCAGGCCGAGATACATCTCGTCGCCCTGCTCGGCGCGCTGCATGCGCCAGCGCATCAGCGGGTATGTCTCCACGGGCAGGAACGACGCCTCATGTGCCCAGTATTCGAACACGGCGCGCTTGCGGGTGACTGCGGCATTGTCGAGCAGCGTAAGCGGGTAGGGGCCGAGGCGCGAATAGAGCGGCATGTAATGCGCGCGCACCACCGCGCTCACGGAATCGATCTGCAGAAGGCCGGTTCGCGAAAGTACCCGCGCAAGGTGGCGGCGATCCGGAACACCACTGGGCCTAGGGTCGTTGAACCCTTGCGCCCCGAGCGCGACGCGCCTCGCCATGGCCAGCGAAATCTTGTCCTTCATCAGGTGTCCTTGCCCCGATCGTCCGTTGGATTTTTAGCCGGTGATTCCGGCCATGCTAGCAGGCAAATGGCGGGAGATATGTCAGGAGAGAAAACTGGAGTAAAAACTGAAGGAAATCAAACAGGAGCGGATCGTACCAGTTTCTTCCGATAAGGCGTCCAGAGCCGCGATTTGAACAACGTTTGACTTGCGTCACCGAAACCGCTGCGCTAACCCTCGCCGCGTTGCAGCATGGGCCCCTTAAAACGGTTCAGCGGTTAATCTGTCACGCTTCCGCATTAGAGTTCGTTGCTGTAATCAAAATGAACTGCCCCCGCCGAAGGAAAGTCGCCGCATGAGCGCACTCCTAAGTTCGTACCTGCCTATCGTGCTGTTCATCGCCGTGGCGATGATCGTCGGTCTGGCGCTCATCATCGCTCCGTTCCTTGTGGCCTACCGCAATCCCGACCCGGAAAAGCTTTCCGCCTATGAATGCGGGTTCAACTCGTTCGACGACGCCCGCATGAAGTTCGACATCCGCTTCTACCTGGTGTCGATCCTGTTCATCATCTTCGATCTCGAGGTCGCCTTCCTGTTCCCGTGGGCGGTGTCCTTCTCGAAGCTCGGCATGCTCGGCTTCTGGTCGATGATGGTGTTCCTGGCGGTGCTGACCATCGGTTTTGCCTATGAATGGAAAAAAGGAGCGCTGGAATGGGATTGAACGACAGTTCAGGCACCCTTGTCGCGCCGAAGCCCAAGGGCATCATCGACCCCAACACCGGCAGGCCGGTGGGGGAGGACGATCCCTTCTTTCTCGAAATCAACAATGAGCTGGCCGACAAGGGTTTTCTCGTCACCTCGACCGAGGCGCTGATCACCTGGGCGCGCAGCGGCTCGCTGATGTTCATGACCTTCGGCCTCGCCTGCTGCGCGGTCGAAATGATCCACACCTCGATGCCGCGCTATGACTCGGAGCGTTTCGGCGTCGCGCCGCGCGCATCCCCGCGCCAATCCGACATTATGATCGTCGCCGGCACGCTGACCAACAAGATGGCGCCGGCGCTGCGCAAGGTCTACGACCAGATGCCGGAGCCGCGTTACGTCATCTCGATGGGCTCCTGCGCCAATGGCGGCGGCTACTACCACTATTCGTATTCGGTGGTGCGCGGCTGCGACCGCGTCGTGCCGGTCGACATCTATGTGCCCGGCTGCCCGCCGAGCGCGGAAGCGCTGCTCTACGGCATTCTCCTTCTGCAGAAGAAGATCCGCCGCACCGGCACGATCGAGCGGTGAGCCGATGACCCTGGCGTTGAACGAACTCTCCACCTATCTCGGCGAGAAGCTCTCCGGCCGCATCGGCGAAGCCGTGCTTGCCTATGGCGAGCTGACGGTGCCGGTCGAGCCGGGCAATCTTATCGAGGTGGCCACCTTCCTGCGCGACGATCCGCGCTGCCAGTTCATCTCGATCATCGACATTTGCGGCGCCGACTATCCCTCGCGCGCCAAGCGCTTCGATGTCGTCTATCACCTCCTGTCGCCGAGGCAGAATGTGCGCATCCGGCTCAAGGTCCAGGCCGACGAGGAGACGCTGGTGCCGTCGCTGACCGGCGTCTATCCCGGTGCCGACTGGTTCGAGCGCGAGACCTACGACCTTTACGGCGTGCTGTTCTCGGGCCATCCGGACCTGCGCCGCATTCTCACCGACTATGGTTTCGAGGGGCATCCGCTGCGCAAGGATTTCCCGCTGACCGGTTTCGTCGAGGTGCGCTACGACGACGAGGCCAAGCGGGTGATCTACGAGCCGGTGGAATTGAAGCAGGAATTCAGAAATTTCGACTTCTTGAGCCCATGGGAAGGAACGGATTACGTGCTTCCCGGGGATGAGAAGGCGAAACAGTAGGGCGACCCATGGCTGAAACCTCCGTCCGCAACTTCAACATCAACTTCGGCCCGCAGCATCCTGCGGCGCATGGCGTTTTGCGCCTGGTGCTGGAGCTGGACGGCGAGGTGGTCGACCGCGTCGATCCGCATATCGGTCTGCTGCATCGCGGCACCGAGAAGCTGATCGAGGCCAAGACTTATCTGCAGGCCGTGCCTTATCTCGACCGGCTCGATTATTGCGCGCCGATGAACCAGGAGCATGCCTTCGCTCTCGCGGCCGAGCGCCTGCTCGGCATCGAGGTGCCGAAGCGTGGGCAACTGATCCGGGTGCTCTATTCCGAGATGGGCCGTATCATGTCGCACATCTTGAATGTGACGACGCAGGCCATGGATGTCGGCGCGCTGACGCCACCGCTTTGGGGCTTCGTCGAACGCGAAAAGCTAATGGTGTTTTACGAGCGCGCCTCGGGTTCGCGCATGCATGCGGCCTATTTCCGGCCGGGCGGCGTTCATCAGGACCTGCCGCAGAAGCTGGTCGAGGACATCGGCAAGTGGATCGACCCGTTCCTGAAGTCGATCGACGATCTCGACGCGCTCTTGACCGGCAACCGCATCTTCAAGCAGCGCAATGTCGATATCGGCACGGTGTCCCTAGCCGACGCCTGGGCCTGGGGCTTTTCTGGCGTGATGGTGCGCGGCTCGGGCGCCGCCTGGGACCTGCGCAAATCGCAGCCCTATGAATGCTATTCCGAGATGGATTTCGACATTCCGATCGGCAAGAACGGCGACTGCTACGACCGTTACCTTGTGCGCATGGAAGAGATGCGCCAGTCGGCGAAGATCATGCGCCAGTGCGTCGATCTGCTGCTCGGCAAGGAAAGCGCCGGCCCCGTGTCGAACCTCGACGGCAAGGTCGTGCCGCCGAAGCGCGCCGCGATGAAGCGCTCGATGGAAGCGCTGATCCATCACTTCAAGCTCTATACCGAGGGCTACCGCGTGCCGGCCGGCGAGGTCTATGCGGCCGTCGAGGCACCGAAGGGCGAATTTGGCGTCTACCTGGTCTCCGACGGCACCAACAAGCCCTATCGCTGCAAGCTGCGCGCGCCCGGTTTCGCGCATCTGCAAGCCATGGATTTCCTGTGCCGCGGCCACATGCTGGCCGACGTCACCGCCGTGCTTGGCTCCCTCGACATCGTGTTTGGTGAGGTCGATCGCTAAATGTCAGTCCGCCGTCTTGCAGAAGCCAGCCTCCAGCCTGCCACCTTCGCCTTCAACGAGGCGAACGCGGCGGCCGCCCAGCAGTGGATCGCCAAATACCCGAAGGGGCGCGAGCAGTCGGCGATCATCCCGTTGCTGATGATCGCGCAGGAGCAGGAAGGCTGGGTCACCAAGGCGGCGATCGAGACGATCTCGGACATGCTCGGCATGCCGCGCATCCGTGGCCTCGAAGTCGCGACTTTCTATACGCAGTACCAGCTCAATCCGGTCGGCACGCGCGCGCATATCCAGGTCTGCGGCACCACGCCCTGCATGTTGCGCGGCTCCGAAGCGCTGATGGATGTGTGCCGTTCGAAAATCCATCACGACCAGTTCCATACTAACGACAAGGGCACGCTGTCGTGGGAGGAGGTCGAATGCCTCGGCGCCTGCGTCAACGCGCCGATGGTCATGATCTTCAAGGACACTTTCGAGGACCTGACGCCCGAGCGGCTGGCCGAGATCATCGATCTCTACGACGCCGGCAAGGGCGCCGAGGTGACGCCTGGTCCGCAGAACGGCCGCCACGGGTCCGAGCCGGCTACCGGGCTGACGACGCTGACCAGCGAAAAGGCGATCCTGAAGTCGACGCGCGACAAGGAAGCCAGGGCGGCGGCGAAAGCCGCCAAGGAAGCTCTCGCGTCGGCGCCGCCTGCAACTCCCGCCGCAGCCCCGGCACCCGCTGCGCCGGCAGCTTCGGCGCCGGCTACGGCCGCCTCTGGCCCGATTGGACCGTCAAAATCCAGCAAGCCGAAGACCCATGCGGCTGAAACCAGCCCGGCGCTCAACACGCCGTCGCCGGTCAAGGTCGCCCCGGCCACCGAGAATGGCGCCAGCGTCAGGGCGCCGCGCCATTCGGCCGCCAACGCCAATCAGGCTTCTCCGGAAGTCGAGGCGGTTTCAAAGCCGCGCAGCGGGCCGAAGACCAAGGCCGAGCCGGTCACCGCTTTCAAGGCGCCGGAAACCAAGCAGCCTGTCGCCAAGACGACGAAACCTTCGCTCGACGACAAGAACCGGCCGGCCGGCATCGAGCGCCCGGCAACGGTCGACGATCTCAAGCTGATCTCAGGCGTCGGCCCGAAGATAGAAGGCAGCCTGCATTCGCTGGGCATCTACACCTTCGCGCAGGTCGCCGCCTGGAAGAAGGCCGAGCGCGAATGGGTCGACGGCTATCTCAATTTCCGCGGCCGCATCGAGCGCGACGACTGGGTGAAGCAGGCCAAGGCGCTCGCCAAGGGCGGCGTCGCCGAATACATCCGCGTCTTCGGCAAGAAGCCGGTCTGAGGGACGAAAAATGCTTCAGGACAAAGACCGCATCTTCACCAACATCTACGGCCTGTTCGACAAGTCGCTGGCCGGCGCGCAGTCGCGCGGCATCTGGGACGACACGCCAGGCCTCGTCGCCAAGGGGCGCGACTGGATCATCAACGAGATGAAGGCGTCGGGCCTGCGCGGCCGTGGCGGCGCCGGCTTCCCGACGGGGTTGAAGTGGTCGTTCATGCCCAAGCAGAGCGACGGACGGCCGAGCTATCTGGTCATCAATGCCGACGAATCCGAGCCGGGCACCTGCAAGGACCGCGATATCCTGCGCAACGATCCGCACACGCTGGTCGAAGGCGCGCTGGTCGCCGGCTTCGCGATGGGCGCGATCGCCGCCTACATCTATGTGCGCGGCGAGTTCATCCGCGAGCGTGAGGCGCTGCAGCGCGCCATCGACGAGGCTTACGCGGCCAAGCTGATCGGCAAGAACAACACATCCGGCTACGACTTCGACATCTACATGCATCATGGCGCCGGCGCCTATATCTGCGGCGAGGAGACGGCGCTGCTCGAAAGCCTGGAAGGCAAGAAGGGCCAGCCGCGGCTGAAGCCGCCATTCCCGGCCAATGTCGGCCTCTATGGCTGCCCGACCACCGTCAACAACGTCGAATCGATCGCGGTGGCGCCGACCATTCTGCGCCGGGGCGCCGCCTGGTTCTCGTCCTTCGGTCGCCCGAACAATGCCGGCACCAAGCTGTTCTGCGTGTCCGGCCACGTCAACAATCCGTGCACTTTCGAAGAAGCGATGTCGATCCCGTTCCGCGAGCTGATCGAGACGCATTGCGGCGGCATCCGCGGCGGCTGGGACAATCTGCTCGCGGTCATTCCGGGCGGCGCTTCGGTGCCGCTGGTGCCGGCCGAGCAGATCATCGATGCGCCGATGGATTTCGACGCGCTGCGCGACCTGAAATCCGGGCTCGGCACGGCGGCCGTCATCGTCATGGACAAGTCGACCGATATCGTGAAGGCGATCGCCAGGCTGTCCTACTTCTACAAGCATGAGAGCTGCGGCCAGTGCACGCCGTGCCGCGAAGGCACCGGCTGGATGTGGCGGGTGATGGAGCGGCTGGTGCGCGGCGAGGCGCAGAAGCGCGAGATCGACATGCTGCTCGACGTCACCAAGCAGGTCGAGGGCCACACAATCTGCGCGCTGGGCGACGCGGCTGCCTGGCCGATCCAGGGCCTGATGCGGCATTTCCGCGGCGAGGTGGAACGCCGCATCGACGAGTTTTCGCGCAACGCGCACCGGGTCGAGCCGGTGATGGTGGCGGCGGAATAAGACTACGAAATACGGGCTTGGCCCGAAGACTGAAAAACTGGGGCGGGCATACGAAGAAACGACCAGGAGATCTCTATGGCGCCGTATTCGATACCCTATCCGTTCGTGCCTGATTTGGACCAACTCGAGAAGATGAACCAGGACCTGACCAAGATGATGCCGAAGGAGATGGCCAGCGCCGTCAACCTTCTGGCGCATCCAGTCGCGGGCGCCGCCGCGATGTCGGCGCTCAGCATCGGTCTGGCCAACCACGCCGTCGGCATGTGGATGGGCGCGTTCACCGGCGCGCTGGAGGCTTCGCAGCGCATGTTCCAGCCTTTCCTCGACGATCTCGAGGCGCAGCATGAAGCGGCCGCCAACGCCTCCAAGGCGCGCAAGGCGACCGAGACGTTGATCGCCAGGGCTCAGACCTTCGCCCAGGATGTGACCGACATAGCGGCGAACGCGACCGAGAAAGCGCTCGACGCGACCGGGGCCGATATTGTCGCCCAACCGGCCGCAACGAGGCTGATGCCTGAGGATTTCAGGCAGCCTAAGGCCGTCGACAAGCCGGCGAATCCGTCGGACCTGAAGGCGATTTCGGGTGTCGGACCGAAGCTGGAAAAGGTGCTCAACGGTCTCGGCATCTGGACCTATGGCCAGATCGCCGCCTGGACCTCGGAAGAGATCGCCTGGGTGGAAGATTACCTGTCGCTCGCCGGCCGTATCGGCCGCGACAACTGGACTGCCCAGGCCGCGGCGCTCGCCGCGAAGAAGTGAATTGAAATGCCGGGCGCGGCTTCAGTCGCGCCCGGAAGGATAGATTGCGGGACATCCGCAGAGGTTTGAGGCGAATGGCAAAGCTAAAGGTCGACGGGAAAGAGATCACGGTACCCGACCATTACACGCTGCTGCAGGCGGCCGAGGACGCCGGCGCGGAAGTGCCGCGCTTCTGCTTCCACGAGCGGCTGTCGATCGCTGGCAATTGCCGCATGTGCCTTATCGAGGTGAAGGGCGGTCCGCCCAAGCCGCAGGCCTCCTGCGCCATGGGCGTGCGCGACCTGCGCCCGGGCCCGAATGGCGAGCCGCCGGAAATCTTCACCAACACGCCGATGGTCAAGAAGGCCCGCGAAGGCGTGATGGAATTCCTGTTGATCAACCATCCGCTCGATTGCCCGATCTGCGACCAGGGCGGCGAATGCGACCTGCAGGACCAGGCAATGGCCTTCGGCGTCGATTCCTCGCGCTATCATGAGAACAAGCGCGCGGTCGAGGACAAGTATATCGGCCCGCTGGTCAAGACGGTGATGAACCGCTGCATCCATTGCACGCGCTGCGTCCGCTTCACCACCGAGGTCGCCGGCATTTCCGAGCTCGGCCTGATCGGCCGCGGCGAGGATGCCGAGATCACCACCTATCTCGAACAGGCGATGACGTCGGAGCTGCAGGGCAACGTCATCGATCTGTGCCCGGTCGGCGCACTGACCTCGAAGCCGTTCGCCTTCCAGGCGCGGCCGTGGGAACTGACCAAGACGGAATCGATCGACGTCATGGACGCAGTCGGCTCGGCGATCCGCGTCGACAGCCGCGGTCGCGAGGTGATGCGCATCCTGCCGCGCGTCAACGAGGCGGTGAACGAGGAGTGGATCTCCGACAAGACCCGCTTCATCTGGGACGGCCTGCGCACGCAGCGCCTAGACCGCCCTTACGTGCGCAAGAATGGCAGGCTCGTTTCGGCAAGCTGGGCGGAAGCCTTCGCGGCGATCAAGGACGAGGTTGCAAAGACCGCGCCCGAGCGGATCGGCGCCATCGCCGGCGATCTCGCCGCGGTCGAGGAAATCTACGCGCTCAAGCTGCTGATGGCCGCGCTCGGCTCGAAGAACATCGACTGCCGCCAGGATGGAGCAGCGCTCGACCCGTCGCTCGGCCGTGCCAGCTATATCTTCAACCCGACCATCGAAGGCATCGAGCAGGCCGATGCGGTGCTGATCATCGGCGCCAATCCGCGCTTCGAGGCCTCGGTGCTCAATGCCCGCATCCGCAAGCGCTGGCGCGTCGGCAATCTGCCGGTCGGCGTCATCGGCGAGATCGGCGATACACGCTACGACTATGAGCTGATCGGCGCCGGCCCGGAATCGCTCAAGGACCTTGCCGACGGCAACGGCAAGTTCTTCGAGGTGCTGAGCAAGGCCACGCATCCGCTGATCATCGTGGGCCAGGGCGCGCTGGCGCGCACCGACGGCGCGGCGGTGCTCGGCCAGGCAGCCAGGCTCGCGGCCGCCGTCAACGCGGTCACAGCCGAGTGGAACGGCTTTGCGGTGCTGCACAACGCAGCGGCAAGAGTCGGCGGCCTCGATGTCGGTTTCGTGCCGGGCGAGGGCGGCAAGAACGTCGCCGGCATGCTGGGCGACACCGATGTGCTCTTCCTGCTCGGCGCCGACGAGATTGACATGGCCAAGACCGGCGGCGCCTTCGTTGTCTATATCGGCACGCATGGCGATGCCGGCGCGCACCGCGCCAATGTCATCCTGCCGGCCGCGGCCTACACCGAGAAGTCGGGCACCTATGTCAACACGGAAGGCCGCGTGCAGCAGACCAACCGCGCCGGCTTCGCCCCTGGCGAGGCGCGCGAGGACTGGGCGATCCTGCGGGCGCTCTCCGACGTGCTCGGCAAGAAGCTGCCCTTCGATTCGCTGGCGCAGCTGCGTGCCAAGCTCTATGGCGAATTCCCGCATCTCGCCCGCATCGACCAGGTGCAGGCGGGCAGCGGCGACGACATCGCCAAGGTGGCGAAGCTCGGCGGCCGGCTTAACAAGGGCACCTTCACCTCGCCGGTGAAGGATTTTTATCTCACCAACCCGATCGCGCGGGCGTCGGCCGTGATGGCCGAATGCTCGGCGCTGGCCAAGAGCGGCTTCAAGCAGGCGGCGGAATAAGCATGGACACCTTCTTCTCCTTCTACGTGCTGCCGACGCTGCTGATCCTGTTGAAGTCGGTCGTGCTGATCGTCGTGCTTCTGATCGGCGTCGCCTATCTGCTTTATGCCGACCGCAAGATCTGGGCGGCGGTGCAATTGCGGCGTGGGCCGAACGTCGTCGGTCCATGGGGAACGCTGCAGGCCTTTGCCGACCTTCTGAAATTCGTCTTCAAGGAGCCGGTGATCCCGTCGGGCGCCAACAAGGGCGTGTTCCTTCTGGCGCCGCTGGTCTCGGCGGTGCTGGCGATTTCGGCCTGGGCTGTCATTCCGGTCAATGAGGGCTGGGCGATCGCCAACATCAATGTCGGCATCCTTTATGTCTTCGCCATCTCCTCGCTCGAGGTCTATGGCGTGATCATGGGCGGCTGGGCGTCTAACTCGAAATACCCGTTCCTCGGCGCGTTGCGCTCGGCCGCGCAGATGGTGTCCTACGAAGTCTCGATCGGCTTCGTCATCGTCACCGTGCTGCTCACCGTCGGCTCGCTCAACCTCTCCGACATCGTCATGTCGCAGCAGGACGGTCTCGGCACGCGGCTCGGCCTGCCCAACACCTTCCTCGACTGGCACTGGCTGTCGCTGTTGCCGATGTTCGTGGTGTTCTTCATTTCCGCGCTTGCCGAGACGAACCGCCCGCCCTTCGACCTGGTGGAAGCGGAATCGGAACTCGTCGCCGGCCACATGGTCGAATATTCGTCGACGCCGTTCCTGCTGTTCTTCCTCGGCGAGTATGTCGCCGTCGTGCTGATGTGCGCGCTGGCGACCATCCTCTTCCTCGGCGGCTGGCTGCCGCCGTTCAACTTCGCGCCCTTCACCTGGATACCTGGGGTGATCTGGTTCGTGCTGAAGATCTGCCTGATGTTCTTCATGTTCTCGATGGTGAAGGCTTTTGTGCCGCGCTACCGCTACGACCAGCTGATGCGGCTGGGCTGGAAGGTGTTCCTGCCGATTTCGCTGTTCATGGTCGTGGCCACCGCGGCCTTCCTCAAGATCACGGGGTTTGCGTGATGTCCGCTCTGGCCCAGGCCGCAAAATCGCTGCTGCTGAAGGATTTCGTCAGCGCCTTCTTCCTGTCGATGCGCCAATTCTTCGCACCGAAGGAAACGATCAACTATCCGCATGAGAAGGGGCCGATCAGCCCGCGTTTCCGCGGCGAGCATGCGCTGCGCCGCTATCCGAACGGCGAGGAACGCTGCATCGCCTGCAAGCTTTGCGAGGCGATCTGTCCGGCGCAGGCCATCACCATCGAGGCCGGCCCGCGCCGCAATGACGGCACGCGCCGCACCGTGCGCTACGACATCGACATGGTGAAGTGCATCTATTGCGGCTTCTGCCAGGAAGCCTGCCCGGTCGACGCCATCGTCGAAGGGCCGAATTTCGAATTCGCGACCGAGACGCGCGAGGAGCTCTACTACAACAAGGAAAAGCTGCTCGCGAACGGCGATCGCTGGGAGCGGGAGCTGGCGCGCAACATCGCGCTGGATGCGCCCTATAGGTGATTAGCGTGCTTCTCCCCGTTTACGGGGAGAAGACGCCGGCAGGCAGATGAGGGGCCGCGCCAGCTGCTGGAAACTTGGCGTACCCCTCATCCGGCCCTTCGGGCCGCCTTCTCCCTGTAAACGGGGAGAAAGAACAAGAAAGTGGACGGCGCAACGTCGTCCGTCTAAGGAACACGCGGTTTCGAACCGGAGGCGGGTCGGAGTCGGAATTTGGAACCCGGGGGAACCCATGCTGAGTGGACTAGAGGCGGCCTTTTTCTACCTCTTCGCCTTTATCGCCGTGGCGTCGGCCTTCATGGTCATTTCGTCGCGCAATCCCGTGCATTCGGTGCTCTTCCTGATCCTCACCTTCTTCAACGCCGCTGGCCTTTTCATGCTGACCGGCGCCGAGTTCCTGGCGATGATCCTGCTGGTGGTCTATGTCGGCGCGGTGATGGTGCTGTTCCTGTTCGTCGTCATGATGCTCGACGTCGACTTCGCCGAGATGAAAGAGGGTGCGCTGCAATACGCGCCGATCGGCGCGCTGGTCGGGCTGATCCTCGCGGCGGAGCTGATCGTCGTGCTCGGCGGCTATACATTCGCACCGCAGCTTGCCTCGACGGTCGCCAAGGCAACGCCGGATCTCGCCACGCGCTCCAACACGGCGGCGCTCGGCGACATCCTCTACACGGACTACCTCTATTATTTCCAGATTTCCGGCCTTGTGCTGCTGGTCGCCATGATCGGCGCCATCGTCTTGACGCTGCGCCATAAGGAAGGCGTCAAGCGGCAGTCGATCGCCGCGCAGGTCGCCCGCACGCCGGCGACGGGTATGGAAATCCGCAAGGTCAAATCGGGCGAGGGTATCTGAGATGGTCGTCGGCATTGCACATTACCTGACCGTATCGGCGATCCTGTTCACGCTCGGCGTGTTCGGCATCTTCCTGAACCGCCGCAACATCATCGTCATCCTGATGTCGATCGAGCTCATCCTGCTTGCGGTCAACATCAACTTCGTCGCTTTCTCGGCGGCGCTGCATGACCTTGTCGGACAGGTCTTTGCCCTGTTCGTGCTGACGGTCGCGGCCGCTGAAGCCGCGATCGGACTTGCCATTCTTGTCGTCTTCTTCCGCAACCGCGGCTCGATCGCGGTCGAAGACGTGAGCGCGATGAAGGGTTGACGGGAACCATCATGTATCAGGCTATCGTCTTCCTTCCGCTGCTAGGCTTCCTGATTATCGGCCTGTTCGGCAACTCGCTCGGCGCCAAGGCTTCCGAATACATTACCTCCGGCTTCCTGGTGATCGCGGCGGTGCTGTCGTGGGTTGCCTTCTTCACCGTCGGCTTCGGCCATGGCGAAGTGTTCACCGTGCCGGTGCTGCGCTGGATCCAGTCTGGCGGCATCGATGCCTCCTGGGCGCTCAGGATCGACACGCTGACGGTGGTTATGCTGGTCGTCGTCAACACCGTGTCGGCGCTGGTCCATATCTACTCGATCGGCTACATGCACTACGATCCGAACCGGCCGCGTTTCTTCGCCTATCTGTCGCTGTTCACCTTCGCGATGCTGATGCTGGTGACCGCCGACAACCTCATCCAGATGTTCTTCGGCTGGGAGGGCGTCGGTCTCGCCTCCTATCTCTTGATCGGCTTCTGGTACAAGAAGCCGTCGGCCAATGCCGCCGCCATCAAGGCTTTTGTCGTCAACCGCGTCGGCGACTTCGGCTTCGCGCTCGGCATCTTCGGCGTGTTCGTGCTGTTCGGCTCGGTCAATCTGAGCACCGTGTTCGCCAATGCCGCATCCTTCCTGCCGGCCGAAGGCGCGCCGGCGGGTGCTGCCGTGCTCACTTTCCTCGGCCAAGCGCTCGACAAGCAGACGGCGCTGACGGTGGTCTGCCTGCTGCTCTTCATGGGCGCCATGGGCAAGTCGGCGCAGGTGCCGCTGCACACTTGGCTGCCGGACGCGATGGAAGGCCCGACGCCGGTCTCCGCGCTCATCCACGCGGCGACCATGGTGACCGCCGGCGTGTTCATGCTGGCGAGGCTTTCGCCGCTGTTCGAGCTGTCGCATTCGGCGCTGACCGTCGTCACTTTCATCGGCGCATTCACCGCCTTCTTCGCGGCGACCGTCGGCCTCGTCCAGAACGACATCAAGCGCGTCATCGCCTATTCGACCTGCTCGCAGCTCGGCTACATGTTCGTGGCGCTAGGCGTCGGCGCTTATGGCGCGGCGATCTTCCACCTTTTCACGCACGCCTTCTTCAAGGCGCTGCTGTTCCTCGGCTCCGGCTCGGTCATCCATGCCGTGTCCGACGAGCAGGACATGCGCAAGATGGGCGGCCTGCGCAGGCTCATCCCGGCGACCTACTGGATGATGATCGTCGGCACGCTGGCGCTGACCGGCGTCGGCATTCCGGCAACGGTGATCGGCACCGCCGGCTTCTTCTCCAAGGACGCCATCATCGCGACCTCGTTCGCCAGCCACAATGCGGTCGCCGGCTTCGCCTTTATCCTGCTGGTGGTCGCCGCCTGCTTCACCAGCTTCTATTCCTGGCGGCTGATCTTCATGACCTTCCACGGCGAGCCGCGCGCCAGCCACGAGGTCATGCACCATGTCCATGAATCGCCGCCGGTGATGCTGGTACCGCTCTATGTGCTGGCCGCCGGCGCGCTGTTTGCCGGTATCATCTTCCACGGCGCCTTCATCGGCGAGGGTTACGCCGAATTCTGGAAGGCTTCGCTGTTCACGCTGCCGGAAAACCACATCCTGCATGAGATCCACGAATTGCCGCTCTGGGTCGAGCTCGCCCCGTTCGTCGCCATGCTGATCGGCCTCGCGGTGGCCTGGAAATTCTATATTCGCTCGCCGGAACTTCCCCGAAGCGTCGCCGCCAATCATCGGCTGCTTTATGCTTTCCTGCTCAACAAGTGGTATTTCGACGAGCTCTACGACTTCCTGTTCGTGCGGCCGGCGAAGCGCCTCGGCAGGTTCCTGTGGAAGACCGGAGACGGCGCCGTCATCGACGGCCTCGGCCCCGACGGCATCTCGGCGCGCGTCGTCGACGTCACCAACAGGGTCGTCAAGCTGCAGACCGGCTATCTCTACCACTATGCCTTCGCCATGCTGATCGGCGTGGCCGCTCTCGTCACCTGGATGATGCTCTGATGACCGACTGGCCAATCCTCTCGCTGGTCACCTTCCTGCCGCTGGTTGGTGTTCTGCTCATCCTGTTCATCAGCGACGACAGCGAAAACGCGCGCCGCAACATCCGCGCGATCGCCTTCATCACGACGGCGTTCACCTTCGTCATCTCGCTGTTCATCTGGACGGGCTTCGACAATTCGCAGGCCGGCTTCCAGTTCGTCGAGAAGCGCGCCTGGCTGGATTCGGGCATTTCCTACCACATGGGCGTCGACGGCATCTCGATGTTGTTCGTCATCCTGACCACCTTCCTGATGCCGCTTTGCATACTGGCCTCCTGGGATGCGATCGAGAAGCGGGTCAAGGCCTATATGATCGCCTTCCTGATCCTCGAGACGCTGATGATCGGCGTGTTCTGCGCGCTCGACATCGTCCTGTTCTACGTCTTCTTCGAGGCTGGCCTGATTCCGATGTTCATCATCATCGGCGTCTGGGGCGGCAAGCGGCGCGTCTATGCCTCGTTCAAGTTCTTCCTCTACACGCTCGCCGGCTCCGTGCTGATGCTGCTCGCCATCATGGCGATGTTCTTCCAGTCGGGCACGACCGACATTCCGACGCTTCTGACGCATAATTTCCCGGCCAACATGCAGACCTGGCTGTGGCTTGCCTTCTTCGCCTCCTTCGCGGTGAAGATGCCGATGTGGCCGGTGCATACCTGGCTGCCGGACGCCCACGTCGAGGCGCCGACCGCGGGCTCCGTCATCCTGGCCGGCATCCTGCTGAAGATGGGCGGGTATGGCTTCCTGCGCTTCTCGCTGCCGATGTTCCCGGAGGCGTCGGCGATGTTCGCGCCGCTGGTGTTCACGCTCTCGGTCGTCGCCATCATCTACACCTCGCTGGTGGCGCTGATGCAGGAGGACATGAAGAAGCTGATCGCCTATTCGTCGGTCGCTCATATGGGCTTCGTCACCATGGGCATCTTCGCGATGAACCAGGAAGGCGTGCAGGGCGCGATCTTTCAGATGCTCAGCCACGGCCTCGTCTCGGGCGCGCTGTTCCTGTGCGTGGGCGTCATCTACGACCGCATGCATACGCGCGAGATCGACGCCTATGGCGGCCTGGTCAACAACATGCCGAAATACGCCACCGTGTTCATGATCTTCACCATGGCCAATGTCGGCCTTCCCGGCACCAGCGGCTTCATCGGCGAGTTCTTGACCATGCTCGGCGTGTTCAAGGTCAACACCTGGGTGGCGTTCTTCGCCGCCACCGGCGTCATCCTGTCGGCGGCCTACGCACTGTGGCTCTATCGCCGGGTGATCTTCGGCGCGCTCACCAAGGACAGCCTGAAGAACCTGCTCGACCTTTCGCCGCGTGAGAAGGCGATCGTCTACCCGCTGGTGGTGCTGGTCATCTTCTTCGGCGTCTACCCGGCGCCGGTGTTCGACGCGACGGCCCAGTCGGTCAAGACGCTCGTCACCAACGTCACCGCATCCATCAATTCCGCGCAGACCGCGGCGGCGAACTGACTGGGGAATAGACCATGACGCCGGACCTTCTCTCCAGCTTTTCGCTCTCGACGCCGGAACTGATCCTCGCCGTCGGTGCGCTGGCGCTTCTGATGATCGGGGCCTATTCGCGCTCCAACAGCACCATGACCGTGACCGGCCTGGCCGTCCTCGTGCTGGTGGTGGCCGGACTGTGGCTTGGCTTCTCCGGCACGCAAGGCTCAGCCTATGGCGGCGCCTTCGTGCAGGATTCCTTCAGCGCCTTCATGAAGATGCTGGCGCTGATCGGATCGGCGGTGACGCTGGTCATGTCGATGCGCTTTGCGCGCCAGGAGCATTTCGACAAGTTCGAATTCCCGGTTCTGGTGTTGCTCTGCACGCTCGGCATGATGTTGATGATTTCGGCCAACGGCATGATCGGGCTTTATCTCGGGCTCGAGCTGCAGTCGCTGGCGATCTATGTGCTGGCGGCGATCAACCGCGACAATCTGCGCTCGACCGAAGCCGGCCTGAAATACTTCGTCCTCGGCGCGCTGTCGTCGGGCATGCTGCTCTACGGCATCAGCCTCGTTTACGGCTACACCGGCAATACCGGCTTCCAGGAAATCGCGGCGGCGCTTGGCAGCGGCGAGCGCCAGCTCGGCCTCGTCTTCGGCCTGGTGTTCGTGCTGGCAGGCCTCGCCTTCAAGATCTCGGCCGTGCCGTTCCACATGTGGACGCCGGACGTCTATGAGGGCGCGCCGACGCCGATCACCGCCTTCCTGGCAGCCGCCCCGAAAATGGCGGCGATGGCGCTAATCGTGCGCGTCACCATGGGCGCCTTCAAGCCGATCGCCTCGGACTGGCAGCAGATCGTCGTCTTCATCTCGATCGCCTCGATGGCGCTTGGCGCCTTCGCGGCCATCGGCCAGACCAACATCAAGCGCCTGATGGCCTATTCCTCGATCGGCCATATGGGCTATGCGCTGGTCGGCCTTGCCGCAAACAGCCAGGCCGGCGTGCGCGGCGTCGCCATCTACATGCTGATCTATCTGGTGATGACGCTGGGAACCTTCGCCTTCATCCTCGCCATGCGGCGCAAGGAAGGCAATGTCGAGCAGATCAGCGATCTTTCCGGTCTCGCCTCGACCAACCCGATCATGGCCACCATCCTCACAATCCTGATGTTCTCGCTGGCCGGCATTCCGCCGCTCGCCGGCTTCTGGGGGAAGTGGTACGTGTTCCTCGCCGCCATCAACGCGCATCTCTACGCGCTGGCGATCATCGGCGTGCTGGCCTCGGTGGTGGGCGCCTATTATTACCTGCGCATCATCAAGATCATGTGGTTCGACGAGCCGGTCGGCGGCTTCGTGCCGATGGCCAGCGAGCTGCGCCTCGTGCTCGGCGTCAGCGGCGCCTTCGTGCTGTTCTACGTGCTGATCGGCGGACCGATCGGCAATTATGCCGAAGCCGCCGCCAAGACCTTCTTCTGACGGGATGGCGTTTCGACTGGCTCCAACCGCGGCGTCGGAGGGGTTCCGGCTCGAGGCGCATGACAGCGTCGGCTCGACCAACGCGCTGGCGCTGGAACACGCGCGCGCCGGCGATCCCGGCAAGCTCTGGGTCGTTTCGAAGAAGCAGGAAAGCGGCCGCGGCCGCCGCGGCCGTGTGTGGGCAACGCCAGAAGGCAATCTCGCGGCGACGCTGCTTCTGGTTCCGGGCGGCGAGCTCCGGCTTGCCGCGACGCTCGGCTTTGTCGCCGGGCTTGCGCTGGCCGACGCGCTCGACGCCGTCGTGCCGAAGGGCCGGATCGCCGTCGCCGTCGACGGCGCGAGCCAGGGCCGCAACCGCTTCGAATTGAAATGGCCGAACGACGTGCTGGCGTCGGGTGCCAAGCTTGCCGGCATCCTGTTGGAATCGGCGATGCTCGATGGCGGCCGCTTTGCCGTCGCTATCGGCATCGGCGTCAATGTCGTGGCTTACCCCGAAGATTTGCCTTATCCGGCGACGTCGCTGCGGGCGCTGGGCGCCACTTGCGATGCCGAAACGCTGTTCCTGGCGCTTTCGGATGCCTGGAGCGAGAATGCCAGGCTGTGGGATGACGGGCGCGGGCTCGATGCCATCAGAAAGCGCTGGCTTGCCCGCGCGGCAGGGCTCGGCGGTGAGGTTGCTGTCAGAATTGACGGCAATGTGGTGCGCGGCGTCTTCGAAACCATTGACGAGGACTGCCGTTTCGTGATCCGCGACGATGAGGGATCGGTTTTGACGATCGCGGCCGGCGACGTGCATTTCGGCGCGGTCGCCTCGGCCCGCGTATAATTTTGTTTTTGTGCAATTCCGTACGGAAAGCCGTGACACGCTTTTCCCGGGTTTGCGCCAACGGCTTGGCCAAAGCGGCCAGGAAGGAAAGAATTGATGGCGAATAAGGAAAACGCGGAGCTCGTCTTCGCGCCGCTGGGCGGCGTCGGCGAGATCGGCATGAACTTCGCCCTTTACGGCTATGGGCCCGCCGATGCGCGCGAATGGATCATCGTCGATGTCGGCGTCACCTTTCCGGACTCGGCACATCCCGGCGTTGATCTCATCCTGCCCGATACGCGCTTCATCGAGGAGAATATCGACGGCCTGCGCGGCATCGTCATCACCCATGCGCATGAGGATCATTACGGGGCGCTGCTCGATATCTGGCCGAAGCTTAAAGTCCCGGTCTGGATGACGCCGTTCACCGCCGGCCTGCTCGAGGCCAAGCGACAGGGCGAGCAGGGCGCGCCGAAGATCCCGGCGTCGATCTACCGGGGCGGTGAGAAATTCACCATCGGACCTTTCGAGATCGAGGCCATTCCCGTGGCGCATTCGATTCCCGAGCCGATGTCGCTGGCGATCACCACGCCCGCCGGGATCGTCATCCACACCGGCGACTGGAAGATAGACCCGGCGCCGACGATCGGCCCGAAGACCGACGAGGCACGCTTCCGCGCCTATGGCGACAAGGGCGTGCTGGCGCTGATCTGCGATTCCACCAACGCGCTGAGGGAAGGGGAGTCGCCGTCGGAAGTCGCTGTCGGCGAAGGCCTCAAGGGTGTCATTGAGAGCGCGAAGGGGCGCGTCGCGGTCACGACCTTCTCCTCCAATGTCGGGCGTATCGTCTCGATCGCCAAGGCGGCGCGCGATGCCGGCCGGCAATGCCTCGTGCTCGGCCGATCGCTGAAGCGCGTTATCGATGTGGCGGGCGAGCTCGGCTACATGGACGGGCTGCCGGAGTTCATCGCCGAGGAGGACTATGGCTATATCCCGCGCGAGAACCTGGTGATCATCTGCACCGGCAGCCAGGGCGAGCCGCTGGCTGCGCTTGCCAAGCTTTCGCGCGACGAGATGAAGTCGGTGGCGCTGACGGCCGGCGACACGGTGGTGTTTTCCTCGCGCACCATTCCCGGCAACGAGAAGGGAATTCTCGAGATCAAGAACCGGCTGATCGATCTCGGCATGAAGATCATCGAGGACGGCGACGCGTTGGTGCATGTCTCCGGCCACCCGCGCCGCAGCGAATTGCGCAAGATGTATGAATGGGTGCGGCCGCAGATCGGCGTTCCCGTGCATGGCGAGGCGGCGCATCTGGTGGCGCAGGGCTCGCTGATGTCGATGTCGGGCATCGGCCAGGTGGCGCAGGTGCGCGACGGCGACATGCTGAGGCTCTGGCCAGGGCCGGCGACGATCATCGACCAGGTGCCGTTCGGGCGGCTCTACAAGGATGGCTCGCTGATCGGCACCGACCAGGCGATGGGCATACGCGACCGCCGCAAGCTTTCATTCGCCGGGCATGTCGCGGTCAATGTCGTGCTCGACGACAAATATGAGCTTGCCGGCGACCCCGACCTGGTGGCGATCGGCGTCGCCGAAGCGGACGCCCGCGGCGAGACGCTGGAGGATCTGATGCTCGATGCGGCAATCGGCGCGGTGGACTCCATTCCGCGTCAGCGCCGAAAAGACCTCGACCTGGTCCAGGAGGCGGTGCGCCGCGCAGTGCGCGGCGCCGCCAACGAAGCTTGGGGCAAGAAGCCGCTGGTGACGGTGTTTGTTACGAGATGAGGGAGTAGGCAGTAGGGACTAGGCAGTAGGCAATAGGAAAGGCGATTGCTTTTTAGCTCGCCAAATTTGCTTCTTCTCTACTGCCTACTGCCTACTGCCTACTGCCTACTGCCTGAGGAAACGGCCGATGCTTGGACGCCTGAACCATGTCGCGCTTGCTGTGCCGGATCTGGCCGCGGCAATGGCAGCCTATCGGGATACGCTGGGCGCGCGGCTGAGCGAGCCGCAGGCGCTGCCGGAGCATGGTGTGAGCGTGGCGTTCGTCGATGTCGGCAACACCAAGATCGAGTTGCTGGAACCGCTGGGCGAGGCATCGCCCATCGCCGCGTTCCTCGAGAAGAACCCTTCGGGCGGCATGCATCACGTCTGCTATGAGGTCGACGATATCCTAGCCGCCCGCGATCATTTGAAGCAAAGCGGCGCGCGTGTGCTTGGCGACGGCAATCCGAAGATCGGCGCGCATGGCAAGCCGGTGCTGTTCCTGCATCCCAAGGATTTCTTCGGCACGCTGGTCGAACTGGAGCAGGCATGAACTGGATCCTGTTCGCCGCGCTGTTCTTCGTCACCTGGTGGCTGGTGCTGTTCGTCGTTCTGCCGTTCAGCCTGCGCACCCAGGACGACGACCAGGATGTCACGCTTGGCACCGTTTCCAGCGCACCGCGCGGCCCGCACATGCTGCGCGCCTTCGCCCGCGCGACGATCGTGACGGTGGTCGTGATGGGCATTCTCTACGGCCTGACGATGGGCCTGGGATTCAGCTTCGACGATGTCATGCGGATCATGCCGGACTTTAGTCCGAATGCCCATCACTGACGCTGAAGATACAGTCTCCGCAAGTATTAGGCAGCATACGCCCGCCAAGGTTGAATTCGGAAGCCGGCTTCCGAATTCAACGGTTAACCATGGCTGACGCTGTTTGGCAGATGATCGCGCTAAGCAGATGATTGCACAAAAAAAATGCAAGGCACAAGGCCTTGCAATTTAAACGCGTCCGATCCGTTTCCGGTGTCCGGCGGCAGCGAGTTACCGCGCCTAGATCGCATCCTCCCAAGACTTTGACCGCGTAGGAGAGCAGATTTTTCTCCACCCTCTCGGTTATCGGCGCACACTAGACCAAGGCAGGTGAAAATGTCACGAAGAATTTTGCCTCGAAACAGGCAATATCGTGCTGCACTGCACAATAGTGCGGCAGGGCTTGCTTGTGAATCGATCAAATAGCCATTTGCGGCACTTTGCAGCCAAAATCGCCTTTTTGGTAAGGTGCAGAAGGCTCGATACTTTGGGGCACTCGGGTTTCCATTCGGCCATGAAATGGCTATGAAGCCCGGGCAAGCAGCCTCGGTTGCGCCGATTCCCCGCGCCGCCATTTTCACTCACGGACCAGTCCATGCGTTTGTCGCGCTATTTCCTGCCCATTCTCAAAGAAAATCCCCGCGAGGCCGAGATCGTCTCGCACCGGCTGATGCTGCGCGCCGGCATGATCCGCCAGCAGGGGCAGGGCAGCTTTTCGTGGCTGCCATTGGGCAAGCGCGTGCTGGACAAGGTCTGCCAGATCATCCGCGAGGAACAGAACCGCGCCGGCGCGCTGGAAATCCTGATGCCGACCATCCAGTCGGCGGATCTTTGGCGCGAAAGCGGCCGTTACAACGATTACGGCAAGGAGATGCTGCGTATCAAGGACCGCCAGGACCGCGACATGCTCTACGGGCCGACCAACGAAGAGATGGTCACCGAGATTTTTCGCGCCTATGTGAAGTCCTACAAGGACCTGCCGCTCAACCTCTACCATATCCAGTGGAAGTTCCGCGACGAGGTGCGTCCGCGCTTCGGCGTCATGCGCAGCAGAGAATTCCTGATGAAGGACGCATATTCCTTCGACCTCGATTTCGAGGGCGCCAAGGCCGCCTACAACCGCATGTTCGTCTCTTACCTCAGGACGTTCACGCGCATGGGCCTGCAGGCCATTCCAATGCGCGCCGACACCGGTCCGATCGGCGGCGACCTCAGCCATGAGTTCATCATCCTGGCCGAGACCGGTGAGAGCCAGGTGTTCTGCGACCGCGCTTATCTGACGCTCGACGTGCCGGGCGCCGGCACCAACTTCTCCAACGACGCCGAGATCGGCGATATCGTGAAGAAGTGGACGACGCCTTATGCCGCCACCGACGAGATGCATGACGAGGCGGCCTGGGCGAACGTTCCGCCAAGCGAGCAGGTCTCGGCGCGCGGCATCGAGGTCGGCCATATCTTCCACTTCGGCGAGAAATACTCCAAGCCGATGAACGCCAAGGTGACCGGCCCCGACGGCAAGGACCATTACGCCTCGGGCGGCTCCTATGGCATCGGTCCGTCGCGCCTGGTCGCGGCGATCATCGAGGCCAGCCATGACGAGAACGGCATCATCTGGCCGGAAGCGGTGGCGCCCTTCGATATCGGCCTGATCAACATGAAGGTCGGCGATGGCGAATGCGACCGCGTCTGCGCCGAGCTCTATGCGGCGCTTAACGCAGCCGGCAAGGACGTGCTTTATGACGACACCGACCAGCGTCCCGGCGGCAAGTTCGCCACCGCCGATCTGATCGGCCTGCCGTGGCAGGTGATCGTCGGCCCGCGCGGCGTGGCCGCCGGCGAGGTCGAGATCAAGAACCGCAGGTCGGGCGAGCGCGAGACGCTGCCGATCGCCGAGGCCAAGAAACGCCTGGGTATCGCCGCATGAACGAGGCGGCGGCAGCGGCCAGGTCAGCGGCGGGCGCTTTCTCCGGCTTCGAGCGCATGGTGGCGTGGCGCTATCTGCGCTCGCGCCGCAAGGAGACGGTGATCTCGGTCATCGCCTCGATCTCCTTTCTCGGCATCATGCTCGGCGTCGCGACGTTGATCGTCGTCATGGCCGTGATGAACGGTTTCCGCGCCGAGTTGCTGACCCGCATCCTCGGCGTCAACGGCCATCTCATCGTGCAGCCGCTCGATTCGCCGCTGGAGGACTACGCCCAGGTGGCGAGCCGCATCAACGGTGTTTCGGGCGTCAAATACGCCATCCCGCTGATCGACGGCCAGGTCCTGGCGCAAGGCAATGTCGGCGGCGGCACTGGCGCCCTGGTGCGCGGCATCCGCGGCGAGGACCTCGGCAAGATTTCGATCGTCGCCAGCAACATCAAGCAGGGCACGCTCGACGGTTTCGACACCGGCGACGGCGTGGCGATCGGCAAGCGCATGGCCGAAAGCCTCGGGCTGATGCTCGGCGACACCATCACGCTGATCTCGCCGGACGGCGACGTGACGCCGCTCGGCACCACGCCGCGCATGAAGGGCTACAAGGTGGCGGCGATCTTCGAGGTCGGCATGTCGGAATATGACAGCTCGATCGTCTACATGCCGTTCTCGGAAGCGCAGCTCTATTTCAACATGGACGGGCGAGCCCAGACCATCGAGATCTATGTCGACAATCCCGACAATGTCGACGCGCTGAAGCCGCTGGTCGAGCAGGCGGCGCAGCGGCCAGTCGACCTCGTCGACTGGCGCCAGCGCAACGAGACCTTCTTCTCGGCGCTGCAGGTCGAGCGCAACGTCATGTTCATGATTCTCACGCTGATCGTGCTGGTGGCGGCGCTCAACATCATTTCCGGCCTCATCATGCTGGTGAAGGACAAGGTCCACGACATCGCCATCCTGCGCACGATGGGCGCCTCGCGCGGCGCGATCCTGCGCATCTTCCTGATGACGGGCGCGGCGATCGGCGTCACCGGCACGATCGCCGGCGTGCTGCTCGGCGTCGTCATCTGCCTCAACATCGAATCGATCCGCCAGTTCTTCTCCTGGATGACCGGCAGGATCCTGTTCAATCCCGAGCTCTATTTCCTCAGCCAGCTGCCGGCGAAGATGGATCCGCGCGAGACGACCTATGTCGTCATCATGGCGCTTGGCCTGTCGTTCCTCGCGACGGTGTTCCCGGCCTGGCGGGCCGCCCGCCTCGATCCCGTCGAAGCCTTGAGGTACGAATGATGGCCGAGGCCATTATCGAGTTGAAGGGCGTCGAGCGGCACTACGTCCAAGGGCCGCGCAAGCTCACCATTTTGAACGGCGCCGACTTTTCGCTCAGGCGCGGCGAGATGGTGGCGCTGGTGGCGCCGTCGGGCACCGGCAAGTCCACCCTTTTGCACACGGCGGGGCTATTGGAGCGGCCCGATGCGGGCGATGTGATCCTCGCCAGCCGTGCGTGCGGACGGCTGTCGGACGAGGAGCGCACCGCGATCCGCCGCAACGACGTCGGCTTCGTCTATCAATTCCATCATTTGCTGCCGGAGTTCTCCGCGCTCGAGAACATCATGATGCCGCAGCTGATCAAGGGGCTCGGCCGCAAGGAAGCATCCGAGCGGGCGGCGCAGCTCCTCGACTATATGCAGATCGGCAAGCGCGCGCAGCACCGGCCGGCCGAGCTTTCCGGCGGCGAGCAGCAGCGCGTCGCCATTGCCCGCGCCGTTGCCAACGCGCCGCTGGTGCTCCTGGCCGACGAGCCGACCGGCAATCTCGATCCGGTCACCGCCTCCTATGTGTTCGATGCGCTGGAGGCGCTGGTCAGGCAGTCGGGCCTCGCGGCGCTGATCGCCACCCACAACCATGAGCTCGCCGGACGCATGGACCGGCGCGTGACGTTGGCTGAAGGCAAGGTCGTGCCGCTATAGGATGTGTTGAGATTCAGGTGAGGCCGGCCTGCGAAGGGCGGCCTCCTGCGCTTCCGGTGCTCACGTACCCAAAAGTACGCTCCGCTTCGGTTCTCGGATGCCACCATTCTCGGCTCGGCCTGACCTGAATCTCAACACATCCCGGCGCCCTCTCACCAACGTTGGTGCCGTCAACCTTTCCTTAACCCTGCCCAAACGGACCGCGCGGTTTCGCTCCAGCGCGCCCGAGACGATCATTGACATTCGAACAAAATTAGAACAAATTACGAACATTCCAACAACGGAGAGAGTTATGTCTGATCTGGTTCAGGATGTTGTCTCGCTGGTTTGCATGAGCACCTTTCTCGTTTCCATGGCGATCTGGATCGGCGCCATGTGATCAGGCGGTTTCGCCGCCTGTACGGGACGGGCAGATGCCCGCCCGTTGTTAAGTCTTTCTTGGCCGCGCTGCCGCTAGGCTGTTCCTTCAAGACGGGGAGCCAAGGCAAGTGTCGGTCATCGTCACGGTCACGCTCGTGGCCGGCAATCTCGGACTGATCTTTCTTTTGATGACCGTGCCGCTCGGACTGCGCACGGTGACGGTCAGCCGCGTGATCAAGGCCGACCGCAATTGCCTTTGGCAGGCGCTGTGGCCGTTCGGCGGCGACGCCGGCTGGTCGGGCGAAATCCTTGCCGCCGAACCCCTGGATAGCGAAGGGACGGCGCTGATCCGGCTCTCCTGGGAAGGACGGGACGGCCGGCCGATCGACCGCAAGGCGCGGCTCGAGGATGTGAGGGAGGGAAGCTACTTCTCGATGACCGTCATCGAGGACACGGCGCTCGATCCCTCGTTCTGGGCGAACTATCGCGAGACCGCCGAGCTTGTGCCGGAAGGCGAGGCCGTGCGAGTGACGCTCACCCAGACCGACCGCTATCGCGGTGTCGCGTTCCTGATCTTCCGCTTCTTCGCCATGCGTCGCGAATTGCGCAAGCTCGACGTCTGGGCGGCGACGGGCACTTATCGCAGGGGCGGCTGGTTCGAGCATCCGCTGAGCCAGGTCGGCTTCGCCGTGCTTTCGGCTCTGATCCTGTGGCCGTTCTTCGGGCTCAATCTTGGCGGCCTGGCGCTGGCGGCGATCCTCACCTCGGTGGTCGCCCTGCACGAGCTTGGCCATATGGCCGCCTTCCGCCTGACGGGGCATCGCCGCGCGCGGATGATCTTCATTCCGCTGCTGGGCGGCATCGCCATCGGCGGCAGGCCCTATGACAGCCGCTTCGAGGTCGCCTTCGTGGCGCTTATGGGCGCCGGCTTCTCCGCCTTCCTGGTGCCGGTGCTGATCGCCGCCAGCGGCTTCGCCAATGGCGAAGGACATCGGCTGGCCGCCATGCTTTTGGCCACGCTTGCCGGCTGCGCGTCGCTGTTCAACATCGCCAACCTCGTGCCGGTGTGGAAATTCGACGGCGGCCAAGTGCTGCGCCAGATCTGCCCGGGGCCGGCCGCACTTGCGCTGGCGTCCTTCCTGCTGCTCTTGGCGCTTCTGTCGCTCGGCTGGCGGGCTGGTTTCTCGCCGAGCTTCCTGCTGATCGCCGGCGCGGTATTCGCGATGCTGAGCCTGATCACCGTGGGCAGCGGCGTGAAACCGCGCCACGAGTTGAGGCCGATCCGGCCCTTCGATCGGCTTGCCATGGCCGGCGCGCTGCTCGCCGTTTTTGCCATCCATGGCTACGGTATGCTGTGGGCCTCGGCGCAGCTCATGTAGGGTGTATCGATATTCAGGTGAGGCCGGTCTGCAAATGGCGGCTTCCTGCGCTTCCGGTCTCACGTACGAAAAGTACGCTCCGCTCCGGTTCTCGGAACCTTGCCATTTTCGACTCGGCCTGACCTGAATCTCAACACACCCTAGGCGGAGCGGCTTAGCCCGCCTTGCGCGCCGGTTCGGCAGTCGGGACCGATGCCGGTCCGAACACATCCTCGAACGCAGCTTTCAGCGCGAGGTCGAGGTCGGCCATGGTGACTGGCAGCCCGAGATCGACAAGGCTGGTCACGCCATGGTCCGAGACGCCGCAGGGCACGATGCCGCTGAAATGGCCGAGATCCGGCTCGACATTGATGGCGATGCCGTGAAAGCTCACCCAGCGCCGCAGCCGGATGCCGATGGCCGCGATCTTGTCTTCGGCGGGCGTGCCGTCCGGCAGGGCGGGCCGGTCCGGCCGCACCACCCAGACGCCGACGCGGTCCTCGCGCCGCTCGCCGCGCACGTTGAAGGCGGCGAGCGTGGCGATGATCCATTGCTCGAGCGCCGCGACGAAGGCGCGCACATCCTCGCGCCGGCGCTTCAGGTCGAGCATCACATAGGCCACGCGCTGGCCAGGACCGTGATAGGTATATTCGCCGCCGCGCCCGGCGGCAAAGACCGGAAAGCGGTCGGAATCGATCAGGTCTTCAATTCGCGCGCTGGTGCCGGCGGTGTAGAGCGGCGGATGCTCGACCAGCCAGACCATCTCGCCGGCAGCACCGCTGCGGATCGCCTCGGCGCGCGCCTCCATGAAAGCCAGCGCGTCCGGATAAGAGGTGAGGCCAGGTTCGATCACCCATTCCACAGGCGCCGAACCAGGCAGGGGAAGGAACGACGTGGCGATCTGGCTACGTTCTGTCATGGAACTTTCTCGATGCTCCTCTCATATGGCGGCAATCGGCCAAAACGTCCAGTTCTGCCAGTGTGAAGCCGAGCCGCGGAGGCTTGTGCCAGCCGCTTTGCCTGATGCACGTCGTCCTCCCAAAATCTCTGCGCACCTGTGGGCGATACGCATTCGCGAATATTCCGCTCGGCGCACTTGTTTCGCCGGAAACGATTTGCTACAGGCCCCGGGCCGGACGGTTCCGGCTCCTACCACGTGCGGTCGTGGCGGAATTGGTAGACGCGCAGCGTTGAGGTCGCTGTGGGGCAACCCGTGGAAGTTCGAGTCTTCTCGACCGCACCATTCTCCCCAAAAGCCTGTCGAATTTGGCATCGGCGAGCGATCGTTCTCGTCGCTGCCGGCTGTTTCCTGAACCAAAGTGAAGCGGCGGCGGGCAATGAGACCACACCGCCGCTGATGCTTGACGCGAGGCAATTCCGGCAACGGGCAAACCGAGCCTATCCCGTCCACCCCAGACCGGCCGAGATGCAGTTGATCGAGACGAGCAGGGCGTCGGTCGCCCGCCTTTGATCTGCGCCTGTGCCTGCCCGAACTTCGCGCAGCAGATTGACCTGCAGCCGGTGGATATCGTCCATCTGCCGGCGCAGATTGTCGAAACGCCTTTTGAACATCGGGAAGCGCGCGGAAAGGTCGCCTCCCGTAAGGTCGCCGATCAGGCGCCGAGTCAGCTCGTATTCGGCGGCGATGCGGGCGTGGATTCTTACCGCCGCATCGCTGTCGGACACCAGGTCGGCATAGAGCCGTGCGATCTCCATGTCGGACTGGTAGAGCGTCTTTTCGGCCTCGTCGACGATCAGGCGGAAAAAGCGCGAGTGCTCGAACATGCGGGTCAGAAGCTCGCGCCCGGCTTCGCCGCGTACTGTGACGAACGCGCTCAGCGCGCTGCCGATGCCGTACCAGCCGGTCAAGAGATGTCGGTTCTGGCTCCACGCGAACACCCACGGAATGGCGCGCAGATCGGCAATGCCGCTGGCGCCGAAACGACGATCCGGCCGTGAGCCCATTTTCAAGAGCGCCAGTTCGGCGACCGGGCTCGCCTGGTTGAAATAATCGAGGAAGCCCGGCTCGGCCATCAACCTGGCATAAGACGCCTGCGACATGCCGGCCAGCGCTTCCAGCGCTTCGTCGAACTCCGGCGATTCCTTCGGCCCGGCATCGCCGGGCGATCGGATCCCGTGCGCCAGCACGGCGGCGGCGAGAACCTCAAGCTGGTTGAGGCCGGTGCCGCGATTGGCGAATTTCGACGACACGACCTCGCCCTGCTCGGTCACCCGCATGGATCCGGCGACGGTGCCCTGCGGCTGCGCCGCGATGGCCCGGCCGGTCGGCGCGCCGCCCCGGCTGACGGAGCCGCCGCGGCCGTGAAAGAAACCGATCCTGACCTTGTGCTTGCGGCCGATGGCGGCGAGGCGCTTCTGCGCCTTTGCCAGTTCCCAATTGGAAGCGAGGAATCCGCCATCCTTGTTGGAGTCCGAATAGCCAAGCATGATTTCCTGGCGCGCGCCGAAATCGCGCACCGTCCGCCGCACCAGCGAGACGCCGAGCAGTTCGTTCAGGATGGCAGGGGCTGCCTGCAGGTCGGCGATGGTCTCGAACAACGGCACGATCCGCAGCCTGATCGTGCCGTCGCCGCCGGGCGCGGTGGAGAGCCTGCAATATTGCGCCAGCAGGTAGACCGCGAGCAGATCGTCGGCCGAGCGGGTCATGCTGAGCACGAAAGAGCCGACCGCATCGGCATCGGAGCCCGAGATCTGCTTGGCGATAACCGAGAATGTCGAAAGCAGCTCGGCGGCTTCCGGCGAGAGCCGTCCTTCGTCGATCTCCAGCCGCTCGCCCTGGCTGAGGGCCGCGCGAATGCGCGCCGACCATTGCGGCGTGCCGGCGGCGATCGGATCGGCGGCGTCTATCAGCGCAAACAGCTCGGCCAGCACCCGATTGACGACTGTGGAGTTCTGCCGGATGTCGAGCGAGACCGTGCGGAAGCCAAAGCTTCCGAACTGCCAAACGAGCGGCTGGATGAAACGCCTGGCGACCGCGCGGCCGCCGATCGCTTCGAGGACTGATGAGAGAGCGTTGAGATCGGCGCGAAACGCCTCCGCCGAGGGGTAGGCCGCCTTGCCGCCGTCACGCGTGGCGACCAGCCGGGCCAGCAGGGCCGAAGCGAACTGGCGCAGCGGTTCGTCAGGGTTGCGGGCGGCTATCTCTTGCGCCTCTCCACTCTTATCCAGCGCTGTTTGCAGCACCGGCCTGAAGCCGGCCGGCAGGTCGATGACGTTCGAACTGGCGCTGAGCACCGTCACCAGCCGCTGCACCTGCGCCAGATACCAGCCTATGGCGGTGTTGCGGTATTCGGCCATGGCATGGGCCGTGACCGCAGCCGTCACGTTCGGATTACCGTCGCGGTCGCCACCGATCCAGGAGGCATAGCGCATGAAGGAAGGAATTCGGATCGGCTCGCCCGGATAGTGGCGCTCGCAGGCGCTCTGAAGCTTGCCATAGAGCTGCGGCGTTGCCTCGAAGATGACTTCGCGGAAGAAATGCAGTCCCCAGGCGATCTCGCGCTCGACCGTCGGCCGCTCCAGCCGCAACTCGCCGGTCATCCACAAAAGCTCGATCTCGCTTTCCAAGTCGGCGACCAGGAGATCGCGTTCGCGCGGCGCCCAGCGCGGCTGATCGAGCTCGGTCAGCTTGCGATAGATGCGGCGGTGGATCTCCAGCACGGTGACGCGTTTGGCCTCCGTCGGATGCGCGGTCATGGTCGGGCCGACGCAAAGTTCGTCGAGCATCGCCTGGACATCGTCCGCCGAGTGGCCGCTGGCCGCCATCTCGGCAATCACGCTGGCGAAGGAGCCAGGCACTTCGTCGGCGCCTGCGCCTTGCTCGAGCTCGCGCCGGGCCCGCATGGCAAGCAACTCGTCGACAATGGTCAGCAACTGGAACCACACGCCGCTCGCCTGGAGCGCCGGGATGCGCTGCTCGGGAGCCAGCGAGACGAGTGACCTGCGTCCGTTCAGGACTGCGGCGATCTCGGGCTCGCGCGCGCTTGCGACCTGAAGCAGCAGGCGTAACAGCAAGCTGCGCTCGTCCTCACGAAACTTGATGGGTTTGCTCTGTTCCAAAGCCGCTTTCCCGATCGTCAGCCGATTTGCCGCTGCGCTGCTAAGCAGTTGTTTTCAGGCAATCCCGGACGGCCGCAGCGCACGTTTCCTGGGATTGCCCTTCATAGGGCAGCGCCGAGCGCACGGGCCGACGACCATCGAGGAGGCCGGCCCGAAACAGGCTTCACATCCTGTCGCGATTCTCGCCTGGTCTGCCGTCAAGCAGCCTTCTTCGTCCGCGCCAGTGTATCGGCCACCACCTCGCCGAAGGAGGCGGGGGTCGGCACGATGACGACGCCGGCTTCCTTCAGGATCTCGACCTTTTCCTGCGCCGATTCGCCGAAGGCGGAGATGATCGCGCCGGCATGGCCCATGCGGCGGCCCTTCGGGGCGGAGAGGCCGGCGATATAGGCGATCAGCGGCTTCCTCATGTTATCGCGCGCCCAGATCGCGGCTTCGGCTTCCTGCGGGCCGCCGATCTCGCCGATCATCACCACGGCGTCGGTGTCGTCGTCGCGCTCGAAGAGCTGCAGGATGTCCTTGAAGGACGAGCCGTTGATCGGATCGCCGCCGATGCCGACGCTGGTCGACACGCCGATGCCCAGCGCCTTCATCTGCGAGGCCGCCTCGTAGCCCAGCGTGCCGGAACGGCCGACGATGCCAACGCGTCCCGGCAGATAGATGCTGCCCGGCATGATGCCCATCAGCGCCTGTCCGGGCGTGATGACGCCGGCGCAGTTCGGTCCGACGAGGCGCATGCGGTCCTCGAAGCGGTAGCGGCGCATGTAGCGCTTGACCTGCATCATGTCCTGCGAGGGGATGCCGTCGGTGATGCAGACGCAAAGCTTGATGCCGGCATCGGCGGCTTCCATGATCGAATCGGCGGCGAAGGGAGGCGGCACGAAGACGATGCTCGCCTCGGCGCGGGTCTCGCGCACGGCGCCCTTGACAGTGTTGAAGACGGGCAGGCCGAGATGCGTCTGGCCTCCCTTGCCGGGGGTGACGCCGCCGACCAGCTTGGTGCCGTAGCGCTTCATGTCGTCGGCATGGAAGCTGCCGATCTTGCCGGTGAAACCTTGCACGATGACGCGCGTGCTGCGGTTGAGCAGGATTGCCATTTCTCGACCTCCCTCAGGCTGCTTTTTTGTTCTTGGCGGCTTCGCGCCAGGCGGCGACGGCCTTTTCGGCGGCTTCGGCCAGCGTGTCGGCGACGATCACCGCCTCACCGGAATCGGCCAGGATCTTGCGGCCTTCCTCGACCTTGGTGCCGGAAAGGCGCACCACCAGAGGGACGTCGACGCCGACCTCGCGGATCGCCTTGATGACGCCTTCCGCCACCCAGTCGCAGCGGTTGATGCCGGCGAAGATGTTGACCAGGATGGTCTCGACATTCTTGTCGCCGAGCACCGCGCGGAAGGACTTTGCTACCCGCTCCGGTGAGGCGCCGCCGCCGATGTCGAGGAAGTTGGCCGGCTCGCCGCCAGCGATCTTGATCATGTCCATCGTCGCCATGGCCAGGCCGGCGCCGTTAATGATGCAGCCGATATTGCCTTCGAGCCCGACATAGGAGAGGCCGCGGTCGCTGGCGAAAGTCTCGCGCGGATCTTCCTGGCTCTTGTCGCGCAGCTCGGAAATTTCCGGGCGGCGAAACAGCGCGTTTTCGTCGAACGACATCTTGGCGTCGAGCGCGACCAGGCTGCCGTCGCGCGTCACCACCAGCGGGTTGATCTCCAGCATCGAGGCGTCGTAGTCGCGGAACACCTGGTAGCAGCCGAGGATGGTTTCGGTCGCCTTGCCGATCAGGTTGCTTTCGAGGCCTAGTCCGAAGGCGATCTCGCGCGCCTGGAAGCCTTGCATGCCGACGCCCGGATCGACGGTAGCGCGGATGATGGAGTCCGGCTTCTTTTCGGAGATGTCCTCGATCTCCATGCCGCCGGCGGCCGACGCCACGATCATGACGCGCTCTTCCTTGCGGTCGAGCACGAAGCCGAGATAGAGTTCCTGCGCGATGTCGACCGCTTCCTCGAGATAAAGGCGCGAAATCAGCTTGCCGCGCGGGCCGGTCTGCTGGGTCACCAGCTTGCGCCCGAGCATGGCTTCTGCCGCGTTGGAGATCTCCTCGTCGTTCGAACAGAGTTTTATCCCGCCGGCCTTGCCGCGCGCGCCGGAGTGAACCTGCGCCTTCAGCACCCATTTGGCGCCGCCGATCTCCCGGGCACGGTAGGTCGCCTGTTCGGGGCTGTAGGCGAGGCCGCCGCGCGGCACATGCACGCCGTGGCGGGCAAGCAGTTCCTTGGCCTGGTATTCGTGGATGTCCATCATGTCCTCCCGGTAATTTTTTAGCGCGCCGCGCTATGCGCCTGGCCGGCGCGCTCGATCGCCTCGCTCACCACCAGCACGTTGCGCGCCATGCGCTCCGACGCCGCGTCGATCATCTTGCCGTCGAGCGCCGCCGCGCCCTTGCCGAGCGCCTCGGCCTCCTTCAGCACCTCGAGGATACGCCTGGCCCGCGTGACTTCTTTCTCCGGCGGCGAGAACACATCGTTGGCCAAGGCGATCTGCGAAGGGTGGATCGCCCATTTGCCTTCGATGCCGAGCGCCGCGGCGCGCCTGGCGGCCGCGTTGTAGCCCTCCGGATCGGAGAAATCGCCGAATGGACCGTCGATGGCGCGCAGGCCGTAGGCGCGGCAGGCGACCGTCATGCGCGACAAAGCGAAATGCCATTGGTCGCCAGGATAATCGGGGTTGAGCCCGCCGATGTTGACCGTGCGCGCCTTGTTGGACGCGGCATAGTCGGCGACGCCGAAATGCATGGCTTCCAGCCGGCCCGGCGTGGCGGCGATCGCCTCGACATTGGCCATGCCCAGCGCCGTCTCGATCAATGCCTCGAGGCCGACGCGGGTCTTGAAACCTTTGGCCATCTCGATCTGGTTGACCATGGCCTCGACCATATAGAGGTCGGCCGGCACGCCGACCTTCGGCACCAGGATCGTGTCCAGCCGGTCGCCGGCCTGCTCCATGACGTCGACGACGTCGCGGTACATGTAATGCGTGTCGAGCCCATTGATGCGCACCGAGACGGTCTTGCCCTTGGCGCGCCAGTCGATGTCGTTCAGCGCCTGGATGATGTTCTTGCGGGCGCGTTCCTTGTCGGGCGGCGCCACCGCATCCTCGATGTCGAGGAAGACGAAGTCGGCGGCGCTGTTGGCCGCCTTGTCGATCATCTCCGGGCTGGAGCCCGGCACCGCGAGCTCGCTGCGCTGCAGCCTCAGCTTCTTCAGATGGTTGATGGTGTGGCTCATGGTACCCCTCACGCCGCTCTGGCGACCGGCACGTCGGCCGTGCGGCGGAAATGCTCGATCGCCGCCGCCACGCCCGAGCCGGGCGCCAGGCGCACGCCGCAATCGAGCAGCGCCATTTCGGCGGCCGACAGCGAGGCGCAGACCATAACCTCGTTCAGCCAGCCAAGATGGCCGATGCGGAAGACTTTTCCGAACACCTTGTTCAAGCCGCCGCCGAGGGAGGTGTTGTATTGCTGGTAGGCGCGCTTGACGACATTGGCGCTGTCGATGCCTTCCGGCACCAGGATGGCGCTGACCGTGTCGGAGTGCCATTGCGGTGTCTTGGCGCAGAGCTTCAGGCCCCAGGCGTCGACGGCCTTGCGCACGCCCTCGGCCAGGCGATGGTGGCGGGCGAAGATGTTTTCCAACCCTTCCTCGGCAATCAGATCGAGCGAAGCGCGCAGGCCGCGCAGCAACTGGGTGGCCGGCGTATAGGGGAAATAGCCCGCGTCATTGGCGCGGATCATGTCCTCGAAGGAAAAGTAGCAGTGCCGGTGTGTCGCCACCCGCGAAGCGGCAAGCGCCTTCTTGCTGACCGACAGGAAGCCGAGGCCGGCCGGCAGCATGAAGCCTTTCTGCGAACCGCTGACGGCGCAGTCGACGCCCCATTCCTCCTGGCGGAAGTCGATCGAGCCGATCGAGGAAACGCCGTCGACGAAGAGAAGGGCAGGATGGTTCGCCGCGTCGAGCGCGGCGCGGCAGCCGGCGACGTCGCTGGTGACGCCGGTCGCGGTCTCGTTCTGGGTGCAGAAGACAGCCTTGATGCGGTGCGCCTTGTCGGCCCGAAGCTTCTCGACATAGAGCTCGAGCGGGACGCCAGTGCCCCATTCGCAATCGATGACATCGACATCGAAGCCGAGCCGCTCGGCCATGTCGACCCACAGATGGGAGAATTGGCCGAAGCGCGACATCAGCACCTTGTCGCCGGGGCTGAGCACATTGGTCATCGCCGCTTCCCAGGCGCCGGTGCCTGAGGAGGGGTAGATGAAGACGCGGCCGGTCTCGTTCTTGAAGACCTTTTTGATGTCCTCGAACAGCGGTAGCGTCAGGTTGGGGAAGGAGGAGGCGCGCATATCCTCCATCGGCAGGTTCATGGCTTGCCGGACCTGTTCCGGAATGTTGGTGGGTCCTGGGATAAAGAGATGGGTAAACCCAGCCATGCGCGAAACTCCTCCGATCGTTGGGATATTGGAGGCAGTTTCGTTTCGATGAGGCCTTGCAACAACACCTTGCCGGGTAAGTTGTTTGCCCTTGAGGGTGGGATGATCCTACCCGGTTGGCCTACCCGATAGGCGATTTGGAAGTGCGGCGTTTTTCGCTCGAATAGAGCGCGACGGCCATGGCGCGGTTGCGGACGTCCAGCTTGTCGTAGAGATTCTTCAAGTGATACTTCACCGTGTTCTCGGAAATCCCGGTCCGCGTTGCGATCTGCAAATTGGTCCAGCCGTCGGAAAGCACCGCCAGCAACTCGCGCTCGCGCACGGTGAGCCTGGACAACGGTGTGTCGTTGACCTTGTTGATGTCGATATACGGAATGCAGATGCGCCCGTGGGCGACCGCCAGGATCGTCTCGAAGATGACCGGCGGATCGTCGAACTGGAAGCAGTAGCCTTGAGCGCCCAGGCGTACGCATTGCTTCAGGATGCCGATGTCGTGGTCGTTGGAGAAGATCGCGATGCGCACGCCAAGCTCGCGGCTCTGGACTTCCGTAAGCACATCGGCGCCGTCCATGTCGGCCAGCTTCCAGCCGACGACGGCGACATCGAATTGCGTGGCGGCGGCCAGTTCCAGGAATTGCGCGCCGCTGTGCACGACACCGAGCAAATCGAAGCGGCCGTCGCATTCCAGCATCTCGCGCAGCGCCGAAACGACGAAAGGATTGCGCTCGGCGACGACCACGCGAACGCGCCGCTCGGCATTGCCCTCGTTCGTCTTTGCGGACTTGATGTTCAAGGCCAGCGTTGTCCCCGGACCGATTGGCGATGCGCTGATCCTGCTGGATCATGCATCATGACAATTCTGCCTCAATAGGGAAGGGGTGCTCTTTCCCCAGCGACATGCGCTGTCGCGCCGGCTGAAGCGATTGTCGCACCCGCCACCCGGGCGCTCCACGCTACTTCCGGGAGGTTGCGAGGCGAAGGCGACCGTCACATTTCTTCGGCTATTCCACGCGCTAGAGCGACATCTTTCCAAGACGAATCCTGTTGCCGCGCTATCTGCCGAACAGGGTTTGGATTTTCCGAAAAGCGGTTTCCCCTTTTCGGGATCATGCACTAGACCTCGTTTGGGGATTCCTCGTTGCGGGAGACGCTGGTGGAAGGCCAGGACAGACAGACGACCGGCGCCGCGCCCGCCGAGGAGCGCCACGCCGACATCTATGGCGAGGACGGCGCTGTTCGCGCCTCCTTCCTTGCCCAGATCGGCGCGGCGATCGCCGACCGCGACACGATCACCCTCAAGCGCGAAGTCGACGACCTGCACCAGTCGGAACTCGGCGACGTGCTGGAAGCTCTTCATCCCGAACAGCGCCGGGCTTTGGTCGAACTGCTCGGCTCCGATTTCGACTTCTCCGCGCTGACCGAAGTCGATGAAGCGATCCGCCTCGACATCGTCGACAATCTGCCCAACGCGCAGATCGCGCAGGCGGTGCAGGAGCTCGATTCCGACGACGCCGTCTACATCCTCGAGGACCTTGAGAAGGAAGACCAGGACGAGATCCTGTCGCAACTGCCTTTCACCGAGCGCATCAGGCTCAGGCGCGCGCTTGACTATCCGGAAGAGACCGCCGGCCGGCGCATGCAGACCGAGTTCGTCGCCGTGCCTCCGTTCTGGACGATCGGCCAGACCATCGACTACATGCGCGAGGACAAGAACCTGCCCGAGCGCTTCAGCCAGATCTTCGTCATCGACCCGAGCTTCAAGCTGCTCGGCGCCATCGATCTCGACCAGATCCTGCGCAACAAGCGCGCGGTCAAGGTCGAGGACGTCATGCATGAGACCCTGCATGCGATCTCGGCCACCATGGACCAGGAAGAGGCGGCACGCGAGTTCGAGCAGTACAATTTGCTCTCCGCCGCCGTGGTCGACGAGAACGGGCGGCTGGTCGGTGTGCTGACCATCGACGACGTGGTCGACGTCATCCAGGAAGAGGCGGAAGAAGACCTTTTGCGCATGGGCGGCGTCGGCGATGAAGAACTGTCCGACACCGTGCTCGCCACCTCGCGCTCGCGCGTGCCCTGGCTGCTGGTCAACCTTGTGACCGCCTTCCTTGCCGCCTCGGTCATCGGCCTGTTCGACCGCACGATCGAGCATATCGTGGCGCTTGCCGTGCTGATGCCGATCGTCGCCGGCATGGGCGGCAATGCCGGCTCGCAGACCATGACCGTCACCGTGCGCGCGCTGGCGACCAGGGACCTCGATATCTATAACGCCGCCCGCATCATCCGCCGCGAGGTCGGTGTCGGTTTCATCAACGGTGTGGTGTTTGCCGTGCTTATCGGCATGGTCGCCGGTTTCTGGTTCCGCGATCCCAATCTGGGCGGCATCATCGCGGCGGCGATGATCATCAACATGTTCGCGGCCGCCTTGGCAGGGATTCTCATCCCCCTGCTGCTTGACCGTTTCAAGATCGACCCGGCTGTGGCCTCCGCCGTCTTCGTCACCACCGTCACCGACGTCGTCGGCTTCTTTGCTTTCCTTGGCTTGGCTACCTGGTGGTTCAGCATTCGCTAAAGCAATGAAGCGTCGTTAATTGACTTTTACGTAAGTGCCGTGCGAGGGTTGCCGCGGGGTCACGTGCCGATTCCGGCGCCGGATGGGTTTCATCGGAGGGAAGGGCGACGCTTCAAGCGCGATGCCCGGGCTTGGGAGCGGGAATGCGGGAATATTACACGATCACCGAGCTGACGCGCGAGTTCGACGTGTCGACGCGGACATTGCGTTTTTACGAGGACGAGGGGCTGGTGCAGCCGGTAAGGCGCGGCCGCACGCGGCTGTTTCGGCCGTCGGACCGGCATCTCATCCGCCAGATCATGCGGGGAAAAAGGCTCGGCTTCTCGATCAACGAAATCCGCGAGATCATTCAGATGTACAAGGAGCCGCCCGGCGAGGTCGGCCAGCTCAAGCTGATGATCAAGCGCATCGAGGAGAAGCGCGAGGACCTGCGCCAGAAGCGGCGCGACCTGGAAGAGACGCTGGCCGAGTTGGACCAGGCCGAGGAGTCCTGCGTGGAGCGGCTGGCCGAGTTGGGCGTGAATACGTAGGGAGTCGAACGAATATTGGCGATTGGCCTGAGCCTCTGAATTTCGTCATCCTAGGGCGGAGCAAGGAGCGTAGCGACGCGCGCAGACCCTAGGATCCATGCCGTGGCGCTAAGGCGTTGCAACGATACAGAATTCTGCACCGTTGCACCTTACGTCATAGGTCACGGAATGGATCCTCGGGTCAAGCCCGAGGATGACGACGTCCGGAACGCTTAGGCTAATCGCAGGCCACTCAGGAAGCTACCTCAAATCCAGCGCCGCACCCTTTTTGCATAATCGCGGTATTTCTTGCCGAACTTCTCCGCCAGGATCTTTTCTTCCTTCTCGATCGCCAGTTTCTGCGTGGCGAAGGCGGCCAGGAAGGCGAAGAGCAGGAACCAGGCGATGCCGGTGATGAAGGCGACGCCGATCAGCAGCAGCGTGTTGGCGAGATACATCGGATTGCGGGTGATGCCGAAGGGGCCCGACGTCACCAGATGATCGGGCTCGGCGTTGGGGTCGAATGTCGTTTTGGCCCGCATCATCACGCGGATAGCCGTGACCCAGAGCATGGCGACGCCGAACAGCGCCACCCAGCCGACGCCGAACAGGAGATCGCCGAGAATGTCGCCGATCCAGGGCAGCGGGTAGAGCATGCCGAGGACGATGCTCGCCGCAATCGCCACGACATAGATCACCGGCGGCCAGGGAATGATCCCGTGTCTGGGCTTTGTGATGCCTGTCATTGCTGCCCTCCCTCCATCTGGTCCTCGGTCGCGGCGGTGCAGGTGTTCGCCACGTTCGCGAGATGTTCATTGAACGCCTCTTGTGTCGGGTACTGAGTTTTATCGACCTTCAGAGCGTCAAAGGCACAGGTGCAGTAACTCGAACAGAACTTATCATCGTGCGTCTGTTCGCACGTAACTTGACACTGTCTAAGTTCAGCCTCGCCCGGCCAGAATTGAGAGTACAGCGACACACCGCCATATAATAGCGGCTGATGGATCAGATAGAAGACGAGGCTGTGCCGACCGAGGAAGGTCAGCGGCTTCGACCAGTTGCCGGTCGTCCAGGTTCCCAACCAGGCCAATAGGCCGGCCGATGAGGCAAACTTCGTCGCCGCAATGCCTGCAAGCACCGCACCGAACCAGGGAAACAGCGGCACATAGTCGTCGGAGCGCGGGTTGGTAGCGGAAAGGCCGACCCACCACAGCGCTGGATGATCGAAGAATTCCGAGCGCAAATAATAGGGCGCTGCAATGACGGCCGCGGCGACCACTGCCGTCAGCAGCGCTGGCAGGCGCAGGAATGCGAGGCCGAGCAGGCTGGCCAGCGTAATCTCGTGCAGAATGCCAAAGAAGATCAGGTTGTTGCGATCGGTGAAAAAGGTGACTGTGGTAACCGCCAGTGCCGCTAGCGCGACCAGGGCAAAGCGCTTCCAGAAACTTGGCCAGCGAATCTGCCGGCCATGCGCGAGAAACAGGCTGACACCGACCAAGAAGAGGAAAGTCGAGGCAATGCAGCGCGCATAGATCTTCCAGCCGCCGACCGCGGTCGTGCCGGGTTCAATATATTGGAAATGGTCCAGGTCCCAGGTGAAGTGGTAGCTCGCCATCGCGATCAGCGCGATGCCGCGCAGGATGTCGATGGCCTGGATACGGCCGTGCTTTGGCGCGTCCTGAACAAGGCCGCTCGTCGTTTGAAGGCTCATCATCTCGATCCGATTCAGTCCTGCCAAACGACTATCACGGTTCAAGTGGACGACAGAAGCAGGCGGCCATCAATGCGGTTCATGGCAGCCATGAAATTTCGCTTTAGGCCAGAGCTGGAAAGCCTTTGGCAGGCTTCGCTTTTCGGCCTCTCGGAGTCGGTTTCCTGCTACTGGCCGGCAGCTGGCCCGGCCAGATTCGGGCGCGGGATTCACGTTTCGGAGGGCCGATGTCCACCCATGTGCGCCATCCGATCTGGCTTCCGGCTTTGCGACCGGCGGACGCGCGCACCTTCGCCTCACTCTATGCGGTTGAATCCTTCGCCCGCGCCACGATCTCCAGCGTGATCCCGATCCAGGCCTACGAGATCCTGCACAATGAGCGGATCGTCTCGGTCCTCTACACGATCGTGTCCCTGATGGGCCTCTCGGTCACGCTGTTCATGCCGGTGCTCATTCGCCGCTTCGCGCGGCGCTGGGTCTACACGGCCGGCTGCGTGCTGCTGGCGCTCGGCTCCGCCTTCTTCGTCACCCACTCGCTGCCCGGCCAGATTGCCGGCATGCTGTGCCGCGTCATGGGGGCGAGCGCGCTGTCGATCACGCTCAACCTCTACATCATGGATCACATACGCAAGACCGACTTCATGCAGGCAGAATCGCTGCGCATGGCGTGGTCGATGTTCGCCTGGACCGGCGGGCCGACGCTCGGCATCTTCCTCTACACCCATTTCGGCATCTATGCCGCGCATGGCGCGGTCGTCGTGTTTGCGTTCGCGCTGCTTTGCCTGTTCTGGTTCTACCGGCTGAGCGACAACCAGTCGATCCGGCCCGGCAGGTCGCGCCCCGCCAATCCGCTCGCCAATATCGGCCGCTTCGTGAAGCAGCCAAGGCTCAGGCTTGCCTGGCTGATCGCCTTCGGCCGCTCCTGCTTCTGGACGACGTTCTTCGTCTACGGCCCGCTGTTCATGGTGATCACCGGCCAGGGCGAGCTCGCCGGCGGCTTGCTGGTTTCGGCCGGCAACGCGCTTCTGTTCGTGGCGATCTTCTGGGGCAGGGCCGGCAAGCGCTTTGGCGGGCGCAAGGTCATGACTTTCGCCTATTTCGCCATGTCGGCCATGGTGTTTGCCGCGGGCGGAATCGGCGAGGCGGCGCCGTTGCTCACGGGCGCGCTGCTGCTCTGCGGCGCGCTCTTCACCATCGCGCTCGACGCGCTTGGCTCGACCGCCTTCTTGCGCTCGGTACGCTCTTACGAGAAGGCGCAGATGGCGGCGGTCTACCGCACCTATCTCGATTTCTCCGAGCTGACGCCGCCGCTCGTCTATTCGGTGGTGCTCGCCTTCTTCGGGCTGGGCTCGGTGTTCGTCACGCTCGGCATCCTGGCCGCCTTCTGCGGCTTCGTCACCTGGCGCTACCTGCCGAAGGCGTTTTGAACGCTGCGTGACGACCGCGCACCCAATCGTGGAAGCGGTGCAGATCGTATTCCTCCGGCATCAGCACGCCGGCCTCGTGGCGCATCGAGCGCAGCCCCTTCTGGTTGATCTCGCAGATCACGGCGTCTTCTTCGAGCACCTGGGTGCCGAAGGCGACGATGTTTTCGACATCGGTCTCAGCCAACGCTTCCGGGGCGAACAGCCATTCGGCGGTGAGCTCGGTCTGCTCGGGACCGAGCGGGGCCAGCCGCACGGTGCGCATATAATCGATATGGCCGACGATGAACATCGACGGCAGCGAGGTGGCGCAGGTCTGGCCGGCGGCGCGTTCGGCCGGCGTCAGGCCGGAAAAGACCGGGCCATGGACATGGCCGTCTTTCGACCAGGTTTCGGCGCCGGCGCGCAGCCGGCCGGAGAATTCCGGCGCGTCATTGTCGGCGTGGCGCGCCCATTCGGGATCGTCATGCCTGGCCATCAGGCCGCGCCCGTAGATCGGCACCAGTCGCGACAAATCCTTATGCACGCCCGGGCAGTGCAGGCATTCGTTGAAGTTCTCCCAGAAGACCTTCCAATTGCAGTTCATCACTTTGGTGAGTCGGTGGCCGGTGACGAGGCCTTCCAGCGGCCAGTTGGAAAGATCGCCGGAGGCGCGGTCAAAAGAGCTTTCCGCCGAGCCGTCGGGATGCTCGGCGAGGTTGATGAAGACGAAACCGCGCCACACCGAGAGCGCCACGCGGTAGAGCGGATAATCGGCCTTGTCGAAGCCCTCGGGCAGCGATTTCGACGGCACGCGCACGAGATCGCCGCGCAGCGAATAGGACCAGGCGTGATAGGGGCAGGTCAGCAGCCTGGCTTTCAGCCGCCCGGCGCTCTCCTGGCAAAGCTGCGAGCCGCGATGCCTGCAGGTGTTGTGGAAGGCGCGCAAGGCGCCGGTCTCGTCGCGCAGCACGACCATCTCCTGGCTGCCGATGCGGAACGTTCGGAAGGAGAGGGGCTCGGCGATATCGGCCTCGCGGCAGACCATCAACCAGTTTCGATACCAGATCGCCTCCAGATCGTGCCGATACTCGTCGGCGTCCCAATAGGCGGCGGACGGCAAGGTCGGCTGAAGGGTGGTCAGGCCGTTGTAGGGGGCGCGCTCGCTCGGATCGGGCTGCATCGGCTACTCCGTGGCTGCCAGCAGCCGACACCCGGGCCAAGGAGTTGTCAACCGCGAGGCGGCCGCATAGTTTCGGTCGCGCAGGAACCTTAAGATCGCGCGCATGCTGCCAAGAACCATGTCGCTTACCGAGGAACTGGTCGCTCGCTGCTTCCGCGCGGTCGAGGATGCGGGACCGGATCCCGATGCGGCGCATCTGGATGACAGCGACTATGCGGCGATGACGCGTGAGCTGGAGGCTCAACTCCTGGCCAACGAACCGCTCTGGCTCTTTGGCTACGGCTCTCTGATCTGGAAGCCCGAGATCGAGCATGTCGAGGAGCGCGTGGCCCTGCTGCGCGGCTGGCACAGATCCTTTTGCATGAACATGACGCGCTGGCGCGGCACCAAGGAAAGTCCGGGCCTGATGATGGCACTGGACCGTGGTGGACAATGCAAGGGCGTCGCCTTTCGGCTCGGCGACGGCGACAGGCGCGAGCAACTCGACAAGATCCTGCGGCGAGAGGTGACACTGAAGCCGACCAGCTATCATCCGCGCCTGCTCGATATGACGAGCGATGGCGGCCCGCTGCGGGCGCTGGCCTTCGTCATCAACCGCCAGGGCACCACCTATGCCGGTCCATTAAGCGAGGAAGCGGTTGTCGAAAGGCTGGCGACCTCCTGCGGCCATTGGGGGTCGGGCGCCGACTATCTCTACAACACGGTGAAGAATCTCGAGCAGCGCGGCATCCACGATACGCATTTGTGGCGGCTGCAGCAGCTGGTCGCGGCGCGGATTGCCGGCTCGTAGCACCGCAAGTCGTGGCGCAGTCGCGCCGGGCGGTGGCGGAATTGGGTTTGCCGGTGGTCGCGCTTCTGCCTAAGGTCGCGCACCGTCGGCCTCTGGGCCGCGACACGATTCCAACCTGGAAGGCAAGAATGACCGGCGCGACAGCCGCGAGCGGCAATAAAGCTTCCGATGGGAAGCTGACCTTCATCCTGGGCGGTGCCCGTTCGGGCAAGAGCACGCATGCCGAGGCGCTGACAACCGCCCGTCCATCGCCCTGGACCTACATTGCCACGGCGCAGGCTTATGACGACGAGATGCGCGAGCGCATCGCGCTGCATCGGTCGCGGCGCGGCGAAGGCTGGGTCACCGTCGATGCGCCGCTCGATCTGGTTGGCGCCATCGAGGCTTTGCCGACCCACCAACCTGTGCTGATCGATTGCCTGACATTATGGCTCACCAACCACATGCTGGCCGAACATGACGTCGAGGCCGAATGCCGGCGGCTCAAGGATGCTCTGTCGCGGCCGCGCGGGCCATGGTTCGTGGTCTCCAACGAAGTCGGATTGGGCATCGTGCCCGACAACGGGCTGGCGCGCCGGTTCCGCGACGCTGCGGGTCGGCTCAACCAGCAGGTGGCGGCCGCTGCCGACAGCGTTCTCATGATAGTGGCGGGATTGCCACTCAAGGTGAAGTGACATGGCCGAAATCGAAGACAAGACCATTGACGACAAGGACGCCGAGCGTCACCGGGCCAAGATGGCCAGGCGCAAGGCGGTGCAGGATGCCGAAGTGGCCGGCAAGACGGTTGAAAAGGGGCTGCTGATCGTCAACACCGGGCCGGGCAAGGGCAAGACCACGGCTGCCTTCGGCCTGGCGTTGAGAATGCTGGGCTATGGCAAGCGCGTCGGCGTCGTGCAGTTCATCAAAGGCAAATGGCATACCGGCGAGAAGGATGCTTTCGCGGCCTTCGGCGACCGAGTCGTCTGGCATGCGATGGGCGAGGGTTTTACCTGGGAGACGCAGGACTTGAAGCGCGACATCGCCGCCGCCGAAGCTGCCTGGGCCAAGGCGTTGGAACTGATGGCCGATCCCTCAATGAGCCTCGTTGTGCTCGACGAGCTCAACATCGCGCTGCGCTACGATTATCTCGATCTGGAAAAGGTGGTCGCGGCGCTGAAGGCGCGCCGGGACGATCTGCATGTGATCGTCACCGGCCGCAACGCCAAGCCGCTGCTCGTCGAGGCGGCCGATCTCGTCACCGAGATGGGGCTGACCAAGCACCATTTCGCCGCCGGCGTGAAGGCGCAGCAGGGAATTGAGTTTTAGCCGCTGATCAAAATGGTCAGGTAGATCACGATCGCCGAGACGACCGCGAACAGGCCGAGCAGCAGCCAGTCGGCTACGCGATAGAGCTTGAGCGCCTGGCGGATGTCGGTGCTTTCGGCCTCGCGGCGGCCGCCTTCGCCCATGAAGGCGTCCTCGACGACTTCGCCGCCATAGCTGCGCGGCCCGGCGAGGGACAGCCCCAGCGCGCCGGCCATCGCCGCTTCCGGCCAGCCGGCATTGGGCGAGCGGTGCTTCCTCGCGTCACGGCGCATGACATGCCAGGCGGAGTGCGGATCGGCGCCCGGGACGAGAAAGGCCGCCAGCACGATCAGCAGGCCGGTCAGCCGCGATGCGGGCAGGTTGACCAGATCGTCGAAACGGGCGGCAGCACGGCCGAAGGCTTCGTATTTCGGCGTGCGGTGGCCGATCATCGAATCGGCGGTGTTGGCGGCCTTGTAGGCAGCACCTCCGCCCAGTCCGCCGATGCCGGTCCAGAAAGCGGGCGCAACAATGCCGTCCGAAAAATTCTCGGCCAGGCTTTCGATCGCGGCACGCGCGACACCGCCCTTGTCGAGCTTTTCCGGATCGCGGCCGACAATGCGCGATACGGCGATGCGGCCGAGAGTCAGGCCGCCGGTCTCCAACGCATCGGCGACGTCCTCGACATGCTCCGCGAGGCTCTTCTGCGACAGCAGCGAGGAACCGAGGATGGCGGCGATGACGAGGCCCGTGGGGAACATCATCCAGAGCAGGACATGCAGCGCCAGGCCGATCAGGCCGGGCACCAGCAGAATGACGAGCAAGGCCTGGACGCCGCGTCGGCGACGCAATTCGTCGGAATCCATAGCGTGGTTGAGCCGGCGATCGAGAAAGGATATCAGCCTGCCGATCCAGGTGACCGGATGGCCGATGGCGCTGAACAGCCAGTCCGGGTAGCCGAGGGCGCGTTCGATGGCGAGTGATAGGAAAGCGATCAGGACGGACATGAAACTTCTAAGCGGAGCGATTGCAGCGGTTGATCATGGCGGCAGCCTTGGCCGGGCAAGCACGCTTTTTCCTCATGCGCCAAAACCTTTCGTGGACCTCTCGACAGGTATCAATCCGCACTCCTATCCGCTTTTCGACCTGCCCGCCACAGCGCTGTCCCGATTGCCGGAGGCAGGACAACTGCGCGAATTGGCCGAAATTGCGGCCAGGGCCTATGGCGCGCCGTCGGCGGCGCATGTGGCGGCGGCGCCCGGCACGCAGATTCTCCTGCCGCGCGTCGCTTCGCTGCTGCGGCCAGGCAAGGCGCTGGTGCTCGGCCCAACCTATGCCGAACATGCCCGGGCCGCGGCTATCGCCGGCCATGCGGTCGCGGAGGTCAGCGATTTCGACGCGCTGGCCGAGGCGGACCTTGCGGTGCTGGTCAATCCCAACAATCCGGACGGGCGGGTGATCGAAAAGGCCCGCCTGCTCGACCTTGCGGCGCGACTTCGCGCCAAGGGCGGGCTGCTGGTCGTCGACGAAGCCTTCATGGATGTCGGCCCGATCGAGCAAAGCCTCGCCGGCGATGTCGGGCAGGGCGGCATCGTCGTGCTGCGCTCGTTCGGCAAGTTTTTCGGCCTCGCCGGTGTGAGACTCGGCTTTGCATTGGCGGATCCGCTGACGGCCGAGCGGCTGGATGCGCAGCTGGGGCCCTGGGCGGTCGCCGGCCCGGCGCTCGAATATGGCATCCGCGCCTTGTCGGATGCGGCGTGGCAGGCCGATATGCGGCAACGCCTGGCGCAGGATGCCGGGCGGCTCGACGCGCTGCTTGGCCGATTCGATGTTCCGGTCGCCGGCGGCACCAGCCTGTTCCGCTATCTGTCGTTTCCCGGGGCCGCAGGCCTTTTTTCGGCACTTGGCTCGAGCGGCGTGCTGGTCCGACATTTTGCCGAGCGGCCCCAAGTGCTGCGTGTCGGTTTGCCGGGCGATGAAGCGCAATGGCAACGCCTCGAAGGCGCCCTTGCCACGTGGGCCGCGCGGCGCAAGGATGCGCCAAAGGAGTTCGGGCAATGATCCACGTCTGTTCGCTGTCGAAGGTCGACGAGGCCGTGGCAAGGACCGGTGCGCAGCGGTTGTTGTCGCTGCTCGCCGCAGGCACCGAAGTGGTCCGCCCGGCCTCGATCCTGGCGGAAAACCACCTGCATCTGGTCATGCACGACATCGCTGTCGCGCAGGAAGGCATGACGATGCCCGGCGAGGAGCATGTGCGGGCCTTGCTCGATTTCGCCTATCGCTGGGATCGGGCAAAGCCTCTGGTGGTGCATTGCTATGCCGGCGTCAGCCGCTCGACGGCATCGGCCTACATCATCGCGGCGGCGCTAGCGCCGAAGCGCGACGAGATGGAGCTCGCCCGAACGCTGCGCTTTCTCTCGCCGACGGCTACGCCCAATCCACGGCTGATCGCCGTCGCCGACACGCTGCTTGAGCGCGACGGCCGCATGATCGCGGCGATCGAGGCGATCGGGCGCGGCGCCGACGCGTTCGAAGGGATACCCTTCGAACTGGGGATCGACGCCTAAGTCAAAGCGGACCAGCCGCTACGACAGCCACTCGGCAAGCTTCGCCTTGCGCACATCCCTGACCAGGTTGATAAAACCGTCGGCCTGCATTTCTGCCGTCAGCCGGCCCTTCTCGGCCGTGGCGATCGAGGCATCGCCGACCACGCCGTTCGGATTGAGGTCGCTGGCGATCCAGGCGAAGGCATGCGTGCCGGTGTGGCGCAGCAGGGCGAATTCCTTTTCGGCGCGGCCGACATTGGAGACGAAATTCTCCGCCTTGCTCATGTCGACGAGATCGGGCCGGAAGTGCAGCATCAGCGATGTCTCGACGTCGCCGCCATGGATGCCGTGACGGTCCTCGAGCTCGGTGTACATTCCGGCCGGGCGGCCGAAACGCTGCCAGCTCGTCTTCACCGACAGCATTTTGGCGCGCACGCGCAATTCGCGCGAAATGATGCCCATGATCTCTTCATTACCGCCATGCGAGTTAACGACGATCAGCTTTCTTACTCCGGCGCGGGCGACCGACAGGCCGAGTTCGGTCCAGGCGTCGACCAAGGTGGTGGCGGGCAAGGTGAGCGTTCCCGGCGCATGCAGATGCTCGTTCGACTTGCCGACCGCCTGCACCGGCAGGATGCGGATGTCGAGATCGTCGGGCAGGCGCGCGATCACCGTCTCCAGCATGCCCATCATGATCGAGGTGTCGGTCGAGACCGGAAGGTGAGGGCCATGCTGCTCGATCGCCGCCACCGGCAGCACGGCGATGGTCGCTTCGGCGTCGATCGAGGCGTATTCGGTCGTCCGGTAATCGCCCCACCACACGCGTCTTGTCGTCACGTTTCGTCTCCCGATTGGTCTGCTGTCCGGCCTGAAGGTCTAGAGCCTATCCCCTGAAACAGCTAGCCCGCTGCCAGAACTTCGACCTCGACCTTGAATTCCGGGCGGGCGAAGCCGGAGACGATCATCAGCGTGGAGGCCGGCGCCGGATCGGAAAAGAGCCGGTTGCGGACATCCATATAGGCCTGCAGGTGCTCGCGGCCGATGACGAAGGCGTTGATGCGCACGATGTCGTTCAAGGTCAGCCCGGCTTCGCTCAGAATCGCGGCGATGTTCTTGAAGCAGAGCTCGGCCTGCGCGCCGGCGTCCTCCGGCACGGCATCGTCGGGGCCGATTCCCAATTGACCCGAGCAGAGCACCAGGCGCTTTCCGGCCGGTATTTCGACGCCGTGGCTGTAGCGGGCGAAAGGCGGCTTGATCGACTTGGGGGCGAGGTATTTGAGCATGGCATTCTCCTGTCGGCCGACAGCCTAGTGGCGGATTCATGAAACATTCAAGATGCCGGGGACGCCGCCAGGAGCGATTATGGACAGGCGTCCAAAAAATAGGCACGATGCCTCGCGTACGGCATGACCCGTCCGGTCTCGGCAACGACTGCCGCACGAGCAGGCGGCCCTGGCGGTGGCATGTGTCTTGCTTCTTGAATCAATGGTGTCGAGCCCAGCGCGTTGCGCGCCGGAGCCAAGAGAGGGTGAGTTTATGATCGGACAAGGAAAGATCCTGGCGGGCGCCGTCGCCCTGCTGGCGGCGGGCACGCTGGGTGCGGCCGCAAACGAAAAGGTGACGTTCGGCACCAACTGGCTGGCCGAGCCGGAGCATGGCGGCTACTACCAGGCGATCGCCGACGGCACCTATGCCGCCTGCGGCCTTGATGTCACCATCATGCAGGGCGGCCCGCAGGTCAGCGGCCGGCCGATGCTGCTAGCCGGCAAGATCGATTTCTATATGGGCGGCAACCTGCTCTCGGCCTTCGACGCCGTGCAGCAGGGCATTCCGATGCGTGTCGTTGCGTCCGACTTCCAGAAGGATCCGCAAGTCATCATGTCCCATCCGGGAGAGGGGCTGGACAAATGGGAGGACCTCAAGAACGCCGACCAGTACATCATGGGCGACGAAGGCGCGCAGACCTTCTTCCAGTGGATGGTCACCGATCTCGGTTTCGATGCCGCCAAGCGCGTGCCCTACACATTCAATCCGGCGCCCTTCATCGCCAACAAGAAGTCGATCCAGCAGGGCTATGTGACGTCCGAGCCGTTTGCCGTGCAGAAGCAGGGCGGCTTCACGCCGAACCAGTTCCTGCTCGCCGACTATGGCTGGGATACGTATGCGACCACCATCGAGGTGATGCAGGATACGATCGACAAGCGGCCGGAGGTGGTCCAATGCTTCGTCGATGGCTCGGCCAAGGGCTGGTACAAATACCTCTATGGCGACAACAAGGCCGCCAACGACATGATCAAGAAGGACAATCCCGACATGACGGACGAGCAGATCGCCTTCTCGATCGAGCAGTTGAAGAAGTTCGGCATTGTCGATTCGGGCGATTCGGAAAAGCTCGGCATCGGCACGATGAACGAAGCCCGCATCCAGAGTTTTTACGACAAGATGGTCAAGGCCAAGGTCGCGCAGCCGGGCCTTGACATCAAGAAGGCTTACACGCTGGCCTTCATCAATAAAGGTGTCGGGCTGGAGCTGAAGAAGTAAGGCGGCCGGCCTGAGATGATCCGGGAGAAAGTGGCTGAGACGCCGGCGGCATCGGGGGAGGTCCCGATGCTGCTGGCATTGCGCGATGTCGGCAAGGTCTTTTCCAACGGCGTGACGGCGCTGAGCAAGGTCGACCTGGCGATCCGCGAAGGCGATTTCCTGAGCCTGCTCGGCCCCTCGGGCTGCGGCAAGTCGACCGCGCTCAGGTTGATCGCGGGTCTCTCGACGCCGACCTCCGGCCAGCTCGACTGGCGCGGCTCGATCGACCGCTCGAACATCGGCTTCGTCTTCCAGGAGCCGACGCTGCTGCCCTGGGCCAGCGTCTTCGACAATGTCTGGCTGCCGCTGAGGCTGAAGGGCGTGTCACGCGCCAAGGCGGAGCCGGCCGTGATGGAGATGCTGTCGCGCGTCCACCTCACCGGCTTCGAGAACGCCGTGCCGCGCGAGCTTTCCGGCGGCATGAAGATGCGCGTCTCGATCGCGCGGGCCATGGTGACGAAGCCGCGCATCCTTCTGATGGACGAGCCTTTCGCCGCGCTCGACGAGATCACCCGCTTCAAGCTCAACAACGATCTTTTGGAGCTGTGGCAGGACGAGCGCTTCACCGTCGTCTTCGTCACCCACAGCGTCTTCGAGAGCGTGTTCCTATCCAGCCGCGTCGTCGTCATGGCCGCGCGGCCGGGCCGCGTCCATGGCGAACTCCCCATCAACGCGCCCTATCCGCGCGACGAGGCGTTCCGCACCTCGCCGGGCTATGCTGCGCTTTGCCGGCAGGCCTCGGGTGTGCTGGTCGACGCAATCAACTCAACCGCCGGATCGCAAAATGACGGCCATTGAAGACAATGTCCTGACGCTCGATCCGGAAGAGGCGCGCCGCGCCCGCCAGGAGCGGCTGGAGCGCATCGGCAAATGGGTGCTGCCGCTGGCGATCATGGTGCTGGCGATCGTGCTGTGGGACCGCATCTGCGTCTGGAACGAGATCCCGCAATATATCCTGCCGCGGCCGGCCGTGGTGCTGCAGACGCTGCACAACGATGCGGGGCTGTTGTTCTCCTCACTGCTGGTGACGCTCAGGATCACCTTTTTCAGCTTGGCTCTCGCTGTGATCGGTGGCGTCGGACTGGCGGTGCTGTTCGCGCAATCGAAATGGGTGGAGATGTCGTTCTTCCCCTTCGCCATCGTGCTGCAGGTGACGCCAATCGTCGCCATCTTCCCTTTGATCAACATCTATGTGGACAACCAGACCGTCAAACTGCTGCTCTGCGCCTGGATCGTCGCCTTCTTTCCGATCCTCTCCAACACCACGCTCGGCCTGAACTCGGTCGATCGGAACCTGCGGGACCTGTTCAAGCTCAACGGCGCGACGCGCTGGCAGCAATTGCGCTATCTGCGGCTGCCGGCGGCGATGCCCTATTTCCTCGGCGGGCTGAAGATCGCCGGCGGCCTGTCGCTGATCGGCGCGGTGGTGGCGGAATTCGTCGCCGGCGCGCAGGGGCAGTCATCGGGGCTCGCGTCCCGCATCATCGAGGCCGGCTACCGGCTTAACGCGCCGCGCCTGTTCGCGGCGCTGATCCTGATCTCGCTCACCGGCATCCTTATCTTCCTGGTGCTGTCGCTGGTGTCGCATCTCATCCTGCGCCGCTGGCACGAGAGCGCGCTGAAACAGGAGCGGTAAGGTGCGCGATGCAATTGAGAATAGTGAGGCGCCCATTTGGGGACCAGTTCTGCATAAGACAGCGGGGGCCAGGCCTTGATACCAACCTCTGGTTCTTATTGCCTGGCTAACGTTCGGCTTCATCGATCGCTCACGCCGGGTCTTGCCGCCGCTTTCGACTCGGACGGGTTTGCGCTTGCCAACATTACCATCACCAACGGCAAGATCGCCGATCTTGCCGCGCACGACCAGGCAGAGGCGCACCCCGGCGCGATCGACCTTGCCGGCCGCATTGTGATGCCGTGCTTCGTCGACTGCCATACCCATATCGACAAGGGCCATATCTGGCCGCGAAAGCCCAATCCGGACGGCACTTTCATGGGCGCACTCAATGCCACCGGCGCCGACCGCACCACGCGCTGGAGCGCCGAGGATGTCGCGCGCCGCATGGACTTCTCGCTGCGCTCGGCCTACGCGCACGGCACCAAGGCTATGCGCACGCATCTCGACAGCGTGCCGCCGCAGGAGGAGATCTCCTGGCCGGTGTTCGAAACGATGCGGGAAAAATGGCGCGGGCGCATCGAGCTGCAGGCGGCCTGCCTGCTCGGCATCGAAGGCGTGCGCGACAAGGCCTGGTTCGAACGGTTGGCGAAGCGCGTCGCCGCGGCCAAGGGCATGCTCGGCGTCGTCACCTATATGGTACCCGATCTCGAGGAACTGCTCGACAAGGTGTTCGCCCAGGCGATCGAGCATGGGCTCGATCTCGATTTCCATGCCGACGAGACCGACGATGTCGCGGCCATCTCGCTGAAGAAGATCGCCGAGGCGTCGCTGTGGAACGGTTTCGAGGGCAATATCCTGGTCGGCCATTGCTGCTCGTTGGCGCGCCAGCCGGACCTCGAGGTGCTCGACACGCTGGACAAGGTGGCGAAGGCGCGGCTTGCCGTGGTGTCGCTGCCGATGTGCAATCTCTATCTGCAGGACCGCCGCAGCGATCACACCACCCCGCGCTGGCGCGGCGTGACGCTGCTGCACGAGATGAAGGCGCGCGGCATCAAGGTGGCGGTTGCTTCCGACAACACGCGCGATCCCTTCTACGCCTATGGCGATCTCGATATGCTGGAGGTCTACCGCATGGCGACGCGCATCCTGCATTTCGACCATCCGGTAGGCGACTGGCCGAAGGCGGTGGCGGCAACGCCGGCCGAGGTGATGCGGCTCGACGGCGCCGGTACGCTTGCCGTCGGCGGCTCAGCCGATTTCATCGTCTTCAGGGGGCGCAGCTGGACCGAATTGCTGTCGCGGCCCGAATCGGATCGCATCGTGGTGCGCGACGGCAGGGCGATCGAACGCCAATTGCCCGACTATGCCGAACTCGACGAACTGATGGTGTGATGATGGATATCGCAGCGCTGAAGCGCGATCTCGACGGGATCAAGCTCGACGACCATCCGGCCATCGTCCAGCAGAAGAGCCGCGACTTCTACTGGTACAGCCCGGTGCTGAAGGCGCAACTCGATCACATCAAAGGCGACCTGATCGTTACCCCGAAGAGCGAGGATGAGGTGATCCGCGTGCTTGCCGCATGCCACCGGCATGGCGTCCCGGTGACGCCGCGCGGCAGCGGGACCGGCAATTACGGGCAGGCGATGCCGTTGTCGGGCGGCGTGGTGCTGAACCTCGCCGAGATGAACGAGATCAAAACGATCGCGCCGGGGCGGGTGGTGACCGGGCCGGGCGCAATCCTTGCCGAGATCGACAAGGCGACGCGGGCGCATTCCGGGCAGGAGCTCAGGCTCTCGCCCTCGACCTACAACACCGCCTCGATCGGCGGCTTCATCGCCGGCGGTTCGGGCGGGGTCGGCTCGATCAATTTCGGCGGCCTGCGCGATTTCGGCAATGTGCTGCGGCTGCGCGTCGTCACCATGGAGGCCGAGCCAAAGGCGCTCGAGCTCACCGGCGAGGATCTGCACAAGGTCACGCATGCCTACGGCACCAACGGCATCATCACGGAGGTCGAGATGCCGCTGACTGCCGCCTATGAATGGATCGACGTCATTGTCGGCTTCGACAAATTCATGGGCGCCGCCCGCTACGGCAACGCGCTTGCCTGCCAGGACGGCATCCTGACCAAGCTGATCACGCCGATCGCCGCACCCGTGCCGCAGCTCTATTTCAAGCGGCACCAGAAATTCTTGCGCGAGGGGCAAAGCATCTGTGTCGTCATGGTCGCGAACCATGGGCTCGATGCCTTCCTGGCTTTCACCCGGCGCACCGGAGGCGAGGTCATCTTCAATGCGGCGACCGCGACGAACGAGGACAAGAAGGGCCTGCCGCCGGCCTATGAGCTTGCCTGGAACCACACGACCCTGCGGGCACTGCGCGTCGACCCGTCGATCACCTATCTGCAGTCGCTCTATCCGTTCCCCAACCAGCTGGCGCTGGTCGAGAAGATGGACACGATGTTCCCGGGCGAGGTGTTCTCGCATCTGGAATTCGTGCGGCTCGACGGCAACATCACCTGCTTCGGCCTGCCGCTGGTCAAGTTCACCACCGAGGCGCGGCTCAACGAAATCATCCGCCTGCATGAGGAGAATGGCTGCCCGATCTTCAACCCGCACCGCTACACGCTGGAAGAAGGCGGCATGAAGCAGACCGACGAGATCCAGCTTGCCTTCAAGCGCCAGACCGATCCGCAAGGGCTGCTCAATCCCGGCAAGATGATCGCCTGGGAAAACCCGGACTATGATTATCGCTCCGGCCGCACGTTCCTGTTCAAGGGATTGCAGAAGGCGGGGTGATGAAAATCCTCGTGCTTTACGCTCATCCGGTGGAGACCAGCTTCAACGCCAGCCTGCACAAGACGATCGTCGAGCGGCTCGCCGCGACGGGGCATGCGGTCGACGACTGCGACCTCTATGCCGACGATTTCGACCCAAGGCTGACACGCGCCGAGCGGCTCGGCTACCACGACCCGCGCGGGCCGGACGACGCGGTCGCCGGCTATGTCGAAAGGCTGAAGAATGCCGAAGCGCTGGTGCTGTCGTTTCCGGTCTGGAACTATGGCTATCCGGCAATCCTGAAAGGCTTCTTCGACCGCGTCTTTCTGCCCGGCGTGTCGTTCAAGCTGGTCGACGGCAAGGTGCGGCCGACGCTGCAGAACATCGGCAAGCTCGCGGCCATCACCACCTATGGCGGCAGCCGCTTTCGTGCCATGCTGATGGGCGACCCGCCGCGCAAGATCGTCAAGCGCATGCTGCGGGCGACCATCAAGCCAGGCGCTCCTGTCTCCTATCTCGCGCATTATTCGATGAACCTCTCCACCGACGAGACTCGCAAAGTCTTCATGGCGAAGGTCGCGGCGACGATGGACGCCTTCTGATGCGCGTGCTGGTGGTCTATTGCCATCCGGTGCCTGAAAGCTATTGCGCGGCTATCCGCGACATGGCGGTGGAGGTGCTGAAAGGGCGAGGCTGGGACGTGCGGCTGCTCGATCTCTATGCCGAGAATTTCGATCCGGTGATGAGCTGCGAGGAGCGGCGCTTCTACAACGACCGGGCGCCGCAAGACCCGGCGCTAACGCCGCATTTCGAGCATCTGCAATGGGCGCAGGCGATTCTCTTCATCTACCCGACCTGGTGGTACGGATTGCCGGCGATGCTGAAGGGCTGGTTCGACCGCGTGTGGGCGACCGACATCGCCTTCAAGCTGCCGGCCGGCAAGGGGCGCATCACGTCGCTGATGCGGCATGTGACCAAGGTCGGCGTCATCACCACCTGCGGCGCGCCGACCTGGTGGAGCGTGGTCGTCGGCCAGCCGGGACGCAAGACGATTTTACGCGGCATGCGGGCGCTATGCGCCACGCGCTGCAAGACGTTTTTCCTGGCGCACTACTTGATGGATGCCTCGACGCCGAAGAGCAGGGTGGGGTTTCTGGCGAAGGTGAGGGCGAGGCTGGAGAGTTTTTGAGCCTCTTCCTTCTCCCCTTGTGGGAGAAGGTGTCGCCGAAGGCGACGGATGAGGGGTGCTCCAGTGAACGCCGACGCCACACTCCGCTGGAACACCCCTCATCCGTCTCGGCGCTGCGCGCCGATCCACCTTCTCCCACAAGGGGAGAAGGGCAGACCGCGCTACATCCTCACCCGTTCCGCCTTGGGATCATACATTGGCTTCAGCGATGCCTCCGCGGCGAAGCGCTCGCCGGCGATTTCTATCTCGTAGGATGAGCCCAGCACATCCGCCTCGCTCTCGCCTTGGCAGGGCACATAGCCAAGCCCGATCGCGCCGCCGAGATGGTGGCCGTAATTGCCTGATGTGATCGGGCCGACGATCTTGCCGTCGCGCAGGATAGCCTCATTGTGGAAGAGCAGCGGCTGCGGGTCCTTCAAGCGGAACTGTACCAGCCGGCGTGACAGGCCGGCTTCCTTCTTCCTGAGCACAGCGTCGCGGCCGATGAAGCCGGATTTGCTCGTCTTCACCGCAAAGCCCAGGCCCGCCTCCAGCACATTGTCCTCGTCGGTGATGTCGTGACCGAAATGGCGGAAGGCCTTCTCGATGCGGCAGGAATCGAGCGTATGCAGGCCGCAGAGCTTCAGGCCGACATCGGCGCCGGCTTCGGCGATCACCTCGAAAACATGGCCCGCTTGCTCGGTCGATACATAGAGTTCCCAGCCGAGCTCGCCGACATAGGTGACGCGGTGGGCGCGGGCGAGACCCATGCCGATCTCGATCTCCTGGAAGGTGCCGAATGGATTGGCCTCGTTGGAAAAATCGTTCGGGCTGACCTTCTGGATCAGTTTTCGCGCCTCCGGACCCATGACGCAGATCACGGCTTCGGCGGCGGTGACGTCGGTGATGACGACGAACTCGTCGGCGACATGCTTGCGCAGCCAAGCAAGATCGCGCTGCAGCGTGGCGCCCGGCACGACCAGGAAATAGGCCGTTTCCGAAAGCCGCGTCACGGTTAGGTCGCTCTCGATGCCGCCGCGCTGGTTGAGCATCTGCGTGTAGACGATCTTGCCCGGCGCGACGTCCATGTCGTTGGCGCAGAGCCGCTGCAGGAAGGCGCAGGCATCGCGACCTTCGACGCGGATCTTGCCGAAGGAGGTCATGTCGAACAGGCCGACGCTGTTGCGCACCGCGAGATGTTCCTCGCGCTGGTTGTCGAACCAGTTCTGCCGCTTCCAGGAATAGCGGTATTCGCGCTCCTGGCCTTCGCGCGCGAACCAGTTGGCGCGCTCCCAGCCCGCCACTTCGCCGAAGACGGCGCCGCGCGCCTTCAGGTGCTCGTGCAAAGGCGAGCGGCGCACGCCGCGCGAGGTCGCCATCTGGCGATAGGGGAAATGGTCGGCATAGAGCAGGCCGAGCGTTTCGGAGACGCGCTCCTTGAGGTAGCGGCGGTTCTTCTGGAAAGGCTGGGCGCGGCGGATATCGACCTCCCACAGGTCGAAGGGCGCCTCGCCGTCATTGATCCATTGCGCCAGCGCCATGCCGGCGCCGCCGGAGGAGACGATACCGATCGAGTTATAGCCGGTCGCCATCCAGTAGCCGGAAAGCTCGGGCGCCTCGCCGAGATAGTAGCGGTCGTCCGGCGTGAAACTCTCCGGGCCGTTGAAGAAGGTGTGGATGCCGGCGGTGCCCAGCATCGGCATGCGGTTGACGCCCATTTCGAGGATGGGCTCGAAATGGTCCATGTCCTCGGGCAACTGGTCGAAGCAGAAATCCTCGCGGATGCCGTCCATGCCCCAGGGCTTTGCCACCGGCTCGAAGGCGCCGAGCATCATCTTGCCGGCGTCCTCCTTGTAGTAGGCGCACTCGTCCGGGATACGGAGCACCGGCAGGCGGGAGAGGCCGGGGATCGGCTCGGTCACGAGATAGAAATGCTCGCAGGCATGCAGCGGGATGGTAACGCCGTTCTGCCGACCCAACTCGCGCGCCCACATGCCGGCGCAGTTGACCACGATGTCTGTCTCGATCGTGCCTTGCTCCTCGCCCTGCGTCCAGGAGACGCCGGACACGCGACCGTTCATCGTGTGAACCTTGGTGACCTTCACATTCTCGATGATCGTCGCACCGCGCTGGCGCGCGCCCTTGGCCAGCGCCATGGCGATGTTGGCGGGATCGCACTGGCCGTCGAGCGGCAGATGCACGGCGCCGACCACATCCGAGACGTTGAGATGCGGGTACATCTCCTTGACCTCGCGCGGCGAAATCTCGCGCACGTCGACATCGAAGGCGCGGGCAAGCGACGCCTGCCTATAGATCTCGTGCTTGCGCTCCTCGGTCAGCGCGACAGTGATCGAGCCGACCTGGCGCATGCCGGTGCCGACATCGGTCTCAGCCTCGAGCTTGACGTAGAGATCGGCCGAATATTTCGCCAGCCGCGTCATGTTCTGGGAGCCGCGCAACTGGCCGATCAGCCCGGCCGCATGCCAGGTGGTGCCTGAGGTGAGCTGCTTGCGCTCCAAGAGCACGATGTCGGTCCAGCCGAGCTTGGCCAGATGATAGGCGACCGAGCAGCCGGAGACGCCGCCGCCGATGATTACCGCGCGGGCTTTGGCCGGGATGGTCTTGGTCATGCGGCCTCGCGGCGATAGTTGGAAGCGAAGCGGCGAACGCGAAGCGCTGCTTCCTTGAGGACGGGTTCGGGCTGGCAGAGGCTGATGCGGATGTGGCCGGCGGCGGCTTCGCCGAAGCTCGATCCGGGCATCACGCCGACCTTTTCCTCGTCGAGCAGCGCCCAGGCGAATTTCTCGTCGTCGGGTTCGACCGCGGAGACATCGAGCATGATGTACATGCCGCCTTCGGAGCCGCGCACGGTGACTTCATTGGCTCCGCGTATGGCATCGAGGAAGATCGCGCGCCGCGCGGCGTAACGCTCGGCGATATCCTTCACGCCATAGTGGTTTTCAAGCGCCTCGGCGCAAGCGATGGAGATGAAGGCTGGCAGGCCGTAGGTCGTGACCAGATTGAGGTCGGTCATCAGCGCGATCATCGCTTTCGGCCCGGTCAGCCAGCCCATGCGCCAGCCGGTCATGCCGTGGCTCTTCGACATGGAGTTGATGACCAGGGTGCGCTCGGCCATACCGGGCAGCGAGCGCGGCGAGATGTGCTCGCCGCCGCCGAGCGTCCAGTAGACCTCGTCCGACAGCAGCCAGAGATCGTGCTCCTTGCAGATTTCGGCCAGCTGCTCGAGCCGTTCGCGCGAATAGACGGCACCGGTCGGATTGTTCGGCGTGTTGATCAGGATGGCGCGGGTGTTGGGTTGAAGCGCGGCGCGGATCATCTCCGCGCGGGGTTGAAACCCATCTTCGGCCGGCGTCTCGACCACCGTGAAGCTGGCGCCCGCGGCGCTGAAGGTGTTGGGGTAGGTGGCGTAGTAAGGCGCGACGACAATGGCGTGGTCGCCCGGGTCGAGCACGCCCTGCACGGCGGCGTAAAGCGCTGCCTGGCCGCCAGGCGTGGCGATGACCTCGTCGGGTTCCGTGAGGATGCCGGCGCAAACGGTCGCGGCGGCGGCCATCGCCTTGCGCAGGCGCGGCAGGCCGGGCAGCGGCGTGTAGTGATGGTTGCTGCCGCGCACGGCGCTCACGCAGGCCTCGATGGTTTCCGATGGCGTGTCGAAATCATGGTCGCCGACCGAGAGCACAATGATGTCTTCGCCGGCCTGCTTGCGATTCCAGGCGGCGAAATGGACCTCCCAGCCGTCCTTGCCGGAAGGCACGATACCGGTAATGCGTTTTGATGGCTTCGGCATCAGGCTCTCAACCTCTCATTCTTCGGATCCCACAGCGGCTCGTCGTTCTGGACGATGGCTTTGAAGCGATCGCCAAAAATCTCGACCTCGACCGCCGTGCCCGGCTCCGTGAGATCCGTGCGCAGCATGCCGAGCGCGATCGACTTGCCGACGCGGTGGCCCCAGCCGCCCGACGTCGTCTCGCCGACGATCGTGCCCTCATGCCAGAGCGTCGACATATAGGGTGCGTCGCAGTCGCCGGGGTTCTCGACAACCAAAGTGACGAAGCGCTTCTTCACGCCCTGCTGCTTCTCGTTGAGGAGAGCCGCCTTGCCGCGGAAGTCTGGCTTGTCCCATTTGACGAAGCGCTCCAGGCCGCCCTGCAGGATCGAATAGTCGGTCGACAGATCGCCCTTCCAGGTGCGGTAGCCTTTTTCCAGCCGCAGCGAATCCAGCGCATACATGCCGAAGGGTTTCAGCCCGTGCTTCCGGCCGGCGGCCCAGACGGCGTCGAAGACGGTCGCCGTGTCCGCGACCTTGGTGTGGATCTCCCAGCCGAGCTCGCCGGCGAAGGAGACGCGCACCAGCTTCGCCCAGCGCCCGGCAATGGTCGTTTCCTGATGCGTCAGCCAGGGCAGCGTCAGGTCGGCGTCGCAGACTTCGGCAAGGATCTTGCGCGAGTTCGGGCCGGCAAGGATTTGCGTTGAGTATTCCTCCGTCCGGTCCGTCAGCGTGAAGGCCGCGTCGGCGGGCATGCGCGACTTCAGCCATTCGAAATCATGCCACTGCGCGACAGCCGCAGTGATCAGCGTCATCTGGTCTTCGCCATGACGCACCACCGACATCTCGGTGACGATGCGGCCCTTGTCATCGGCGAAATAGACCAGGCCGATGCGGCCCGGTTTCGGCACCAGGCCGGTGACCTGCAGCGCCAGCCATTCGGCCGCGCCAGGGCCTTCGAGATTGAAGCGCGAGAAGCCGGGCAGGTCGAGGATACCGGCGGCGTCGCGCACGGCAAGGCATTCCTCGCGCACGCGCTGCTGCCACGGGCCGTCGCGGCGGAAGGTGAGGGTAGACTCTTCGGAAGTATCATCGCCGGGTTGTGCGTACCAAGTCGCGCGCTCCCAGCCATTATAGGCGTCGAACTGGCCGCCCAGCGCCTTGATGCGATCATGCAGCGGCGACAGCTTACGGTTGCGCCCCTCCGGCCAGGCATGGCGCGGGAACTGGATGGCGTATTCGTTGCCGTAGATCTCCATGCCCTTGGCGACGCAATAGTCGGGCGCCGAGGCGAAGCTGGTGAAACGGCGCGGATCGCAGGACCACATATCCCATTCGGTCTGGCCTTCGGTGACCCATTCGGCCAGCACCTTGCCGGCGCCGCCGCCTTGCGCGATGCCGAAGGTGAAGACGCAGGCCTCGAAGGCGTTCGGCACGCCGGGCATCGGCCCGATCAGCGGATTGCCGTCCGGCGCGTAAGGAATCGGGCCGTTGATCACCTTGGAGAGGCCGGCGGTGCCGAGGATCGGCACGCGGGCGACGGCGTCGGCCAGGTAATGCTCGAGGCGGTCGAGATCGTCGGGGAAGAGCTGGAAGGAGAAATCCTCCGGCATCGGATCGTTGTGGGTCGCCCAATGCGCGCGGCAATTGCGCTCATAGGGGCCGAGATTCATGCCGCTCTTTTCCTGGCGCAAGTAATAGGACGTGTCGACGTCGCGCAGCAGCGGCAGCTTGTGGCCCTGTTCCTTCGTCCACGCGGCAAGCTCGGGGATTTCCTCGAACAATATGTACTGATGACTCATCACCATCATCGGCACGTCGCGCCCAAACATCTTGCCGACTTCGGCGGCGCGGTAGCCGGCCGCATTGATGACGATCTCGCAGCGGATCTCGCCTTGCGGGGTGGCGATCACCCATTCGTCGTTCTCGCGGCGCACGCCGGTGACCGGGCAGAAGCGGATGATCTTGCCGCCCATGTCACGCGCGCCTTTGGCCAGCGCCTGGGTCAGCTGAGCCGGGTCGATGTCGCCGTCGCTCGGATCATAGAGCGCGCCCTTCAACTCATGCGTCTCGATGAAGGGGTAGCGGCGCTTGATCTCGTCGAGGCCGACGACGTCGATATCCATTCCCTGGTAGCGGCCCATGCCCTTGGCGCGCTGAAATTCCTGCATGCGCTCCTTGGTATGGGCGAGCCGGAGCGAGCCGGTTACATGGTAGTTCATCGGATAGTCGACCGCTTCGGCCAGACCCCGGTAAAGCTCGGTCGAGTAGCGCTGCATGGTCATCAGCGACCAGGACGAGGAGAAGGTCGGCACGTTGCCGGCGGCATGCCAGGTCGAGCCCGAGGTCAGCTCGTTTTTTTCCAGGAGCACGCAATCGGTCCAGCCCGCCTTGCAGAGGTGATAGAGCGATGAGCAGCCGACGACACCGCCTCCGATGATCACCACGCGTGCCGTGGTCGGCAAACCGGCCATTTCTTCCTCCAGAGTCTCAGCGCTTCGCGCTTCGATTTTTGTTTTTGATGCATGTCGTTATCCCAAAACCGCTTCGCACTTTTGGTTGACATGCATTGTCAGTATACCGGTGGCGAAACCACCCAGATGACCACTGCCGGCTCGGCGCCGGGATTGCGCCAGCGGAACGGCTTGCCCTCGAAGCGGAACGAGTCACCTTCGCCGAGACGATGCCAGACGCCGTCGATCTCGATCTCGAATGTGCCCGACGCGACATAGCCCGCTTCTTCCGTCGGGCGCCGCGCTTCCGTCTTCAGCTCCGCGCCCGGCGCGAAGACCGAGCGCAGCATCTCGAAGCTACCGCCGAGATCGGGCGACAGAAGCTCCTCCACCAGGCCGGATTCACTTGTGCCAAGCGAACGGCGGCTGCCGGCGCGCACGACCACGCCGCGTTCCTGCTCGACAGGGACGTCATGGCTGAAGAACAGGCTGATCGGGACATCGAAGAGGCTGGCGAATGCCCGCAAGTCACCCAGCGAGGGAACCGAGAGGCCGCGCTCGACCTGGCTGACCCAGCCGACCGACCGGCCGAGCTTGAGGGCAATCTCGGCCAGTGTGAGGCCGCGCGCCTTGCGAAGCGCACGGATGTCGCCGGCCAGCAGCCGGTCGCCATTATCCTGCTCCGATCTGGCAGTAGTCGAGCTCAAGCGTATCTCGTGAAAAAATCCGTGTAAATTTCATGAAGCGGTAAAGTCATGAAAAAATCAAGGGGATTTTCATAACCCGCAAGATTTACTTGCGCGATTTTTGAGGTTGAGGCAAAGCCACGCCCACGAACGGCGAGTGGGGACGTCCGGTCGGGGACCAAATCAGTTTTAGTGTCTGCGGATGGTCGCCGTGGAACCGGTTGCGGTTCCGGCCATGCGTGAAGGGACGGCCCATGCTGGAGAAGAATAGCCGAATCGCCATGGACGCGGCGATCGTCGACGATGCGATCCTGTCGCGCCGGTCGGTGCGCGCGTTTCTGCCCGATATGGTCGATGACGACACGATCCGCGCGATCCTGGCGGTCGCCGCGCGCGCGCCGTCGGGCACCAACATGCAGCCCTGGCGCGTCTATGTGACCAAAGGCGAGGTCAAGCAGCGCATCAGCGATGCTATCCTCAATTCCGGGATCCGTGCCGAAAAGGCGGAGTGGGACGAGTACCGCTACTATCCCGACCAGTTCTTCGAACCATATCTCACCCGCCGCCGCGCCAACGGCTTCGGGCTCTATGGCGTGCTGGGCATCGGCCGCCGCGAGGTCGACAGGATGCGCGCCCAACACGACCGCAATTTCATTTTCTTCGACGCTCCGGTCGGCATGATCTTTACGATCGACCGGAGGCTGAACCAAGGGTCGTGGATCGACTACGGCATGTTCCTGCAGAACATCATGGTCGCGGCACGGGGCAGGGGACTGCATACCTGTCCGCAGGCGGCCTTCGCGCCCTATCATCGCCAGATCAGGCCGGTGCTCGATATTCCCGACGAAGAGATCGTCGTCTGCGGCATGGCGCTGGGCTACGAGGACACATCCAAGCCGGAGAACGAGTTTCGCACCGACCGCGCGCCGCTCGAGGACTGGGTGACGTTCGCGAAGTAGCGTCGGCTGAGGCGTCAGTCGGTGCTCATATGCGCGCTATGGCCGCTGACATGGGCGCCATCCTGCGGCGTCAGCCTCAGATAGGCCGACAGCGCGCAAAAGGTGATCAATCCTTCGATGACGAACAGGATGCGGTAGTCATTGATGCCGGCCTTGCCGCCGCCGGCAAGCAGCGACAGCAGCGCGGCCGCGAGGCCGACGCTGATCGCCACCGCCAGCTGCCACAGGATGTAATAGAGCGCGCTGAAGCGCGCGAGCTGCTCCGGCGCGATGTCCGAATAGGAGAGATTGCCGGTCGAGGCCCATTGCACGGAGCGGAAGACGCCGAAGGCGAAAATATAGGCAAGCACGATCCAGGCCGGCAGGCTCTCCTGCATCAGGGCGAAGCCCGCGACCAGCAAAGCGACGATCGGCGTATTGGTGACCAGCACGCGCTTGAAGCCGAAACGGTTCAAAAGGCGCGGCATGAAGAAGCGCATGATCAACGACCCAATCGCGGCGACGAAGGTCAGCGATCCCGCCTGCACGGCGCTCATGCCGAAGCCGAGCTGGAACATCAGCGGCAAGAGGAAGACCACCGAGCTCAGGCCGATCGTGTCGAGGCCGCCGCCGGTGAGGAAGGAGATGCGGAAGGTGCGGATGCGCAAGAGATTGAGGTCTAGCAGCGGATTGCGCGCGCGCAGGCAGTAGAAGGCGGCAACCGTCAGGATGACGATCGCCAAGCCGAGTTCCAGCGCCATACCGCTGGCGGCCACATCTTTCGCGGCGACCGAATCCATGCCGAAGACCAGAAGCGTCATGCCGCAGCCGACGAGCAGGAAGCCAGGCAGATCGAACGGCGTGCGCACCGGCTTGGTCGTCGTCGGAAACAGAGAGGCGGCCAGCAGTGCCGCGGTCAGCGCGATCGGGATGTTGATGTAGAAGATCCAGCGCCAGGAGACGTAAGTGGTGAGCGCGCCACCGATGAGCGGCCCGACCAGCGGTCCGGATTGGCCGGCGAGCGAAATATACATGTTGATCTTCAGCGTGCGGTCGCGCGGGAAGCTCGAAAGAATCACGACCTGACCAAGCGTGCCCATCAGCGCGCCGCCGCAGCCTTGCAGGGCGCGCGAGCCGACCAGCATCCAGATGTTTTCCGAAAGGCCGCACAAGGCCGAGGCGCCGGCGAAGACGAGCAGCGCGAAGCAATAGACGTTGCGCAGCCCAAACCGGTCGGCCAGCCAGCCACCGAGCGGCATGGTGACGATGAGGCTGGCGACATAGACGGTGATCAAAAGGCCAAGCTGGCTTGGCGGCCGGTCGAGGCTCTCGCCGATGCCGGGCAGCGCGGTGACCACGACGTTCTGGTCGAGACTGGTCATGAACACGCCGCAAGCGACGGTTGCCGGCAACAGCATCGACGGACCCTCCGCCGGAGCAAAGCGGGTCGTGGCCGTCGCCGAAGTCTCAACAGTCATGGAAGGGTATGGTCGAACGGGTTGCCTGAGCGGACGTTTGCCCTGGCAAACGCCCGTGATTCCTTACCTATCGCGCCTGCTGGCCCAGCGCTCAAGCAGCAGTTGTAGCCGTCGATAATGCCAGATGCCGCCTGACCAATGCTAAGCCAGCAACGCCCGAGCGGGCTATTGCACTTCGTAACCCACTTCCTCCGAGGCATGGCACAAGGCCTTCCAGAAGGAGCGCGCGAAGGAGCGGAAGACGTAGATGTCGAACTGGTCTGGGCCGCTGCGCTGGATCCGGGCGAAGATGTCGTGATGGTTGGTCGAACGTCCGGCGCCGAGCGGGAAGGCCGGCAAGGCGAAATCGACAGCGAAGAACTTCGCCATCACCCATTCAGCCTTCGGACCGGCGATGCGGATCGCGGTGCGGCCATGCGAAAGGTCTGTCAGCGTGCCGATGGCCGGCGTGATGGCGCCGGCGAAAGCCGCAGCCAGGCCTTCGGCCTCGTCCACCACGGTGAATTTTCCCGGCGCGAAGCCGAAGGCGGCACGCGCACCGCTGCTCGCGCCGCCGCCGGCCCCGTCGGGCAGAGCGAGACCGGTGACCTTGCCGATAATTTCGATCAGCTGCTTCTCTTCACCCGGCCAGGCGGCGAGCTGCAGGATCGTGCCCGGTCGCATCTCGGACAGAATGACATCGACGCCATGTTCGAAGTTGCCGTGCGAACCCGGATGATAATCCGGCTCGAGCGGCGATTGGCGTTCGGGCAAATGCTGCTCAGCCATGCATGCGGCTCCCGTCCGGATCGTAGAAATGGTTGGAGACGATCTCGACCGGCCCAAACCGGTTGCGCAATGGATCCGAGACGAAGGCGCGCGTTCCATGGCGCGCCTTGCCGCCCTTGACCAGCGCAAGCGCAATGTATTTGCCCAGCGCCGGCGAATAGCAGCAGGCGGTGATGTGGCCGAGCGAGTCGTGCGGATTGTCCTCGTCCAGTTCCTCGACGATATGGCCGCCGCCGTTGAGCGGCCGGTTGTCGAGGGCGATCAGGCCGACCAGCTCGAGCCGGTCGGGGGCGATCAGGCCTTCGCGGTCCATCATGGCCGAGCCGATGAAGGGCTTCTTCTTCGACAGCATCCAGTCGAGATGGAGGTCGCGCGCGGTGGTGCGGCCGTCGATCTCGGCGCCTGTGACATGGCCTTTCTCGATGCGCATCGTGCCCAGCGCCTCTAGCCCGTAGGTGACCAGGCCGAAAGGCTGGCCGGCCTCGATCAAGGCTTCCCAGACATGGCTGCCGTAGCCGGCCCCGGAATAGACCTCGAATGCCATTTCGCCGGAGAAGGACAGCCGGCAGATCATCACCGGCACGCCGGCGATGCGGCCATGGACGATACCCATGAAGGGCAGCGTAGCGTTGTCGACAGCGGTATCTTTTACGCAAGCCGCAAGGATGGCGCGCGCGTTCGGTCCGCCGATCGCCGCACCCGCCCATTCGTCGGTGACGGAGGTCACGGTGACCTTCAGCTCCGGCCAGATGACGTCGAGGAAATATTCCAGATGCTGCATCACCTTGCCGGCATTGGCCGTGGTGGTGGTCATCAGGAATTCCTGCTCGCCAAGCCGCCAAGTGGTGCCGTCGTCGAAGGCAAGCCCGTCCTCGCGCAGCATCAAGCCGTAGCGTGCCTTGCCGACGGCCAAAGTGGAGAACATGTTGGTGTAGACGCGGTCGAGGAACTCGGCCGCATCGGGTCCCTGCACGGCGATCTTGCCCAGGGTCGAGACATCGACGATGCCGGCGCTTTCGCGGGTTGCCTTGGCTTCGCGCACATAGGCCTGCTCGACCGTCTCGCCCGGAAGGCCGTAGATCATCGGCCGGTACCAGAGGCCGGCCGAATACATCCTCGCGCCATTGGCGATGTGCCAGTCATGCATCGGTGTCAGCCGCTCGGGCTTGAGGTCGCCAAAGCGCTCGGCGGCGAGCGAGCCGATCGACACCGCCGTATAGGGCGGGCGGAAGCGCGTCGTGCCGACTTCGGGGATCGGCTTGCCCAGCGCCTCGGCCATGATGGCGAGGCCCGGCACATTGGAGTTCTTGCCCTGGTCGGTCGCCATGCCCAGCGTGGTGTAGCGCTTCAGGTGCTCGACCGAGACGAAGCCTTCGCGATGCGCCAGCCGCACGTCCTCGGCGGTCACATCGTGCTGGAAATCGACGAAGCTCTTCCCCTTGGCCTTGATCTCGAAGACCGGCGCAGGATCGGGATCGCCCGGAGCCGCTTCGACGACGGGCAGGTGAGCGGATGACTCTGTCCCTCCGGCCGCCTGAAGACCGGCCGCGCGGCCCTCGGCAATGGCTTCGGCAGTCGAAAAACTGCCGGTGAAGGCGCCGGCGCCGATCCAGCGTTGCGTCGGCTTGGGCGGCAGGAAGGCTTGTCTCGCCGGATCCCACTCGGCCTTCGCGCCGGCCTGGCTGGCGAGATGGATGGTCGGCGACCAGCCGCCCGACATCAGAAGGCCGTCGGCATGGATGCTGCGTTCGTCGCCGCTCAGCGCTCCGCTCATGGCGTCGAAGCGCTGCACCTTGAGGCCAGTGAGCGCCTTGCCGCCCTCGGTCGCAACCACGGCGTGGCCGTCCAGCAGCTCGGCCTCGGCCTCGCCGGCGAGCCGGCGCATGTCGTTCGAGACGTCGGCGCGGACATCGACGATGGCAACAATGGTCGCGCCGGCCTTCTTTAACGCAACGGCCGAGCGGTAGGCGCTGTCGTTGTTGGTGAAGAGCGCGATGCGCTGTCCCGGCAGCACGCCATATTCATTGACGTAACGTTCCGCCGCATGTGCCAGCATGACGCCGGGACGGTCGTTGCCCGGAAACACCAGCGGCCGCTCGAAGGAACCGGTGGCGAGCACCACCGTGCCGGCGCGGATCGCCCAGTAGCGCTGCCGCGGCTCGCCCTTGGCCGGCGTTTCCTTATGATCGGTCACCCGTTCGAGGGCGGCCAGCGTGTTGCCGTCGTAATAGCCCCACACCGTCGTGCGCCGCAAAAGCCGCACATTGTCGTTGCCTCCGAGCTGCGCGACCGTGCGCTGGGCCCATTCGGCGGCAGGCATGCCGTCGATGGTTTCGCCCGACCAGTTGGCGGAGCCGCCAAAATGGGCTTCGAGATCGGCGAGGATGACGCGGGCACCCTGGTCGGTGGCGGCTTTCGCCGCCATCAGGCCGGCCGGACCGGAGCCGACGACCAGCACGTCGCAAAAGGCGTTCATGCGCTCGTAGCGAGACGGATCGGGAGCGGTGCCAGCCTTGCCAAGGCCGGCGGCGCGACGGATGAAATGCTCGCAGAACATCCAGAAGCGCGTGCCCTTCAGCGGGCCGATCACCGGCCCCATGAAGGTCTTGTAGTAGAAGCCGGCCGACAGGAGCTTGCCGCCGAGCTGGTTGAGGGCGCCGATATCCCAAGCGAGCGAGGGGGTACGGTTCTGGCTGACGGCTACGAGCCCGTCATAGATCTCGACCATGGTGGCGGCGATGTTGGGCTCGCGCACTTCGCCACGCAGCACCGTCACCAGCGCGTTCGGCTCTTCGACACCGGCGGCAAGCAGGCCGCGCGGGCGATGATATTTGAAGGAGCGGCCGAACAGCGTCACGCCATTGGCAAGCAGCGCCGAGGCCAGCGTGTCCCCGGCATGGCCCGTATAGGGCGCACCGTCGAAGGTGAAGCGGATGGTGCGCAGCCGGTCGATCCGGCCGCCGGTCTCTGTGCGGCGCGGGCTCACGAGCGGCTCTCCGTCTTGTGGCCGCCACGGGCGAATGCGGTGCTGAGGATTTCGTGCGTGATTGTGTTGCGCACGACCCTGAGATGCGCGCGGCAACCGCCGGAATGCTGCCAGATCTCGTTGTGGTCACCGGCCGGATTCAGCCGGTCGTAGACATAGGCGTTCCAGGCGTCGAGGTCCTGCGAGGCGGGCTGCGGCCGCTCGCGGTTGCCGTCGCCCTGGTAGGTGAATTCGATGACGTCGCGCGGGCCGCAATAGGGACAGGTGATCAGCATTTTCAATCCAACCCCTAGTGCAATCTGGGCGTCGCGCCCTGGCCTTTGTCGTCGATGACCAGGCCGCGGTAGAAACGGTCGAGCGTGAAGGGCGCGTTGAACTCATGCGGCTCGTCCTTGGCAATGGTATAGGCAAAGCACCAGCCGGAGGCTGGCGTCGCCTTGAAGCCGCCATAGCACCAGCCGCAATTGAGATACATGCCCGGCAGCGGACCGGCGGCGATGATCGGCGAGCCGTCCATCGTCATGTCGCACAACCCGCCCCAGGAGCGCAGCATGCGCACGCGCGCCAAGCCGGGAAACAGTGCCACCATCTCGCTCATCACCTCATCGACGATCGGCAGGCTGCCGCGCTGGGCGTAGCTGTTGTAGCCGTCGAGGTCGCCGCCATAGACCAGGCCGCCCTTGTCGGACTGCGAGATGTAGAAATGGCCCATGCCGAAGGTGAGAACGGTGTCGACGACGGGCTTCAGCGATTCCGAGACGAAGGCCTGCAGCACATGGCTTTCGATCGGCATGTGCGAGATGCCGGCAAGCTGCATGACGCGGCCGGTGCTGCCGGCAACCGCAAGCGCCACCTTCTTGGCGCGGATTTCGCCGCGCGTCGTCGAAACACCGGTGATGCGGTCGCCGTCGCGCAGGAAACCGGTCACCTCGCAATTCTCGATGATGTCGACGCCGCGCCGGTCGGCGCCGCGCGCATAGCCCCAGGCAACCGCGTCGTGCCGGGCCGTGCCGGCGCGCGGCTGCATCAGCCCGCCAAGGACGGGAAAGCGCGCTGACCCTGAGACATCCAGCGCCGGGACAAGCCGCTTGATACGGTCGACGCTCATCAGCTCGGCGTCGACGCCGAGATGGCGCATGGCGTTGCCGCGCCTGGCATAGTCGTCGAGCTGGGCTGGCGTGTGCGCGAGGTTCAGGCAGCCGCGCTGCGAGAACATGACGTTGTAGTTGAGGTCGTGCGAGAGATTCTCCCACAGCTTCATCGAATGTTCGTAGAAGCGGGTGTTCTGCGGCAGGAGATAGTTGGAGCGCACCGCCGTGGTGTTGCGGCCGACATTGCCGGAGCCGAGCCAGCCCTTTTCCAGCACCGCGACGTTGGTGATGCCGTGTTCCTTGGCGAGATAATAGGCGGTCGAAAGACCATGGCCGCCGCCGCCGATGACGATCACGTCATAGGAAGCCTTGGGGTCCGGCTTACGCCAGGCGGGCTTCCAATCCTTGTTGCCGGTCAGCGCGTTCTTGAGCAGCGAGAAGGCTGAATATTCCGCCATTCTTCCTATCGTCCTTATGATGCGAGGCGGCAGACTATAGAGCAGGCGGGAAGCGCAAAGCCAAGATTGCGCCATCGCTTTTCGACAGGCCGACTATCGCCGGCACGATCGCGACGGCTTGCCGCCCGATATGCCGGTCTTTATCAAGGGCGGAAATTTCGAGAATTTTTCGGCCGCGAGTCGCCAACAAAATCATGTTCTTCCGCCTGCTGCGCCTGGTTCTGGTTGTCATCGTCGCTGCCTTCGCGCAGCCGGCGCTGGACGCGTCGGCGCAGGCGATCGGCCATGGCTCGTCACAACTCATCGCCGACCAGACCAAGGCCATCCAGGACCTGACAGCCAGAACCGACGGTCTCGAGAAGAAGCTGAGCGATCCCGACCAGGACGATGCGGGGCTCGTCGACATCCGGTTGCAGCTCGAGGATATTTCGCGCGCGGCGCTGAACAGCGCCCTGGCATTCCGGCAGCGCCTCACCGACATCAACAATCGCGCAGAGGTCCTCGGCCAGCCGCCGGCGCAGGGGCAACCCCCGGAGCCGGTGATCGTGAGTAACGAGCGCAGCGCGCTCGCCACGGAAAAAGCTCAGATCAACGCGGTCGTCGCCAGCGCGCAAAACCTGTCGATCCGCGTCAACGGGCTGGTCGACAGGATCGCCGTCATGCGCAGCGAGCTTTTCCGCAGCGTCATCACCAAGCACTACGACCTGACGGACGCACTGAGCCCGCAGGCCTTTTCCGACGCGCATGACCAGTTCACGGGCCTCTACAAGGCGGTGTCGTCGTGGGCGAGCTTCGCCGTCAGGTTCAAGTTCCAGGCGATCCTCGCGGCGACGCTTATGGCGCTGGCGCTGGCGGCGGTGCTTTTGATCGGCGGCAGGCGCCTGTTCGGCCGAATATTCGAGGCCGACCCGACCGTGGAAGATCCTTCCTATCTCAGCCGGCTGTCGGTGGCGTTCTGGTCGACGCTGCTGCCGACCCTGGCGCTCGGCGTCTTCTTCGCCTCGGCCGTGTTCTTCTTCAACTATTACAATGTGCTGCGCGGCGATATCGGCACGTTCCTCAATGCCTTGCTGACGGTGATCGCCATGGTGTTCTGCGTCAACCGGCTGACCAACGCTGCACTAGAGCCGCGCCTGCCCAATTGGCGCCTGATCCCGGTCGCGACCGGTTCCGCGCGCTGGCTCGTCGGACTGACGACCGCCATGGCGCTGGTACTCGGGTTCAATTACTTCCTGTCGGTCGTCAACGAGAAGATGGGTTCGCCACTTTCGCTGACGATCGCGAGGGGCGTTGTCGCCAGCATCATCGTCGGCGTCATCCTTGTGCTGATGGGGTTACTGCGGCCGTTCAGGGCGGCCGACGGCTCATGGCGCCCCTGGCCGGCCTGGCTTCGTTTCATCGCCATCGGGCTCGGCCTGTTCACCATCGCGGCGGCGCTGCTTGGCTATATCGGCCTGGCGCTTTTCGTGTCGTTCCAGGTCGTGGTGACCGGCACGGTGCTGGTGACGGCCTATATCGGCTTCCTGTCGGCACGCGCGATCGGGGAGGAGGGCGGCTTCGCCGACACTTCGGTCGGGCGATGGCTTTCGGAAAACTCCAGCTACGAGGATACCGCCCTCGACCAGCTCGGCCTGGTGGTCAGCATCGCCATCAACCTCATGATCGTGGTGGTGTTCCTGCCGCTGATCCTGTTGATGTGGGGCTTTCAGCCCGGCGATATCGAGGCCTGGGCCTACAAGCTGGCAACCGGCGTCACGATCGGTTCGGTGACCATCTCCTTTCTCGGCATCCTCAGCGGCATCGTCGTATTCGTCATCGGCTATTTCCTGACGCGCTGGTTCCAGGGCTGGCTGGACGGATCGGTGATGGCGCGCGGCAAGGTCGATGCCGGCGTGCGCAACTCGATCCGGCTCGGCGTCGGCTATGCCGGCGTGGCGGTCGCCGGCCTGGTCGGCATCTCGGCGGCGGGCATCGATCTTTCCAATCTGGCGCTGGTTGCCGGCGCGCTTTCGCTGGGTATCGGCTTCGGCCTGCAAAACGTCGTCTCGAATTTCGTTTCGGGCCTGATCCTGCTTGCCGAGCGGCCGTTCAAGGTCGGCGACTGGATCGTGGCGGGCGACGTCAGCGGCACGGTGCGGAAGATCAGCGTGCGTGCCACCGAGATAGAGACCTTCCAGCGGCAGGCGGTGATCCTGCCCAACTCGAACCTCATCAACAATGCGGTCGGCAACTGGACGCATCGCAACAAGCTCGGGCGCATCGACATCAAGGTCGGCGTTGCCTATGGCAGCGACGTCAAACGCGTCCATGCCGTCCTGATGGATATTGCGCGCGCCCATCCGATGGTGCTGAAGAATCCCGAACCATTCGTTCTCTTCGCCAATTTCGGGGCGGCCGCGCTCGAATTCGAGATCCGCGTGTTCGTCGCCGACATCATGAACGGCAGCGTCGTCCAGAACGATATCCGCTTCGCCATCTTCGATATCTTCGAGCAGGAGCAGATCGAGATACCCTCGACGCCGCGCGCCGTGGTCGAAACCAAGAAGCACGAGGCCTGGCCGATCGACGACGACAAGATCGAAGCCGAATTCGCGGAGCGCGAGAGGCTGGAGGCGGAAGCCGCGGCCGAGCGGGAACGGCTGGCCAAGATGAAGCGCAGGGGCCGCAAGCCGGACCCCGGCTGAGGTGTGTCGACATTCGGATGAGGCCGGCCTGCAAATGGCCACACGCTGCGCTCATCCGGCGCCGAAACCGATTGTGGCATGAATGCGGCATTCAGTTGCGGTTCAGGTAACATCCCATATAAGCTTCGATGCAAAGGGCGAGAATGCCTTGCAAATTTGAACAGAGGCGGTGTGCGAACACCGGAATTGCAATGTGGAAGTCTGTCGTTGCCGCCATCGCTTTGCTGGCCCTGGGCGGTTCGGCTTTCGCCGCCAGCGCGATCAACAGGGACGCTCAGACGCGGACCCTGGTCGTGACCGAAGGCGGCGCCAAGAGCGAGCTGACGCTTGCCGCCGGCGAGACGGTGGAGTTCTGCTCGAGCGGCTGCTTCGTCACTCTGCCCAATGGTGACCTCGAAGCCCTGACCGGCTCGGAAACGGTCGAAATCTCGGGCGGCGCGGCCCGCATCAAGTAACTCTCGCCACAGAGAGTGGCGCCGCAGGATTGGCAAAGGCCGGACCGATGTCCGGCCTTTTATCGTTTCCGGTAGCCGACACTTAACGACGATGGCGAAAAACCGGCAGGACAATGCTCTGCAACCGGACGTTTTAACGTTCGCTGCGTCATGACCCGCTATATCCGACCCGAGGACGCCGGCATACGGCGTGGGTTGAGTTGGCGCGTGATCTTTCCGTGATCGGAGTTTTGGGATCCGCGCTGGATCGGGGCAGGGCAATGGACGCGAGGTCGGACAGGAACGCAATTCCGCTTGCGGTCGATCTCGACGGTACGCTGATCGCAACGGACCTTCTGTGGGAAGGCCTGTTCATCCTGCTCAAGAAGAACCCGCTCTATGTCTTTCTCCTGCTACTCTGGCTGATCGGCGGGCCGGCCCGGCTGAAGCAGGAAATCGCCGGCCGCATCGACATTGACCCGGCCTCGCTGCCTTACCGCCAGGATCTGCTTGACCGGCTGCGCGCCGAGCATCGGGAGGGTCGCAAGATCGTGCTGGCGACGGGAACGCCGCGCAAATTCGCGGAGGCGATCGCGGCGCACCTTGGCATTTTCGATCATGTGCTGGCGACCGACGGTCCGCACGACATGACCTCCGGCAGGAAAGGCGCGGCACTTGTCGCCGCCTATGGCGATGCAGGCTTCGACTATGCCGGCAACAGCCGGCACGACCTCAAAGTGTTCGATGCAGCGCGCAACGCGCTCGTGGTGGCGCCCGACCGCAGCGCCCGGCGCTGGCAGGCGGCGCATCAAGCCGATGCCATGCCCGCAGCGAGGCCGGCGCTGAGGATCTACATCAAGATGCTGCGCATGCATCAGTGGCTGAAGAACGCGCTGATCGCCGTGCCGATGGTGCTGTCGCACGAATATTTCAACCCGAACATGATCTGGGAGTGCCTGCTGGCATTCGTTTCTTTCAGCGCCGCGGCGTCCGCCATCTATATTCTCAACGATTTCTTCGACCTCGCGCTCGACCGCAAGCATCCGACCAAGCGCAACCGGCCTTTCGCCAGCGGCGCATTGTCGATCCCATTCGGTCTCGGCGCGATCGCTACGCTGCTTGCGATCGGCATCGCCGCGGGCCTCTTCCTTCCGATCGAATTCCTTGGCGTGCTTGCCGGCTATTTGGCCGTCACCACCGCCTATTCGCTGTCGTTCAAGCGCATGCTTCTGATCGATGTGCTGACGCTCGCGGGCCTCTACACGATCCGCGTGCTGGCGGGCGCGGCCGCCACCGGCGTCGACGTCTCCTTCTGGCTGCTTGCCTTCTCGATCTTCTTCTTCCTGTCGCTGGCGCTAGTGAAGCGCTTCGTCGAGTTGCGCACCACGGCCATCCCGCCCGGCGAGCGCATCGCCGGCCGCGGCTATCGTATCGAGGACCAGGAAATCGTCGCCCAGGCCGGCATGGCGTCGGCTTTCTCCTCGGCGCTGGTACTGGCACTCTATATGGACAGCCCGGCGGTGCGCGAGCTCTATCCGCATCCGTGGCTGATATGGCCGCTGGCGCCGATCGTGCTTTACCTGACGATGCGTGTCTGGATCCTCGCCCGCCGCGACGAGATGCATGACGACCCGGTCGTCTTCATCATCCGCGACTGGCGCAGCCAGATCGTCGTCGCCATCGGCGCGGTCTTCCTCGTCGCCGGAGGCTGGTGATGAGGCACGAGCGCTTCGGCAGCTTCGGACTGGCGACGCCGCCGGCGCGCAAGGCGATCCCGGCGGACGAGGCGATCGCCCTGCTTAAGCGCGGCGAGGCGAAGACCGGGTCGCTGCTCGGATACGGCAATGGCCGCTCCTACGGCGACAGTTGCCAGAACGATGCCGGCATGGTGGTCGACATGCGGCCGCTCAACCGCATCCGTTCCTTCAACGCCGAGACCGGCGTGCTCGAGGCCGATGCCGGCACGCTGCTTTGCGATATCATCGCTCATGCCGCGCCCTACGGCTTCTTTCCGGCCGTGGTTCCAGGTACCCAGTTCGTGACGCTGGGCGGCGCGATCGCCAACGACGTCCACGGCAAGAACCATCATCGGCGCGGCACCTTCGGCTGCCATGTCGAGGCTTTGACGCTGCTTCGGTCCGACGGCCGGACCTATCGCTGCTCGCAGACCGACAATATCCGACTGTTCGGGGCGACGATCGGCGGCATGGGGCTGACCGGGCTTATCCTGTCGGCATCGATCAAGCTGATGCGGGTGCCCTCGCTCGACATAGTGGAAAGGGCGACGCGGTTTCGCGATCTTGGCGAATTCTTCGATCTTGCCGAGGCTGCCGACCAGGCCAACGAATATGCCGTCGCCTGGATCGACCAGCTTGCCAGCGGACATGGGCACGGTCGCGGGCTGTTGTTCACGGGCAACCATGCCGAACACGGCTCGCACGCGGCGGCGCGCGCCGGCAGCCGGTTTTCCGTGCCGGTGCAGCCACCATTCAATGTCCTCAATCGGCCCTTCCTCACCGTCTTCAACGCGGCCTACCGCTGGAAGAAGGGCAGGTCCCAGGCTCCGCACCAAGCAGGCTATCAAGGCTTTTTCTTTCCGCTCGACGGGGTCCGCGACTGGAACCGGCTCTACGGGCCGCGCGGGCTTTTCCAGCACCAAAGCGTGGTGCCGGAGGCGAATGCGCGCCGCATCGTGCCTGTGCTGCTCGACGCGGCACAGCGGGCAGGGCAGGGATCGTTCCTGACCGTGCTCAAGCGCTTCGGCGATGTCCGCTCGCCGGCGCTGCTGTCGTTCCCGCGGCCCGGCTACACGCTGACGCTCGATTTCCCCAACCGGGGCGAAAGGACGTTGCGGCTGCTCGCCGAACTCGACCGCATCGCAGTCGAGGCGGGCGGCGCGGTGAACCCCTACAAGGACGCCCGGATGGGACCTGAGACATTCGCCGCGTCGTTCCCGCAATGGCAGCAGCTGGAGGCGCTTCGCGACCCGGCTTTCCTGTCGAGCTTCTGGATACGGACGGCAAAAAGACTGGATGCAACGAAAGGTGTTTTTGAAGCCGCAGAATAGATAAATATCAGATAAATCATGGTAAGTGAAATGTTATACCGCGATTTATTCAAAGCATCGTCGAGGCTTCACGAAATCTTTGTGGGTTTGCAATAGGACCGCCCAAAGGGGCAGGGTGGCAACAATGAAATACATAATCTTCATTCTCTTCACGGTCATGACCAATGCTGCGGCGCAACTGATGCTGAAGCAAGGCATGATGTCGATGGGGCCGATTTCCTTCGAAGGCGTCAATCCGCTCGTCAAACTGTTGCAGATCGTGTTCAGCCCCTGGGTGTTCCTCGGCCTGTGCACCTTCGTCATCTCGATGGCATCGCATCTTTATGTGCTGTCCAAGGTCGAGCTCAGCTTCGCCTATCCGTTCCTCAGCCTCGCTTATGTCGCCGTGGCGATCTTTGCCTATTTCGTCTTCCGCGAGGACCTCAATGGCTGGCGCATCGCCGGGATCGCCTGCATCTGCGTCGGCACGGTGCTGATCGCGCAAAGTGGCCGGGAAATGGGTGGGCGCGGGCATGAGGACCAGACAGCATCCATCAATCCCGACAAGATCGGCATAAGCGAGATCGTTCGATGAGACATGTGATTTTCGGCGGCGACGGCTTCGTCGGCCGCCACCTTGCCCCCAAGCTCGCCGCCGATGGCGAGACCGTCGTCGTCGCCGATATCGTCAAGAGCGACCTGCCGCATTACCGCTCCATGCGTTTCGTCACCTGCGACGTCACCGATCCGGTCTCGGTCGCGGCGGTCGGCCTCAGGACCGACGACATCGTCTACAATCTATCGGCGAAGATGCTGTCGCCGATCCAGGTGCGCGCCAAGCGGCACGATTTCTTCTTCCCGGTGAATTTCGACGGCACCGAGAATATCATCCAGGCGATGGACAAGGCCGGCGCGCAGAGGCTCGTCCACTATACGACCGACATGATCTACGGCCACACGGTTATGCTGCCGATGACCGAAGATCATCCGGTGGCGCCGCTCGGCGAGTACGGGCTGTCGAAGCTCAAGACCGAGGAGCTCGCCGCTGAATGGCGCAAGCGCGGCATGTCGATCTCGCTGTTCAGGCCGCGCCTGATCATCGGGCCCGGCCGTCTTGGCATCCTGGAAAAGCTGTTCAAGCTGATCGACTGGAATTTTCCGGTGCCGATGATCGGCTCGGGCAGGAACCCTTACCAGTTCATCTCGGTATTCGACTGCGCCGAAGCCGCCCGCGCGGCCTGGAAAGCCGGCGTGCCGAACGAGGCCTACAATCTGGGCTCCCTCAATCCGCCGCCAGTCAAAAAACTGCTCGGCGACCTGATCCGCCATGCCGGCTCCAAGTCGATCCTGCTGCCGACCCCCGGCTGGGCGGTCAAGCGCACGCTCGACCTGCTCGACTGGTTGAACATGCCGATCATGGATCCGGAACAGTATCTGATCGCCGACGAGGAATGCGTGCTCGACGTGTCCAAGGCCGAGCGCCAGCTCGGCTGGGTGCCGCAATATCGCGACGAGGACATGCTGATCGCCGCCTACAACGAATATCGCGCCAAGATGGACGGCCACGCCGTCGCCACCAGACAGGTTCCCGCCGAATAGAGCGCGAAGGGGAGATTTTTCAGATGACCGTCATGGCCAAGCCGGAACATACCGGAACGCGCACGCTGGTCGACGCGCCGGCGCTTTCGCCCACAGCAATCGCCAAGCCCGATCTGATCAGCGTCGAGCAGGCCAAGGCGATGGACGTCGCCCGCATCACCGACCTGTTCAAGGCGCATCTCAACCCTGGACAGCTGCATTTCATGAAGCTGCTCGGCTTTCACAAGGTCAAGATCGAGCACGCCGAGGGCATGTTCTATATCGACCAGAACGGCCGCAAGATCCTCGATTTCTTCGGCGGCTTCGGCTCGCTGGCCTTCGGCCACAACCATCCGCGCATTTTGGAAGCCCGCAAGAAATTCCAGGAGGAGAAGCGCCAGGAGATCGCCATCGCCTTCATGTCGCAATATGCGGCAGCTCTCGCGCACAACATCGCCAAATGCTCGCCCGGCGATCTCGACATGGTGTTCCTGGGCTCGTCGGGTTCTGAGGCCATGGAAGCGGCGGTGAAGCTCGCTGAGCGCGCCGCGGGCCCGAAGCGGCCGAAAATCGTCTATGCCGAGAATTCCTTCCACGGCAAGACCAAGGGCGTGCTGGCGATCACCGACGGCCAGCTCTACCGGGCCGATTTCAAGGTCGCCGACAATGCCGTGCGCGTTCCTTTCGCCGACATCGACGCGGTCGAGCGGCTGTTCAAGAGCGATCCGGAGATCGGCGTCATCGTGCTGGAAACCATCCAGGGCGGCGGCGGCATCATCCAGGCGCCCACGGAATACTGGCAGAAGCTGCGCGCGCTTTGCGACCGCTATGGCGTGCTGTGGGTCGCCGACGAAGTGCAGTGCGGCTATGGCCGCTCGGGCCGCTTCTATGCTTTCGAGCATTACGGCGTGGTGCCGGATGTGACGGCGCTGGCGAAGTCGCTCGGCGCCGGCAAGGCGGCGGTCGGTGCGATGATCGCCAGGCGCGACGTCTACATGAAGGCCTATGGCACGCCGAAGACAGCGATGATCCACGCCATGGCGACTTTCGGCGGCATGGGCGAGGCCTGCGTCACCGCGATCGAGGGCATCAACGTGCTCTATGACGAAGGGCTGATCGACAACGCCGCCTCGACCGGCGACTACCTTCTGCAGCGGCTGCAGGCGCTGAAGGAGAAATATCCGAAGATCATCAAGGACGTGCGCGGCAAGGGCTTCATGATCGGGCTCGAGTTCCATGATTTCTCGCAGACCCTGCCAATGGTGCTGCGCCCGCTGGTAAGCGTGCTCGACGACAAGCTGAAGGGCTCGCTGTCGGGCTTCGTCGGTTCGCTGCTGCTGCGCGACTATGACGTGCTCGTCGCCTTCACCGAATACAATCGCAACGTCATCCGGCTCGAGCCGCCGCTGATCTGCCAGCCCGAGCATGTCGACCGCTTCGTCGATGCCTTCGACAGCCTTTTGTCGCGCGGCATCGTGTCGATCGTGAAGGACTTCGTGAAAAGCCAGGTCGGTAAATAGGGGCCGCTGATAATGCTGACCAGGCCCTCCGCTCCGACCAATCCGCTGGAACGACTGACCGGCGCCGGCCTGGCGTGGGGCGAGGGGGCTTACGCGAAATGGGCCGCGTCGATCGGGGCGGTCGCCTTCTCGCTTTATATCCTGCTGACCGCCGCGACCGCCTGGTTCATGCCCGACGCCAACTGGGACATGCTGCCCTATCTCGCGATCGCCGAGGAAAGCGCCTATCCCGATCCCCAGGCGCTGCATGACTATGCCTACGGCACGGTCAAGGCCGGCATGTCGGCCGGCGATTACAAGACGCTGACGGACGACGGCGGCGGCTTCCGCAGCCATATGGCGCAGAACGCCGCCGATTTCCATTCGCTGCTCGGCATGTACCGGATCAAGTTCCTCTATGCCGAAATTCTTTCCGGCCTCAGCCATGTCGTCTCGCCGGTCGAGGCGATGCGGCTGGTGCAAGTATTCTCGGTGCTTCTGTTCGGCGCCATCACGCTCGCCTGGCTGCGCGCGGTAGGCGCGCTGGCGCTGGCGCCTGTCGTCGGCGCCTTGCTCATCATGGCCGATTTCGGCGATGCGGCGCGGGCCTCGACGCCGGACCTTCTGTGCTCGGCGCTGTTTCTTGGCGGTGTCTTCGCCTATGTGCGCAAACGCGAGGCGGCGACGGCGGTCCTGCTCTTCCTCGCATTCATGGCCAGGCCGGACAACATCGTCTTTCTCGCCATTTTCGCGGCGCTGCTCGTCGCTTTCCGTGAGAAGGCATGGGGCGCGCTGGCAGGCTTCGCGGCCTCTTTCGTCGCTTATTTCGCCATTTCGCACTGGGCCCAGCATCCCGGCTGGTGGCCGCATCTTTGGTTCTCCAGCATCGAGCAGCATTACAACATGGACGGGTTCGAGCCGCCGTTCTCGGTGACCGCCTATCTCAAGGCCTTCGCCGCCTCGGTGGTGCGCGCCATCAACGTCAACAGCTGGGTCGGCGTGTCGGTTCTGGCACTAGCGGGCTGGTACGGCTTGAGCCGCGCCGGTTTCCGGCTCGACCGCCGCGCCGGCATCCTGCTGGCGGCGCTTGTGCTGGGCGTGCTGGCGAAGTTCACCGTCTTTCCGATCCACGACAGCCGCATCTATTTCCCCAATCTTTTGCCGCCCTTCCTGCTGCTGGCCACCCCGCTGATGGCGCTGTGGGCATCGGCAAGCCAAGGCAGGCACCGCGCCGCGCTGCAGGTCATTCCCGGAGACAAGTCATGAACTCGCTTTCCAGTCTCGCGCGCGTTCTTCTGTCGCTCGGCCTTCCGGCCGGCCTGCTCGATCGCGGCCCCTCTCTGCACGGCACGAAATTCCTCGCCAAGGCGGCGCTTAAGGCACGGTTCGGCGGCAATGGCCGGCCGTTCCAGATGGTCAATGTCGGCGCCTGCGACGGCGCGCTGTTCGACGACGTGACACCTTGGCTGCACCGGATCCCCGGAGCGTGCGCGATGCTGGTCGAGCCGATCCCGTACAATCAGAAGCGGCTGCGCGCCAATTACCCGGATGCCAGCCGCTTTGTCATAGAGCCGGTGGCGGTGACCAGGACCAAGGGCACGATCACGGTCCACACCTTCGATGCCGCGGCGCTTGAAGCCGGCACGCTGCCGATCGAGTTCATCGGCTGCTCGTCGGTCACCGACACCAATCTGATGTCGGGCAAGAACGCCTGGGGCGAGGCAGACGCCAATTTCAACAAGTTCGCGCCGCATCTGAAGGATATCGAGGTGCCGTCGGAAACCTTGCAGACTTTGCTCGACCGCAATGGCATCACCCACATTGACGCTTTCCTGGTCGACTGCGAAGGCGCCGACTGGATGGTGTTCGAACAGCTTGACCTTGGCCGCTATCGTCCGGGCATGATCAAGATCGAGGTCGGCGCGCTGCCTGCGGCCGAGATTGGCCAGGTCGTGGTAAAGCTCAAGACCGCCGGCTACCAGGTCGGCTTTCAGGCCGAGGACGTCTGGGCCTTCGACTAGCCAATTCATCTCAGCGCGAGGGGTCGCGCCGTACCTGCGGCGTGTCGCAAACAGGCGGTAGCTCAATCCGCGTCCTCTGCATATTGTGCGCCATTCGAAGGGCGTGCAAGCGCGCCCGTCCATCATTCCGGAGTCGCGGGCAATGGCAGAGTTTCCGAAAAAGGCGAAGGTCGTCATCGTCGGCCTGGGCGGTATCGTCGGCGCTTCGGTCGCGCATCACCTGATCGAGCGCGGCTGGGACGACATCGTCGGCATCGACAAGTCGGGCATCCCGACCGATATCGGCTCGACGGCGCACGCCTCGGACTTCTGCTACACGACCAGCCACGACTTCCTGTCCTGCTGGACGACGCTCTACTCGATCGATTTCTACGAGAAGATGGGCCACTACGCCCGCGTCGGCGGCCTCGAAGTGGCGCGTGTCGGCGACGACGCCCGCATGGACGAGATCAAGCGCAAGATCGCCTCGGCAAAATCCTTCGGCACCCGCGCGCGGCTGATCGAGCCGGCCGAGATCAAGGAAAAATTCCCGCTGATCGAGGAACATCTGGTGCAAGGCGGGCTGTGGGATCCGGATGCCGGCCTCGTCATCCCGCGCTCGCAGACGGTTGCCGGCAAGCTTGTCGACCAAGGTGTCGCGGCCGGCAAGCTCCAGGCTTTCGCGAACACCTCGGCCAAGGAGTTGGTCGTCGAGAACGGCCGCATCAAGGGTGTGGTGACGGAACGCGGCACGATCGAGGCCGACTATGTCGTGGTCTGCACCGGCATTTGGGGCCGGCTCACCGCGGCGCTAGTTGGCGAGGACCTGCCGGTCATGCCGATCGACCATCCGCTGACATTCTTCGGCCCCTACAACGAGTTCGCCGGCACCGGCAAGGAGATCGGCTGGCCGCTGCTGCGCGACCAGGGCAACTCTGCCTATATGCGCGACACCGGCGACCCGAAGACCGCCGAGGGCGGCCAGATCGAATGGGGTTATTACGAGGAGACCAATCCGCGTCTGTGCCATCCGCGCGATCTTCTCGAAAAAGACCAGGCGCGGCTCTCGCCGTCGCAGCGCGACCTCGACATGGAGCAGATCATGGCGCCGCTGGAGCGCGCCATGGAGCTGACGCCGATCCTCGGCGAGCTCGGCTACAATGAAGGCCATTCCTTCAACGGCCTGCTGCAGGTGACCACCGATGGCGGTCCGTCGATGGGCGAAAGCCAGAAGGTGAGGGGGCTGTGGTATGCCGTCGCCATCTGGGTCAAGGACGGCCCGGGCATGGGCAAGCTGATCGCCGACTGGATGACCGACGGCCGTACTTCGATCGACCATCACGCGATAGACTATTCGCGCTTCTACCCGCACCAGACCAGCGAACAGTTCATCTGGGATCGCTGCACGGAAACGGCGATGAAGGTCTACAATCCGGCGGTGCATCCGCGCGAGCCTTTCTCCAAGGGCCGCAACATCCGCCGCTCGCCGTTCTATGAGCGCGAGAAGGAGCTCGGCGGCTATTTCATGGAGTTGGGCGGCTGGGAGCGCGCGCATGGCTACGCGGCCAACGAGCATCTGCTGGAGAAGTATGGCAACCGCGTGCCGGTGCGCGAGAACGAGTGGGACAACCGCCACTTCTGGCGCGTCTCCAACGCCGAGCACCTGGCGATGAGCGAGGATTGCGGCATCGTCAACCTGTCGCATTTCTCGATGTACGACATCGAGGGACCCGACCATGTCGCGCTGCTGGAATGGCTGTGCGCGGCCAAGATCGGCGGCGACAACAATATCGGCAAGGGCATCTACACCCACTTCCTCGACGAGGAAGGCATGGTGCGCGCCGACTTTACCGTCATCCGCATGGCCGATCGGTGCCGGCTGATCGACGGCGCCGACGCCGGCCCGCGCGACTTCCGCTACATGCAGCGCACCGCGCAGGACAAAGGCTTCGACGTCACCGTCACCGACGTGACGGAGAAATACGTTACCATCGGCATCTGGGGACCGAATGCGCGCACGACCCTGCAGAAGGTGGTCGAGGATCCGAACGGGCTGACGCCGGAGAATTTCCCGTTCGCGGCAATCAAGCCGATCCGCATCGGCGGCAAGGACGTCACCGCCTTCCGCATCTCCTATGTCGGCGAGCAGGGCTGGGAATTGCATATGCGCTACGAGGATGGGCTCGCCGTCTGGGACGCGCTGCGCTCCACCGGCGTCATGCCGTTCGGTGTCGAGACCTATGCCAACACGCGCCGCATGGAAAAGAGCCTGCGGCTGCAGAACGCCGATCTGCTCACCGAATACAATCTGCTCGAGGCCGACCTCGCCCGCCCGAAGGTCAAGGAGAACGACTTCTGCGGCAAGGCCAAGCATCTGGAGTATCGCGCCCGCGAGCACCAGCCGGCGATGCTGTGCACGCTGGTAATGACCGACAACAAAGACGCCAAGGGTGTCGCGCGATATCCGGTCGGCACCATGCCGGTGCTGGATCCCGCGACCGGCGAGACGCTGGTCGACGAGCTCGGCCGCCGCTCCTTCACCACTTCGGTCGCCTACGGCCCGACCATCGGCAAGAACATCGCGCTCGCCTATCTGCCTTGGGCCTATTGCCAGGAAGGCCGCAAGCTGCAGGTCGAGTATTTTGGCGAGACCTATCCGGTCGAGGTGGCCGGTGTCGGCTACAAGCCGCTCTACGACCCGGAGAACCTCAAGCCGAGGAGTTGACGACCGGCGCAATAGCGGCAACTGGTCGGAAAAGCTTTGGCCTTCCTCGGAAGGCCTTCAGGCTTGGCTTGATGTGCGCCAGGCCAACAGCTTATGTGGCCCATCAGAGCCCGCGAAAGCCACACGCCCCATGCGCATACTGTCCGACGCCTTCATTCCCGAACTGCCCAACCGCTACAACGGCAAGGTGCGCGAAAACTACGATCTGCCGGACGGGCGCCGCATCATCATCGCCACCGATCGTCTAAGCGCGTTCGACACGATCCTGGCCTCGATCCCATTCAAGGGGCAGGTCCTCACCCAGACGGCGCGCTACTGGTTCGAGGAAACAGCCGACATCTGTCCCAATCACGTGCTGGAATATCCCGATCCCAATGTCGTGGTTGGCAGGCGGCTCGACATGCTGCCGGTCGAGATCGTGGTGCGCGGCTATCTGGCGGGGACCACCAGCACCTCGATCCTGACCAAATACAGGAAGGGCGAACGGAGCTTCTACGGTCACACCTTTCCCGATGGGCTGCGCGACAATGAAAAGCTGCCGCAAGCAATCATCACCCCGACCAGCAAGGCCGCCAGCGGCGGCCATGACGAGCCGCTGTCGGAAGCCGAGATCATCGAACAGCGGCTGCTCACGCAGGCGCAGTGGGACACGGTATCGCGTTATGCGCAGCAGCTGTTCGCGCGCGGCCAGCAGCGCGCCGCCGGACGCGGCCTGATCCTGGCCGACACCAAATATGAATTCGGCACCGCGCCGGACGGCGCCATCGTGCTGGCGGACGAGATCCACACGCCCGACAGCAGCCGCTACTGGATCGCGGCGAGCTATGACGAGGCATTCGAAAGCGGCGGGCGGCCGCAGAGTTTCGACAAGGATTTCGTCCGCTCGTGGGTGTCGGCGCGCTGCGATCCCTACAAGGATCCGATTCCCAAAATTCCCGACGAGATCGTCAACCAGGCCTCGGCGGTCTATATCCAGGCCTACGAGGCGATCACGGGCGCGGAATTCGTGCCCGACCTTTCCGGTGACAGCGTGCTGGAACGCATCCGTGCGAATCTCGCGCGGTATTTTTGAACGGTTCCGCGGCGGCGGAATCCGATGCCCGGATTCCCGGCTTTTGCGCGCGGCGATTTTCGCCTAACCTTGCTCCATGTCTGCTTATGCCCGTGCAAGGCATATTTTTTCAGGCAGTGCCGCGCTGGCGCTGGCGCTCTGGCTGACACCGGCAGCTTCTCCTGCCGAGCCTGTCGATGTCGAACTGGTGCTGGCGGTCGATGTTTCGCTCTCGATGTCGCCGGCCGAGCTTGAGATCCAGCGTCATGGTTATGCCGCGGCGCTGACGCATGACAATGTGCTGAAGGCCATCGCCGACGGCGCCTACGGCAAGATCGCGGTAACCTATGTCGAGTGGGCAGGCACGACCTGGCAGCGCGTCATCGTGCCGTGGACGGTGATCGCCAACCGCGCCGATGCCGAGAAGGTGGTGGCGCAACTCGATGCCCGTCCGCCGGACAGCGCCCGGCGGACCTCGATCTCCGGCGCGCTGAGCTTCGGCAGCGATCTGTTCGCCGAGAGCGGATTCCAGGGAACCAAGCGCATCATCGACATCTCCGGCGACGGGCCCAACAATCAGGGCGCGCCGGTCGACCTCACGCGCGACGAGGTGGTCAGGCAAGGCATCACCATCAACGGGCTGCCGCTGATGACGCGCGGCGGTTTCAGCGGCGCCTTCGACGTTGAGAATCTCGACCGCTATTACAGCGACTGCGTCATCGGCGGACCGGGCGCCTTCATGATCCCGGTCAATGACTGGACGCAGTTTCCCGAAGCGATCCGCCGCAAGCTGGTGCTCGAGCTTGCCGGTCCCGCTTCGCTGCAATGGGCGGCGCAAGAGGCGGCGCATCCGCCGGTCGTGCTCGCCGACGACGGGCCGGCCGCGGATTGCCTGGCAGGCGAGAAGATGTGGCGCAACCGCGGCTGGGGCACGCCGTGAGCAATCGAGAAGCCCCTCAAGGTCCGCCGGCGGGCGTCGGATTGGACCCTCGTCCGGTGCGGCTTCCGCTTCATTGACAAGCCTTTTGGGGTCTGTGAGACAATTCGCGCTCACCACAAAAGGGGAACCACAATGAAAAGAACCTCCATCTTCGCGGCGGCGCTGACGGCGGCCGCGGTGCTCAGCGCGCCGGCGATGGCGGCGACGTCGATCACCATCGGCATCAGCGGCTGGACCGGCTTCGCGCCTCTGACCTTGGCCAAGCAGGCCGGGCTTTTCGAAAAGCACGGGCTCGACGTCACGCTCAAGAAAGTGCCGCAGGCGAGCCGTCCGCTGGCCATCGCCAGCGGCGACCTGCAATGCGCGGCGACCACGGTCGAGACCTGGATGGTGTGGAACGCCAGCGGCGTCACCACCAAGCAGATCTTCCAGCTCGACAAATCCTATGGCGCCGACGGCATCGTCGTGCGCAACGACATCAAGACCGTCGCCGATCTCAAGGGCAAGAACGTCGCCTCGTCCGCGCCTGGAACCTCGCCCTATTTCCTGCTCGCCTGGGTGCTCAACAAGAACGGCATGTCGACCAAGGACGTGACAGTCGTCAACCTGGAGCCGGACGCGGCGGCGCAAGCCTTCCTCGCCGGCCAGAACGATGCCGCCGTCACCTACGAGCCCTTCATCTCAGCCGTGCGCGACAAGGCCGACCAGGGCCACATCCTGGCGACCACGCTCGATTATCCGATGGTGATGGATACGGTCGGCTGCACGCCGGACTTCCTCAAGGCCAATCCCGATGCCGCCAAGGCGCTCGCCGACAGCTATTTCGACGCGCTCGACATGATCAAGAAGGATCCGCAGAAATCCTACGAGATCATGGGCGCCGACGTGAAGCAGTCAGCCAAGGAGTTCGAGGAGTCGGCCAAGTACCTGAAATGGGCCGACAAGGCCGAGAACAAGCAGTTCTTCACCAAGGATTTTCAGGACTTTTCCAAGACCGCGGCAGAGCTGCTGCTGCAGATGGGGCTGATCAAGGAAGCGCCGGATGTGTCGACGCTTGCAGACACCAGCGCGATCGCCGACTGATCGCGTATCGCCCGATCGGCGGCGTGACGCCGCCGATCCCTCCTCTCAAGGACTTTTCCTGATGCTGCGCCCCTTGCATCCCGTTGCGCCGGGCACGCGAACCGTGCTCGGCGTCGCCTTCTTTGTCCTGTTCGTGGCGTTCTGGGCGTGGATCACGCTCGGCGGCCATGTGAACCGGATCTTTCTTGCCGATCCGCTGTCGATGCTGAAGGATGGCTGGCGGCTGCTCGTCGAAGACCGGTTCTGGCTCGATATCCTGATCACTATCTGGCGCGTCTTCGGCGGCTTCGTGCTGGCGTCGATCGTGGCCGTGCCGATCGGCATCGCCATGGGCGCCTGGAAGCCGGTCGAAGCCTTCCTCGAACCGTTCGTGTCCTTTGCGCGCTACCTGCCGGCGTCGGCCTTCATTCCGCTGCTCATCCTATGGGCCGGCATCGGGGAACTCGAAAAGCTCCTGGTTATCTTCGTCGGCTCGGTGTTCCAGATCATCCTGATCATCGCGGTCAAGGTCGGCGGCACGAGGCGGGACCTTGTCGAAGCCGCCTACACGCTGGGGGCGACCGACAATGGCATCGTCAAGCGCGTCATCATGCCGGCCAACGCGCCGGAGATCGCCGAAACGCTGCGGCTGGTGCTCGGCTGGGCCTGGACCTATGTCATCGTCGCCGAGCTGATCGGCTCGTCGTCAGGTATCGGTTACATGATCATCAACAGCCAGTCGCGGCTGGCGACGGGACAGATCATCTTCGGCATCATCGTCATCGGGCTGATCGGGCTTCTGTCCGACTTCGCCTTTAAGGCGCTCAACCGCTGGCTCTATCCGTGGAGCCTGGCATGAGCAAGCTTCTGATCGAGCGCGTCTCGCGGACCTTTGCCGGGGTCGGGGGCGGCCAGCCGGTGCAGGCGCTGCAGCCGGTTGAGCTGTCTGTCTCGGCCAATGATTTCATCACCATCCTCGGGCCATCCGGCTGCGGGAAGTCGACGCTGCTGAGGATCGTCGCCGGACTGGAAGCGCCGAGCACCGGCCGCGTGCTGCTCGACGGCAAGGCGGTCACCAGGCCGGGGCCGGACCGCGGCATGGTGTTCCAGTCCTACACGCTGTTTCCCTGGCTGACGGTCGCCGAGAACATCGGTTTCGGCCTGCGCGAGCAAGGCAGGCCCGAGCGCGAGCGCAACGAGATCGTCGCTTCCTATGTCGATCTCGTTGGGCTGAGGGGCTTCGAGAACCATTGGCCGAAGCAGCTGTCGGGCGGCATGCAGCAGCGCACGGCGATCGCGCGCGCCTTGGCCAACGACCCCGAAATCCTGCTGCTCGACGAACCGTTCGGCGCGCTGGACAACCAGACGCGCGGACTGATGCAGGAACTGCTGCTCGGCATCTGGGAGCGGCGCAAGAAGACGGTGCTGTTCGTCACCCACGACATCGAGGAGGCGATCTTCATGGCGTCGCGGGTGATCGTGATGAGCGCCCGGCCCGGCCGCATCAAGTCGGATGTCCCGGTCGACCTGCCGCATCCGCGCCATTACACGCTGAAGACCAGCCCGGAATTCTCCGCGCTCAAGGCGCAGCTTACCGAAGACATCCGCATCGAGGCAATGCGGACCGCGCAGGGGCAGTCCGCCTAGACGACTGCGCCTTTGCCCGCTTAAGCCGCCAGCAACTGCTTGCGGTCGACGCGCTCCTGCTGCGGCGAGCGCGCGTAGAGCTCGCGGTAGCATTTGGAGAAATGCGAGGCGGAGACGAAGCCGCAGGCCACCGCCACTTCGACCACCGGCAGCGACGACTGGATGAGCAGGTGCCTGGCGCGGTCGAGCCGGATCTCCAGATAGTAGCGGGCAGGCGAGCGGCCCATCTCGGTGCGGAACAGGCGCTCGATCTGCCGGCGGGAAAGATCGACATGGTCGGCGATCTCGATCAGCGACAGCGGTTCGGCTAGGTTGGCTTCCATCAGCTCGATGATGGTGAGCACCTTCGAGTTCTGAACGCCCAGGCGGGCGCGCAGCGGCAAGCGCTGGCGATCGGTCGGGCTGCGCACGCGGTCGGTCAACACCTGCTCGCAGACGCGGTTGACGAGGCTTTCGTCGAAATCGTCGCCGATCAGCTTCAGCATCATGTCGAGCGCGGCGGTGCCGCCGGCGCAGGTATAGACGTTCTGGTCGACCTCGAAGAGGTCGGCAAAGACATTGGCCTTCGGGAATGCCTCGGAAAAGCCCGGCAGGTTTTCCCAATGGATGGCGCAACGCTTGTTGGACAACAGGCCGGCGGCGGCCAAGATATGGGCGCCGGTGCACAGGCCGCCGACGGCGACGCCGCGGTTGTATTCCTCGCGCAGCCAGGCGAAGGCCGATTTGTTGTGGTAGCGCTCGACATTGATGCCGCTGCAAACGATCGCCATGTTCGGCCGATCCGGCCCGGCCATCTTCTTGCGCTCTTCCTCGAGCGAGGTGTTGACGGCGCATTCGACGCCGTTCGAGGCGCGCACCGGCTTGCCGTCTATGCTGGCCAGCCGCCAGCGATAGGCTTCGTAGCCGAGCATCCGGTTGGCCGAGCGCAGCGGATCGAGCGCCGTCGCAAAGGCGATCATGGTGAAATCGGGAATGAGGAAGAATACAAACGATCTCTTGATCGGATGCTTTACGGCATTCACGGGAAACCTCACGCAGCCATGACGCGAACAGGATGTCGCGAACAGCATAGCGACAACAGGAAAAATCATTCCTGTCAATCGGGTAGGCGGCTAAGTGAAGATTAAATTTGCGACATGGGTCGCAAATGGGCAATTCAGCTGGGCATAAAGCTCCATCGCCCGGGCAATGCAACGTCAACGCACATGAAAACGCCGCCTCGGTTCAACCGGGCGGCGTTGAATTCAGCTTTGGATGCCAATTGCCTCAGGCGACGAAGCCGAGACGGGCAGCATTCATGGCGCCGGTCTGGCCGGGCATGGTCTTGGCGAGACGCTGACGCTCGAGAGCGGTCGTCAGGTTCATTTCGCGGCGGGTGAACAGGCGGGCAAAAAGCTTCATCATCATCTCCATTCGGTTGCTCAGACGGGTCGCCTTCGCTTGATGGAGTGGGGCAGCTCGTTTGCTGGCGTGGATATAGGCTCGCTTCAGCAAAAACTAAATCGCAAAAGCGAAGCGCTTGTTATGAAAAGCGACATCATTTGCGACTTTTTTAGGCGGTGTGCTCAAAATTTCCGATAATTTACAGCGGCTTAATTCGAAAATTAACCCGCTATGCGACTTGTTCATATGCGTCATGCAGCGGCCGCATGGCTGGAAAAGTCGTTTGAACGCAAACAAAAGACCAAACAAAAAGGCCTGCCGAGCTGATCCGGCAGGCCTTCAGAACTCTATACACACTTGATTACTTCGCTCCGGCCCAGCTTCCGACGCCGAGGCGCATGCCGGTCTTGGCGTCGGCGGCTTCCGGCCAGCCGATATCCTTCTGCAGTTCGATCGGCAGCGCATGGATGGCGCGTTCGGTCTGGTAGCGGGCGCGGGCCGCGCTGAATTCGGTCGCAAGCCGACCGATGGAAGACAGGATAGACATTTCTTTCTCCTCTATGCGGGCAGGGAGGGGCGCCCGTCATTGCGTTAAACCAGGTCTGTTTCAGCTTCATTTCACGTCGATTGCAGGACTGTGTCAGGGTCGTTTCATGGCTGCTTTTGGCAGCATCCTGTATCGATCGAGTTGACTATGCGCCTGGAGTGATGTTCAATCAAACGAAATGGAATGATCGATTGCATCAGAAAAATTGAAGGCAGACTGCCATGAACGCCCCGCTCAATCATCCCTTGCCGCTGCTTGACCTCGATGTGCTGCGCACCTTCGTGGCGATTGCCGAGACCGGCAGCTTCACCACCGCCGCCAATGCGGTGTTCCGCACGCCATCGGCCGTCTCCATGCAGATCAAGAAACTCGAGGACATCCTCGGCCGTTCCGTCTTCGCGCGCGACGCGCGTTCGGTGACGCTGACCACGGATGGCGAGATGCTGCTCGGCTATGCGCGCCGGCTGTTGTCGATCAACCGCGAGGTGGTGTCGAAGTTCATCATTCCCGACATTGTCGGCGTGGTGCGGCTCGGTTCCCCGGACGACTATGGCGAGCGCGTGCTGCCGCATGTGCTGAAGCGTTTTGCCCAGTCGCATCCCTCGATCGCCGTCGACGTCACCATCGACCAGAGCATCAATCTGCGGCGCCGCATGGACGACCGCGCGCTCGACATCACACTGCTCACCAATTCCTACAAGACCAGCGCGATCGGCGCTGAGGTGCTTTTGACCGAGCCGATCGTGTGGGCGGGCGCCAAGGGCGGCTGCGCGCATCTGCGCGAGCCGCTGCCGGTGTCGCTGTGGGAAGAAGGCTGCGCCTGGCGGGCGGGAGCGCTCGAAGCGCTCGGGCGCGAGGGCCGCAACTACCGCATCGCCTATATGAGCGCACACACGGCCGGCCAGCGCGCCGCGATCATGGCCGACCTCGCGGTGGCGCCGCTGCCGAAGTCCTTCCTCGGCGACGACATGGTCTCGCTGGGCGCCAAGGACGGCATGCCCGAGATCGGCACCTACAATCTTGCCATGGTGGTGGCGCCTGATGCGAGCGCGCCGGTGAAGGCCGTGGCCGACCATATCCGGGCGACGTTCGAAGTGTTCCGGGAAACCGGCAAGTTCTGAACTATTCGGCCGCGGGCGCGGAGCGGGCTGCGAAAGCTGCTTTCGTCCTGCGTCGAGCGCGGGCTCGGGCTGGCGCCGGAACGCTGAGGAAATCGACGATGGAATCGCGAGCGCGGCGCGCCTCGGGCATCTCGATCAGCGGCCAGACGTGGAACATGCCTTCCTCGTAGACCAGGTCGACCTCGACACCGGCAGCACGCGCGCGTTCGGCGAAGATGAGATTATCTGGCGTCAGCATGTCGCGTGAACCGGTCAGGAGCAGCGTCTTGGGCAGCACGGACAGGTTGCCGTAGAGCGGGCTGATATGCCAGTCGGTGCGGTCGAAACCGGCGCTGTAGAGCCGCACCGCTTCCAGCCCACCCGCAATACCCAGCCACGGATCCTGCCGCTCGGCCTCGAAGACTTCGGGATTTGCAAGCGAAACGTCGAGACCGGGCGAGATCAGCACATGGCGCGACGGTGCCGGCAGCCCCTCCTCGGCGGCCATCATGGTCAGCACAACGGCCATGTTGCCGCCGGCGGAATCGCCCATGAAGACGATGTCTTGCGCCTCAGTCTCTTCGAGCATGCGCCGGTAGACGTTGCCGACCATGCCGAACATGTCATGGAAATTGTGCTCCGGCGCGATGGGGTAGACCGGCACGGTGATGCCGAAACCGAGACGCTCGGCCATTTCGGCGATCAGCCCCCAATGGTAGGACGTGATCTGAAAGACATAGGCGCCGCCATGCATGTAGAGGATGCGCCGGCTTTCGCCCGCCTTCGGCGCGATCTCATAGACGGGAAAGCCGTCGATCTCGGTCTCGGTGATGTCCAGCCGTGCCCTGAGCAAGGCCGGCGGATGATAGTCCTCGGTCTTGCGGGCGTAGGCGATCCAGCGCTGCAGGTTCTCTGGACTGGAAAACGCCTTCTTGCGGCTGTGCCTGAGAACGAACGAAACGAGATGGCTTTTCAAACTGGGCATGCAGATACACGCGCTTCGGCAGAGCCGACTAAGAGAATTCCCCCGTTCTGCGAAGATTGTACCTCAGTTAAAAATGTCAAGGATCACGCTGGCACATCGGCGTGATCGGATGGTGCCGGTTCTTTGTTTGCGCGATTTCGGGCGGAAGGCTACGGCGAATTGTCGAGCCTAACCGCTGCGCACTGTTCTGGAATTGCTCTAGCGCCGCTTCGACAGCAGCGCCGCGCGCAGTCTGTTGTCGACGTTTGCCGAGGCCGCGTCGCGGCCCAGGCGCTTGCCGAGCAGCTTGCATTTATCGGCGAAGGTCATCAGCGCGGCGTGCCCAGAAGCAGCGCATGAAGGGCTGCCTGCGGGTCGCTCGGCGGCGAGGCCGGCCAGCCGATATCCTTCTGGACATGCGCCGGCAGATCGTTGAGCGCGCGGATCGCCTTGTTTCTGGCATGGGCCTGCCGGATGGTGACACCGAAACGGCTGAGATTTCCGAACATCGACATTTTCATCTCCCTTGAAGAGCGTGGCAGCCGAAGCTGCATGTCTTTGTCCCAAAGCCGCGAAGCGCTTTGGGCGACACCCACAATCTTCAGCCGCCGTGCGATGGCCGCTAAATGCGTCACGCATGTATCGGGTCGATTTCGCGAAAACAGCGTTTCCGTTTCGAGATCGCGTGGATTCGGAAACATTTGCATACAAATGAATTGAGCAGACCGGCGCGCCCGTTTCGATCCGAATAGCTGCCATCGGCGGTTGACAGAGGCGAACGGCTGCATTGTTATTGTGCAATGCGGCGTGGGGTATGTGCATCGCAGCATGATGCGATACGGGCCAAGGCATCGTGACGAGCATCCATAGTGTCCAATATCTGCGCGGCCTCGCCGCCTGCGCGGTTGTTTGCTTTCACGTCAGCGAGCAGTTCGGCGGTCCGTTCAACGTCGGAGCGTCCGGCGTCGACGTCTTCTTCGTCATCAGCGGCTTCATCATGTGGGTGACGACCGCCGGCAGGCCGGCTGATCCTTGGCGCTTCATGGGGCGCCGGATCACCCGCATCGTGCCTCTCTACTGGATCGTCACGCTGCTGACCGCGGCCGGCATCCTGCTCAAGCCGCAATTCTTCTACGGCCATTTCTTCAGCGTCCCGAATTTCGCTGGTTCGCTGTTCTTCCTGCCGGTTCTGCAGGAGAACGCGCTGCATCCCATCGTCATACAAGGTTGGACGCTCTGCTATGAAATGATGTTCTATCTCGTTTTCGCGCTGGTTCTGTTTCTCGGGCAACGCTGGCGGTTCGGCGTCCTCGTGGGCGCCCTTGTTGCCATCGTCGCGCTGCATTTCGTGCTTCCTGCCGGATACGCACGCGCCTTCAGCGATCCTGTCGTGCTCGAATTCGCGGCCGGCGTCGTCGTGGGGCGTTTGTGGTTGCAGGGCGCCAGGCTGCCGCTCGGGGTGGGACTGGCGATGGCTGGCGCGGGATTTCTTCTGCTTGCGGCCGGCCCGCTATTCGATGCCGATTTGCCGCGGGCCTTGCGCTGGGGACTTCCGGCCGCATTGATCGTGGCGGGCGCGGTTTTTGCCGAACGGTCGCGGCCGTTCAAGCCGGCTGCCTTGCCCACATTTCTCGGCGATGCGTCCTATTCGATTTATTTGTGGCATGTCGTGGTCGGCGTCCTGACGACTGGCGTCGTCCTGAGGACCGGCCTGCCGGCAGCGATGCAGCCGGCGACGATCCTGGTCGCCACGCTGGCGCTCTCGGCGATGCTATATCTGATCGTCGAAAAGCCATTGATCAGGCTGCTGCATCCGCAACGTCCCAAGGGCGCCGTCAAGGCAGTCAATGCCGCGGCCGCAGGGGCAGCGGAATGAACTGAAACGTTAGTCCCGACCGCGCCGTGCAGCACGCTCCTCGCGTGAACGCCGGCGTGGGGTAGCGTCACCGGCGGTGCCGTCCTCGCTCATCGCCTTGCGCGGCGGTAGCTTCACCGCGGCCGCCAGTTTCGGGAAGGGGTCGACCTTGTTCGGCAGCGCCATGGCGTAGACGAAGTGCTCCTGGAATTTCGGCTCAAGCGCCGTCTCGATCTTCTCGATCCTGCTCACCGTCTCCTCGATCTCGCGCCGGTAACCGCGATTGAGCAGCGCCATGCGCGCGCCGGCGCCGGCGGCGTTACCGACGGCCTGGACCTTGTCCAAGTCGCAATCCGGGATCAGGCCGAGCACCATGGCGTATTTCGGATCGATGAAGGAGCCGAAGGCACCGGCGAAATGGATGCGGTCGACATGGTCGGTGTGCTGCTTTTCCATCAGAAGCTTGGTGCCGGCATAGAGCGCCGCCTTGGCAAGCTGGATGGCGCGCACGTCGTTCTGGGTGATGGTGATCTTGGGCTCGCCCTCCTTCAGCACGTAGGAGAAGGTGCGGCCGTTGGGCACGATGCGCGGCGAGCGCAGGCCGAGCGATCCGTCGACGACGCCGTCTTCCGAGATGATGCCGGCGAGATACATCTCCGCCACCACTTCGATGATGCCGGAGCCGCAGATGCCGGTGACGCCGGTGGCCTGCACGCTGTCGGTGAAGCCAGGCTGATCGGACCACAGTTCCGAGCCGATGACCCGATATTTCGGTTCCAGCGTTTCGGGGTCGATGCGAACGCGCTCGATGGCACCAGGCGCCGCGCGCTGACCGCCGGAGATCTCCGCGCCTTCGAAGGCCGGGCCGGTCGGGGAGGAGGCCGCCACGACGCGCGTGGAGTTGCCGAGCACGATCTCGGCGTTGGTGCCGACATCGACGATCAGCATCATCTCGTCTTGGCGATGCGGCCCCTCCGAAAGAGTTACGGCGGCGGCATCGGCGCCGACATGGCCGGCAATGCAGGGCAGCATGTACAGGCGCGCGCCCTGGTTGAGCTTCAGGCCGATGTCGGAGGCCTTGATGCGCACGGCGCCGGAGACGGCAAGCGCGAAGGGCGCGCCGCCGAGTTCGGTCGGATCGATGCCGAGGAACAGATGATGCATGATCGGATTGCCGACAAAGACGGAATCCAGGATGTCGGCGCGCTGGACGTTGCCTTCGGCGCAGACCTTGTCGACGAGGCCGGAAACCGCCTCGCGCACGGCGACCGTCATGCCTTCGCGGCCGTCCGGGTTCATCATCACGTAGGAGACGCGGCTCATCAGATCCTCGCCGAAGCGGATCTGCGGATTGGACGTGCCGGAAGAGGCGGCGACGCGACCCGACAGCAGCGACACCAGATGCATGGCAATGGTGGTCGAGCCGATGTCGCAGGCAAGGCCGTATGCCTCGTTCTTCAGGCCGGGCCACAGCGCGATGACGCGCGCGATGTCGCTGTCGGCGTCCTTGTGGATGGCGGCGGTGGCGGTCCAGTTGCCCTTGCGCAGAATGCCCTGCACCTGCGGCATGAGATAGAAGTCGAATTCGAGGTTCTTGAAACCCCAGTCCTTCATCAGGGCGATCTTCAATCGGTCGAGGTCGCCGAGGGGCTTGTGCATGTCGGGTTCTTCGATCTCGACATAGCACATGCGGATCGCCGTATCGCGGGCGATCACCCTGGTATCTGCGTCCTTGCGGATGGTCTGGGCGTTGATGACCGTGTCCTGCGGCACGTCGATGACGAGGTCGCCGAGGATCTGCGTCGAGCAGGAGAGGCGGCGCCGCTCGGGCAGGCCGCGCACGCGTTCGTAGCGCTCTTCCTTGGCGCCCTTGGGCGAGATGTGGTCATTGGACGAGACGATCTTGTGCTTGGCGAAGTTGCCTTCCTGCACTTCAATCTGGCAGCGGCCGCAGGTGGCGCGGCCGCCGCAAACGCTTTCAACATAGACGCCGAGCTGGCGCGCGGCATCGAGCACCGGCGTGCCAACCGGAAAGCGGCCGCGCTTGCCGGACGGCATGAACAGCACGAGCGGATCGGTGATGTTGGGGGGAGGATTCATGCTGGCACGTGTCTCGATGGCAATCGCCGATGCCGTTTAACGGATCGTTTTACTATTGGGCGGAGAGTCCGTTGGTCCAGGGGCCAACCATGTCGGATCTGTTGCTCTCCGCCATCTTCACCGCGTTCACCATGGTGCGAGTGATCAAGGGCTCGTGGCTGCGCAATCCGCAATATCTCGCCACCGGGATCCTCGGCGCGATCGTCGGTGCGCTGCTGCTGCACGCGTTCTGGCCCGCCTATGACGATGATTTCATCGTCGGCGGCGTGACAGGCATTTTCGGATCGTGGGCGGGAATGGCGTTGTTCGACGCCATATTGGGCGTGGCCTGAACGCAAAGCAGAGCTGTCCGGCCGCATCCACGATGCGATCGGACCAGCCTTGTTTGCGGTGCGGCTCACGATTGCGCGCTTATCCTCTGGCCATGCGGGCTTCGCGGCCGCCGCGGCGCCGGCCGCCATTGCCGTTACCTTCGCCCGGCGCATTGACGGCGGTCGGAGCCGCAACCGCTTGGCCGCCTTCGGCCGGCTTATAATCCTTGTAGGTGCGGATCCAGTTGGTGCAGTTCTCGTCGGTGCCGTTCAGCACATTGGCGCCGCGCACGGCTTCCATCTCCTGCGGACGGACCGGGTTCATGATTGCCGAGGTCATGCCGGCGCCGATCACCATCGGGATGAAAGCGGCGTTGATGCCGTGGCGGTGCGGCAGCCCGAAGGAGATGTTGGAGAGGCCGCAAGTGGTGTTGACCTTGAGCTCTTCGCGCAACCGGCGCAGCAGCGCGAACACCTGGCGGCCGGCATCGCCCAGCGCGCCGATCGGCATCACCAGCGGGTCGACGACGACGTCATGCGCCGGGATGCCGAAATCGGCGCAGCGCTCGACGATCTTCTTGGCGACGGCGAAGCGGACGTCCGGGTCCATCGAGATGCCAGTCTCGTCGTTGGAGATGGCGACGACCGGAACGTTGTATTTCTTGACCAGCGGCAGGATTGCCTCGAGCTTTTCTTCCTCGCCGGTGACGGAGTTGACCAGAGGGCGGCCCTTGGCGACCTTCAGCGCGGCTTCGATCGCGGCGCTGACCGAGCTATCGATCGACAGCGGCAGGTCGACCAGGCCCTGCACGATCTCCAGCGTCTGCACCAGAAGCGCCGGCTCGGTCGCATTGGGGTCGACGGCGGTGACGCCGGCATTGACGTCGAGCATAGTGGCGCCGCAGGCGGCCTGCTCCAGCGCATCCTTGATGACGGTCTCGAAGTTGCCGGCCACCATCTCGGCGGCCAGCTTCTTGCGGCCGGTCGGGTTGATGCGCTCGCCGATCACGCAGAAGGGCTGATCGAAGCCGATGACGATTTCTCGGGTCGCCGAGGCGACGATGGTGCGGGTCATGCGATCTCTCCGTCGGGATATAAAGACTTCTTTATATCGTTATCTGATTTGGTTCAAGTGAATGCGTGCCGTCCGCGCTCTTAGGCTCTAGGTTCATGTGTGTCGTTGCCCAAACCGGTTCCCACTTTGGGGCGACATACATCAATGCGCGGTCTTCACCATATCCACCTGGGTTTCGGTTATCTCGTCATGCAGCAGGTGGTCGAGCCGGTCGGCGACCAGCTGGTCGTCGCGGCGGATCTCCCGCTTCCAAGGTTGGCGGCCTTTCAGCACGCCGGATTCATCGACGATCTCGGCGACATATTCTTCCTGGCGATAGGCCATCACATGGATGCCGGCAACGCCCGGGATTTCCTTCACCTCGTTGATGATGTCGATGCAGAGCTGCTTGCCTTCCTTCTTCTGATCCTGCGCGCCCTCCAGCCGCTTGATAACCGCGTCGGGGATGTGGATGCCCGGCACGTTGGAGCGGATCCATTTCGCGGTCTTGGCGGAGGCGAGCGGGCCGACGCCGCAGAGCAGGAAGAGCTTTTCGGTGTGGCCGAGGTCGCGCGCCTTCTGCATGAAAGCTTTGAACATCGGCACGTCGAAGCAATACTGGGTCTGCGCGAACTGGGCGCCGGCGGCGATCTTCTTGCCGAGATGGATCGGGCGGAAGTCGTAGGGCGGTGCGAAGGGATTGACCGCGCAACCGAGGAAGACCTGCGGTGGCGTCGTCAGCTTGCGGCCGGACAGGAACTTGCCATTGTCGCGCATGATGCGGATGGTTTCGAGCAGCGACATGGAATCGAGGTCGAACACCGGCTTGGCGCCGGGCTGATCGCCGGCCTGCACGCCGTCGCCGGTGAGGCACAGCATATTGGCGACGCCCATCGCGGCGCCGCCCAGCACGTCGCCCTGGATGGCGATGCGATTCTTGTCGCGGCAGGCGATCTGCATGATCGGCGCATAGCCCATGCGAGTGAGCAGCGCGCAGATGCCGACCGAGGACATGTGGCAGTTGGCGCCCGAGGCGTCGACCGCATTGATGGCGTCGACCCAGCCGTCGAAGATCTTGGCGCGGTTGTAGACATCTTCCGGATCCGCGCTGTCGGGCGGATTGAGCTCGGTCGTTACAGCAAACTCGCCGCGGCGCAGCACGCGCTCCAGCCGGCCGCGTGACGTGTGGCCGGGCAGGGGCTCGAGCGGCAGGTGGATGCCGGCCGGATTCTCGTCGATCTGGCGGATGGTCATGCCGAAGCTCCGGGATTCTTGGCCGCTTCGCGCGCGGCGGCGGCCTGCGCGGTCACGCGGAGCCAAGCCGAGGTTTCGCGCAGCGACTGATCGACCGGCTTCTGCACGGTGAGGATCTTGTCGCCGTGGACCATGTTGCGCGAGCCTTCCCAGGCCTTGACCCAGACGCAGGGCATGTCCGGCTCGACCTCGCAATTGCCATTGGCGCGCACGCCGCCGCAAGGACCGTTGCGCAGCTGCTTGGGGCAGTTCATCGGGCACGACATGCCGGTGGAGGAGAGCACGCATTGGCCGCACATGCGGCAGTCGAACATGAAGCCCTTGATCCGCTTCTCGACGAATTTCACCGGGGCTTCGACGCGGCCGTAGCCGATGCCTTTCCAAAGAGGGTGCAAGAGCAGGAAGACGTCGGCGAACCGGCTGTAGAACCATTCGAGCAAGCGCGAGTGCCGGACCGACCAAAGCCGCACGGCAAAAGTGCGCTGGACGCGGCGCTGCGGCGACACGTCGGCAGGCTTGTAATCGGATTTCGGCGCGGCCTTCTTGACCAAGGTGGCCTGGGTGACCGCCGGCTGTTGCTCAGACATTTTCTTTCCCGCCAGCCTTGACCAGAGCGACCAGCCGCTCTCGGTCATATTTCGCGTCGAGTTCCTGATAGGCTTTCTCAACCTCGGCCTCGATGTCGTCGCCGACCGGAACCGGGTCGGCCTTGCGCCATTCCGCCAGATAGTCGTCGGTGCCGCCGGCGCCGGTGCGCATGGCGCACATGTCTATCGCCTCAGTGAAGCGCAGCGGCAATTCGCGCTTGGCGTTCTGCCGGCCCTTCTTGACGATGACCTGGGCTGGGATGTCGCGCCAGTAGACGACGATCAGATCGGCCATGAATTCTCAACTCCTCGAAGTCATGGAGCATTGCCGCATGCGTGGTTGAGCCGCTTGTTATGGGACGACGCGCGCGCCTTCAAAAGCGACGCTGGCGATGGCGCAAAGCGAATGCTGAAATCCGTTGCGACTGATCACCAGACGCGCTTGGTCAGGCCGGTCCAGAGATAGAACCAGATCGTCGGGTGATACCATTGCTTCGATGGCAGGCCCGTATCGATCGTTTCCAGTCTGCCGGCCAGTGCATTGCCGACCGCCTCGACGCAGATATCGCGCGAAAAGGCTGCCTGCCGCAGCGCGTAGCTGGCGATCGTATCGCCGGTCTTGGGCCTGCCGCGCGCCTGCTTCAGCACGCCGCCGGTGTCGACGCCGGCATCGACCAAGTGAACGGTGGTGCCGAAATTCCCTTGATCGCCGAAGGCCAGCGCCCAGTAGCCGCCATTCATGCCGCGATATTTCGGCGCGATGCCGGCATGGTAGTTGAGCACCGGGCAAGGCATTCTTGCCAGCGTTTCCTTCGACAACAGCCTGCAGCCGGCAAGCAGCACCACGCCCGGATTGATCCTGGCGACCGCCTCGAGGCATTCGGGCCCGTTGGCGGATGGCACATGGATGATCACCTGACCTTGCCGCGGTTCAGTGTCGAGCTTCTCCTCGGCGATCAGCCTCTCGGCATGACCGGCGAGGAACCGCTTGCCGAGCCTGGTCAGCACCATCGTGCCGAGCTGGCCTATGGCCGAGATCCAGCCCTGACGTCGCGCACGGCGGATGAGCAGGCGCTTTTTGGATTCGGCGGATTCGAGGATGACGCTGACGGGACCGACGCGGTCGGCAATCGCATTGACGATGGCCCAGATATGCGGGCCACCTTCGGTGACGACCACGACCGGTCGCGTATTCGAGTCCGACGCTGCCACGGCACCCACCCGCTTGAAATCGCGCGCATGCTAGGCGGAGCAGGTTAATCCTTGGTGTGCCGGCGCCGTTTCAACGAGGCAGCAAAGGACGGGCTCAGCGCTTGAATTCCATGATGTCGAGTTTCGATTCGTAATAGGGCGCCGGGAATTCGATCCGCCACTCGGTGGCGCTGTTGCGGAAAGCGTAGCCGACCTGGTCGCTTTCGGGACCGCTGCCATAGGGCTTGGCCTTGTCATCATTGACCGAGAACGAGCCGAGATAGATGGCGCGTTTCTCGCCGTCGTCGAAGAAGCGGCCGGCGGTGCGCTGCGAACCGCTGATCTTGGCGAGGCGCCAACCGGAGCCGTCGTCGGTCACCTTGCACTTGAACCAGCCATAGATGATGAGCGGGCTCAGGCCGCCCGCCTTGATGGTGCGGCACTTCCAGTTGCCGGTGAGATCCTTGTCGGAGAAGGCGACGAGAGGTCTGGCGAGCAGTTCGTCCAACTGCTTGACCTCGGACGGATCGCCGGCTCTTGCCTCCTCGAGAGCCGACTTGCGCGTATCGCCATATTTGTCCAATCGCGCCTTGTCGGCAGCCGTTATCAGCTTCTGCACCTCGCCGTCGGCAAGGGACGGCAATGTGAGGGCTACGAGACCGAGTGCGGCAAGGAACAGGCGAGGCATCATGAACGTGTTTCCTCAAATCAATGACTGGAACGAAGTTCTTTCTATCGCTGGCGCACAACTTACCGGTTCGCGCTCACCTGTCATCCGTGCTTTACAGCGTGAGCCAGAGCCGGATGATTTCAGGTCGGGTCGACCTGAAATCTGAATCCGGCTCCAAATCAAAGAGATAGAGCATGATGTCGTCCGAAAACCGCTCCACACTTTTCGGCATCATGCTCTAGAAAATGGCGGTTGATCGATGCGAATCTTGCTCACGGGATCGTCCGGCTGGTTGGGCAGCGCGCTTCAGCCAAAGCTCGAAGCGCTCGACCATGAGGTGGTCGGTCTCGATCCGGTTGCCTCGGCGCGCACGCAGATCGTCGGCTCGATCGCGGATCGCGATCTTGTCCTGAAGACCGTCCGCGAGAACAGCATCGAGGCCATCATTCACAGTGGGGCGCTGCACAAGCCGAATATCGAGCATCATGAGAACACGGCCTTTATCGCCACGAATGTGCAAGGCACGCTCAATCTGCTCGATGCTGCCGTGGCCTGCGGCGTGCAACGCTTCGTCTTCACCTCGACGACGTCGCTTATGATCTCGCAGGCAATCCGCGCAGGGTTCCAGGGCGGCGCGCGCAGGGCCGCCTGGCTGACGGAAGAGATGTCGCCTGAGCCGCGCAACATCTATGGCGTGACGAAACTCTCGGCCGAGCATCTCTGTCGCCTCTACCATATCGAGCATGGACTGCCGGTGGTGGTGCTGCGCACGGCACGCTTCTTTCCCGAGGCGGACGACATGGCGCATGCCATCGAGCAGTCCGATGCCAACACCAAGGCCAACGAGTTGCTGTTCCGGCGACTGACGGTGGAGGATGCGGCGGAAGCCCATGTGGCGGCCCTGGAGAAGGCGCCGAGCCTTAGCTTCGACATCTTCATCATCTCGGCGCCGACGCCGTTCCGGCCGCAGGATTGCGCCGAGCTGATCGCCGACGCGCCGACGGTCGTCGCGCGCTATTTCCCGGATTATTCGAGGCTCTATGCGAGGAAGGGCTGGACGATGTTTTCCTCGATCGACCGCGTCTACGATCCGTCGCGGGCGAGGGAGCGGCTGGGCTTCGTCTGCAGGACCAGCTTCGCCGATGTGCTTGCAGCGCTGGAACAGGCGTGACGGCTAGGCGTCTCGGGCGGCGCCCTGTGCCGTCCGCGCCAGCTCGCTGGTCAGGTCGCCATAGCCGGTCGAGCGGCGCTCATAGGCGAGGCCAAGCATGGCGGCGGCTTTCTCGGCGACCTTGTCGAGCTCCGGATCGTCGGTCTGGGCGAGATAGATCAGCTTCTCGTAATTGCCGAAATAATCCTTGATCAGCTCGGGATGCCGGTCGAGGCCGAGCGGCTTGATGAAGAAGGCGTCGAACTGGCGGCAGAGGAAGTCGGTCATGTAGAACGACATCATGTCGTCGTCGGCGACCTTCGCGTAGGCGTCCATGCCCTGGTAGAAGGCAAAGCAGTGCGGCCCGGCCATTCGCTCGACGTCGTGCTTCTCGATGACGCGATCGAGCAGGCCGCCGGTGCCGCAATCGGCATAGCCGACGAAGATGTGCCGGTAGCCTTCCGCCTTGGCCTTCTCGATCGCCTTGTCCATCGCCGGCGCGATGCGGTCCGGATAGAAATGGAACTCGGCCGGCAGGCAGGTCAGATCGAGATGGTCGAGCTTTAGCTGTTGCTTGACGGCCAAAACTTCGCGCGCAATCATCCCGCAGGCGATGACGAGCAGCCTGTCTGTTTGATTCGGTTCCGTTTTTTGCGTCTTGACCAAGTCGGGCCGGCTTTCGCTGCGGGGCTTAATATCTGTCGAGGGAGACACCGTCCATGAAACTGCTACGCATCGCGCCGATCGCCATCCTGGCATGCGCGCTTGCACTCACGGCCTGCGCCAACACCATCCGGGGCGTCGGTAAGGACGTCAAATCGACGGCAAGGGCGGTCAAAGACACCGTCAACTGATCGGCAGCCTCGCCTATCATCTGGGTACAAAAAAGCCGCGCTGCAAGGCGCGGCTTTTCTTGTCGATCCATCCTGATGCCTTGGGTCAGGCGGAAGCGCGGACGTTGTGCTTGCGCTTCATGAAGTCCTTGGCGGTCTCGACCGCCACCGCAGCATCGCGGCAATAGGCGTCGGCGCCGACGGCCTTGCCGAATTCCTCGTTGAGCGGCGCGCCGCCGACCAGCACGACATAGTCGTCGCGGATGCCCTTTTCCTTCATCGTGTCGATCACGACCTTCATATAGGGCATGGTGGTGGTGAGCAGCGCCGACATGCCGATGATGTCGGGCTGGTGCTGCTCGATGGCGTCCAGGTATTTCTCGACGGCGTTGTTGATGCCGAGGTCGATGACGTCGAAGCCGGCACCTTCCATCATCATGCCGACGAGGTTCTTGCCGATGTCGTGGATGTCGCCCTTGACGGTGCCGATCACCATCTTGCCTTGCTTGGGCGCGCCGGTGGCGGCGAGCAACGGGCGCAGGATGGCCATGCCGGCCTTCATCGCGTTGGCGGAGAGCAGCACTTCCGGCACGAACAGGATGCCGTCGCGAAAATCCTCGCCGACGATGCGCATGCCTTCGACCAGCGCCTCGGTCAGCACCTTGTAAGGCGCCCAGCCGCGCTCGAGAAGGATGTTGGTGCCTTCCTCGATCTCTTCCTTCAGGCCGTCATACAGGTCGTCGTGCATCTGCTGCACGAGCTCGTCGTCGGAAAGCTCGGAAAGGATGATCTCGTCGTCGGACATTTTCTCGGGCTCCTTGCTGCTCGGAATGACTGCGGCAGCCTAAAAATCAATGCGCCAATACCTAACCCGCGAGGGCAAGCTAGCCATAGCTGATTTGCGACTTCCCGCAAAAGGAAAGCGACTGGAAAGTTGGCGCTTTTCTTGTCGATTTTGCGACAGGCGTTGGCGCTGGCGGGCCGTTTCCAATAGGGTGCATGGTTACGATCCGGCGAGAAGCGGCGGTTATGGGCCGCGAGCCATCCAGACCAGGTTTTATAGGAAGCACGATCATGAGCGAGAACGCGGCAGTCGACCAGGAAGCGTCAAACGCACGGCGCGGGCGCGGTGCCAGCGGCGGCGCGGCGGCCCGGCGCGCGGCGCGCTCGGGCGGCGGTCCGGGCACACAGCTCACCTATATCAAGCGCAAGATCAACGTCTACGAGGTCCTCAACGAGGAAGGCCTGGCGCTGATCGAGAAGAATACCGACACTGTGCTGGAAGAAATCGGCATCATTTTCCGCGACGACGCCGAGGCGCTAGCGCTTTGGAAGGACGCGGGCGCCGACGTCAAGGGCGAGCGCGTGCATTTTCCGAAAGGTCTTTGCCGCTCGCTGTTGAAGACCGCGCCTTCGATCTACACCCAGCATGCGCGCAACCCGGAGCGCTCGGTGCAGATCGGCGGCAACGCGACCGTATTCGCGCCGGTCTACGGCCCGCCCTTCGTGCGCGACCTCGACGGCAACCGCCGCTACGCGACGATCGAGGATTTCCAGAATTTCGTGAAGCTCGCCTATATGGCGCCCTCGATCCACCATTCGGGCGGCACGGTGTGCGAGCCGGTGGACGTGCCGGTCAACAAGCGCCACCTCGACATGATCTACTCGCATATCCGGTATTCGGATAAACCGTTCATGGGCTCGGTGACGGCGCCGGAACGGGCCGAGGACACGGTGGCGATGGCCAAGCTCGTGTTCGGCGACGACTTCGTCGAGAACAACACGGTGCTGACCAGCCTGATCAACGCCAACTCGCCGATGGTGTTCGACGAGACCATGCTAGGCGCGCTGAAAGTCTATTCGCGCCATAACCAGGCCTGCATCGTCACGCCGTTCATCCTGGCCGGCGCGATGAGTCCGGTAACCGTCGCCGGCACGCTGACGCAGGTGCTGGCCGAAGTGCTCGCCGGCGCTTCGTTCACCCAGCTGATCAGGCCTGGCGCGCCGGTGCTGTTCGGCACCTTCGCCTCGTCGATCTCGATGCAGTCCGGCGCGCCGACCTTCGGCACGCCGGAGCCGTCGCTGGTTTCCTACGGCGCCGCGCAGCTCGCGCGCCGGCTCGGCCTGCCGTTCCGCACCGGCGGCTCGCTCTGCGCCTCGAAGGTCCCGGACGCGCAGGCAGCCTATGAGAGCGCCAACACGCTCAACTCGACGATCCTTGCCGGCACCAATTTCGTCCTGCATTCGGCTGGCTGGCTCGAGGGCGGTCTCGCGTCCTGCTACGAAAAATTCATGATGGATATCGACCAGCTCGGCATGCAGCAGAAGTTTGCCGAAGGTGTCGACCTGTCGGAAAACGGCCAGGCGATGGACGCCATCCGCCAGGTCGGTCCGGGCAGCCACTATCTCGGCTGCGACCACACGCAGGCGAATTTCCAGACGGCCTTCTACCGTTCCAGCATCGCCGATAACAATTCCTACGAGCAGTGGCTGGCCGAAGGCGAGAAGACCGCCCCGCAGCGCGCCAACGAGCTCGCACGCCGCTGGCTGGAAAGCTACGAGGCGCCGCATCTCGATCCGGCCATCGACGAGGCGCTGAAGGACTTCATCGCCAGGAAGAAGGGCTCGATGGCCGACGCCTTCACGTGAAAGGAGCCCGAGTCAGGCCGGGCTAAAGTGGCCGACATCATCCACAAGGAAGTCTGGCGGAGCGCGTTCTCCGACCCGGACCGGAAGGGATGACTTTTTTCCGCGGCACGGTCGAGGAGATTGCGGCCGCACTCGCGGCCAACGGCCTGATTCTCCGCGGCGGTTTCAGCTTCGGTGACGATGAGGTGGCGCCAGCCGGGCCTTCCGGCGCTCCAGCCAAATCTGCGCTGCTCGTCGGGCAGGCGGGCGCGGCGCCATGGCCGCATTTTCAACGCTGGCTGGGACAGCAGGCGAGGGACATCGCCAATCCGCTCGACACCTGGTCGCGCGCGGCGATCGGCGCGGTCGCGCAAGGCTGCGGCGCCCGCGCGGTGTCGCCATCCGACCGGCCCTATCTGCCGTTCCAGCAATGGGCGATGCAGGCCGAAGGGCTGAAGCCGTCGCCGCTGGGCATTCTGATGCACCCGCAATACGGGCTATGGCATGCCTATCGCGGCGCATTGCTGTTCGAGGACGACATTTCTCTTCCAGAAGCTCATCAGCCGATTCACCTTTGCGACGCATGCGTCGAAAAACCCTGCCTGAAATCCTGTCCGGTCGGCGCATATTCGGTGGCTGGCTTTGCGCACGAGGCGTGCCTGGTGCATGTGCGTGGCGCGGATGGTGCGCCCTGCCGCGCCGGCGGCTGCCTCGACCGCAACGCCTGTCCTTACGGCGCTGAGTATCGCTATCCGGCCGATGTCCAGGCTTTCCATATGGCGGCGTTCGCCGGACTGTAGGCATTCTTCCGAACCGCACGGAAACTTGACCGCGATCGAGAGGTTGCGGCTTGCCCTGCCGGGCGGTGCGGATATCTATCGCCTGGCAACCGGCGGAGCGCGCAATGACGAGGCAGGACATCAAGATCAAGACCCTGGACGGCACGGCGAAGGCACGGCTGTTTCGTCCAGCCGCGCCGGCCAAGGCTGGCGTCATACTCTATATGGATATTTTCGGTCCGCGCCCGGCGCTCGACCAGATGGCCGAGCGCCTCGCGGAGCATGGCTATGCCGTGCTGGTGCCCGATCTCTTCTACCGCTATGCGCCCTATGGTCCGTTCGATCCCAAAACCGCCTTTGCCGAGGAAAAGACCAAGGCCCTGCTGTTGATCCTGAGCGGCGGCACGACGCAGGGCATGACCATCCGCGACGGCAGCGCCTTCCTCGATGCTCTGGCCGCCGAGGGGATCGCCGGACCTGTTGGCGTCGTCGGCTATTGCATGGGCGGCGCGCGGGCGCTCAATGCAGCCGCAACCTATCCCGACCGTATCGCTGCAGCGGCGAGCTTCCATGGCGGCAATCTCGCCAGCGACGCGCCCGACAGCCCGCACCGCAAGGCGGCCTCGATCAAGGCGCGCGTCTATGTCGGCGTCGCCGGCGTCGACCGCAGCTTCCCGCCCGAGCAGTCGGCGCGGCTGGCGGAGGCCTTGCGGGTGGCAGAGGTCGACCACGTGATCGAGAATTATGTCGGCGTCGACCACGGCTGGTGCGTCAAGGACCACAGCGTCTATGACGAGGCGGGCGCCGAGAGGCATTGGAAGCGGCTGACGACGTTTTTCAAAGAGACGCTGGGTTAGCCTTCTTTCGCAGATCGCGGAGGGGGAGCCGTGCAGCGCGAGCCTTCGAATGTTCGCGCTGCCCCTCATCCGCCCTTCGGGCACCTTCTCCCCCGTGAACGGGCAGAAGCAAATGCGCCTCCGCAAAAAAATCTTTCCATCGCCCCAAGGATTGGGCCATTAGCCTTCGTCCAACAGGCAAATGATGGCGATGATGCTGGACGACGGCGAAGCCTCCGATGCCGAACTGATCGGGCGGGCGAGGGGCGGAGACAGGGGTGCTTTCGGCAGATTGCTCGAAAGGCATTACGGCTTCGTCTATCGCGCCGCCTATCGCTGGTGCGGCCGCAAGGCCGACGCCGAGGACATCGCCCAGGACGTCTGCGTACGGCTCGGCCGCGCGATCCGCGACTATCAGGGCAGCGGCGCCTTTACGACATGGCTCTATGCCATGACACTGAACGCTTCGCGCGACATGATGCGCAAGCGCGCCCGCGACACCGCCAAGACCGATGCCTACGGCGCCTATGCGCTGATCGCGGGCGACGCGTCGGCGGAGATCGACGATCCGGCCGAGGCGCTGTGGGCGGCGGTGCGGATGCTGCCCGACAAGCAACGCGACGCGGTGCTGCTGGTCTATGGCGAAGGTCTCAACCACGCGGCGGCGGCCGAGATCATGGCGATCTCGGAGACGACGGTGTCCTGGCACATCCATGAAGCGAAGAAACGGCTGAAGCTGCTGATGCGCTCAGCCGGGGAAGTGTGACCATGGTCGACGACAACGAACTCGAAAGGCTGCGCGACATCGCGGTACCGGCGCCGGATGGCGAGGCCAAGGCGCGCGCGTTCGCCGCCGCGATGCAGGCCTTCGACCTCGACGAAAAAATCTCGCCTGTTCGCCAAGGAACGTCCGCAGGCCTTCGTCTCACGGAGCGAGCAAGAATGCTCTGGAGAGACATCATGCAACGGAAACTCATCGCCACGCCGGCCATCACCGCGCTGGTCGCGCTGCCTATCGCCGGCTATGCCGCTTTCGAGATGCTGAAGGACCACCCGCCCGTCGTCGGCGGCAACGGCACGGTCACCGAGACCTTGGCCGACAAGCCGGCGGCGCAGAAGCCCGCGCCGGAACAGCCCGCGATCAACGAGCCGCTGGCAGCGGCGCCGGCCAAGCAGAAGAAGACAGACGCCGACGCCGAGGTCCGGGCCAATTCACAAGTGGCGGCGCCGAAGCCGGCGACAGAGGTCGACGGCCTGCTCAAGCAGGAGGCTGCGCCGGAGAGCAAGCGCGCCCTGCAGCCTGCGCCGGCGGAGAGCGGCCAGCTCGCGGCCGGCGGCAAGGACGGGTCGTCAAACAGAGTGATCATGTCGATGACACCGCCTAGCGTCGATGAGGCTGAACGGGCCGACAAGGCGCCGGCAGGCGGCGCGGCCGCCGTTCCGGCGTCTCCGCCCGCCGTCGCCGATTCCAAGCTGATGGTACAGCCCGCGCCCATGCCGGTCGACCAACTGCAGCCGCAGGAGGAAAACCGCGATCGCGTCGAGAATTTCAAAACCAATCCGGTGCATGAAACCGCCCAGGATCCGGTCTCGACTTTCTCGATCGACGTCGATACCGCCTCCTATTCCTTCGTGCGTCGCTCGCTCAAGGAAGGCAGTCTGCCCGACCCGGACACGGTCCGCATCGAGGAGATGATCAACTACTTCCCCTATGAGTGGAAGGGTCCGGAATCGGCTTCAACGCCGTTCAACTCGACCGTCACCGTCATGCCGACGCCGTGGAACGAGCACACCAAGCTGATGCATGTCGCGATCAAGGGTTTCGACGTTAAGCCGGCCGAGCAGCCGAAGGCCAATCTGGTCTTCCTGATCGACGTCTCGGGCTCGATGGACGAGCCCGACAAGCTGCCGCTGCTGAAATCCGCCTTCCGCTTGCTGGTGAGCAAGCTGAAGCCAGACGACACCGTCTCGATCGTCACCTATGCCGGCAATGCCGGCACGGTGCTGATGCCGACCAAGGGGGCGGAAAAGCAGAAGATCCTTGCGGCCATCGACAATCTGGCGCCCGGCGGCTCGACGGCCGGCGAAGAAGGCATCCGCGAAGCCTACAAGCTTGCGCAGCAATCCTTCGTCAAGGACGGCGTCAACCGCGTGATGCTTGCCACCGATGGCGACTTCAATGTCGGCCAGACCGATGACGACGACCTCAAGCGGCTGATCGAGAAGGAGCGCAAGACGGGCGTGTTCCTCTCGGTGTTCGGCTTCGGCCGCGGCAATCTGAACGACCAGATGATGCAGACCATCGCCCAGAACGGCAATGGCACGGCGGCCTATATCGACACGCTGGCCGAAGCCGAGAAGGTGCTGGTCGAGGATGCCTCCTCGACGCTGTTCACCATCGCCAAGGACGTCAAGATTCAGGTCGAGTTCAACCCAGCCACGGTCTCCGAATACCGTCTCGTCGGTTATGAGACCCGCGCCCTGAAGCGCGAGGATTTCAACAATGACCGCGTCGATGCCGGCGATATCGGCTCGGGCCATTCGGTGACCGCGGTCTATGAGATCACGCCTAAAGGCAGCGGCGGCGAGCAGGTCGATCCGCTGCGCTACGGCCAGGCCAAGGTCGACAATGGCGGCGTCGCCAATGCGGGCGAATATGCCTTCGTCAAGATCCGCTACAAGCTGCCGGACGAGAACGTCTCGAAGCTCATCACCACGCCGGTGACCGCCGCCAATGAGGTCTCGTCCTTCGATGCGGCCGGCGCCGACCAACGTTTTTCGGTTGCCGTCGCGGCCTTCGGGCAGAAGCTGCGCGACGAGGATCAGACCGCGAATTTCAGCTATGACCGCATCGCAGAGATCGCCAATGCCGCGCGCGGCGCCGATCCATTCGGCTATCGGGCGGAGTTCCTGTCGCTGGTGCGGCTGGCCTCATCGCTGGACGGCAACAAGTAGGCCATTGCGGATTGAAGGAAAGGCCGGCGGGACAGATCCTGCCGGCCTTTTTTCGATCGTTAAATTGCACGGCTTTTCCGGAACTTCGCCGCAACGAGCTTCTGTTAGTCGGTGCTGACAAGGGTTTGAGGGATCAGCAGTGCATATCGCGACAATGGGGAACGTGAACTCGACGGCGGCCAATGCCCCGGTGCGCGGACCGTCCGCTGCTTCAGCGGAAGCCGCGCGCATCAGGAACGATGTCGACGCGGCGCGCAACACAGCGCTTTCGGCCCTCAACAACGACCGTTTTCGCTCGATGCTCGAGCAGATCAGCGACCCCGGCGCATCGGGCGCCCTGATGACGATGGGCGCCGACAACCAGGGCAGCGCCGGCACCGATCTCAATACCGCGCTGTCGCGCTACGCTGAAAACAGCAAGTAGAAAACGTATCAGGCGCGGCTGCGCCGGCGCTCGCGGCGGGCTTCGCTGGTCTCGGCGGTGTTTGCCGTCGCCGCCTTGTTGCGCATCGGGCCGATGCGCTGGACGATCGTCTCGACGGTCGGGCGGGTCGACTTGGTGTGCGCGTCCAGCGCCTTGCGCATGGCAGCAAGGTGCGCGAACGAGGTGCCGCAGCAGCCGCCGACAATCTTGGCGCCGGCATCGACCGCCAGCCGCACATAATCGGACATCAGCTCCGGCGTGCCGGAATAATGGATCTCTGCGCCGCGGAACTCCGGAATGCCGCAATTGCCCTTGACGATCACGGTCGCATCCGGCTTCGCCTCGGTCATGTCGAGCAGCGACGCCAGGATATCGGAAGCGCCGACGCCGCAATTGGCGCCGACGCCGAGAGGGGCCTGCGACAGGCCATCGGCGACGGCGTGGATATCCTTCGGCAGCAGGCCCATCATGGTGCGGCCGGCCGTGTCGAAGGAACCGGTGTAGGTATAGGGCAGGCCGACCCGGATGGCGGCCTCAGCCGCGGCGCGGATCTCGTCCGGCGCCGACATGGTCTCGATCCAGGCGACTTCGGCGCCGCCGGCCTTCAAGCCCTCGATCTGTTCGGCGAAGGCCTCGACCGCCTCGTCATAGGTCATGGCGCCGAGCGGCACCAGCAATTCGCCGGTCGGGCCGACGGAGCCGGCGACGATCACCTTGCGGCCGGCCTTGTCGGCGACAGAGCGGGCAATCTCGGCGGCGCGCTTGTTCAGCTCGTGGACGCGATCCTGCGCATGATGCAGCTTCAGCCTGTGACGAGTGCCGCCGAAGGAATTGGTGAGAATGATATCGGCGCCGGCGTCGACAAAGTTCTGATGCAGGCTGGCGATGGTCTCGGGCGCCGCCTCATTGAGCAGCTCAGGCGCTTCCCCGGCCTCCAGACCCATCGCGAACAGATTGGTGCCGGTAGCGCCATCGGCCAAAAGCACGCCTTTCTCGGCAAGCAGTGCGTCAATAGGGTTGGTCGCGGTCATGGCCCTGAATTTCCTGCCTGGAATGGCTTTCGCGTTCAAATTCAAATAACGATATAAAGAAGTCTTTATGTCCAGTCAACGAATTTGCGGCCGCGAAAGGCCACGGGTTTCCCTGGAACGATGACCGGCGACCAAGATGATGCCGAAGCGCGCGATCAGGCAGAGCTTGATGGGAAGGACATTGCGGCCAGCTTTTGCGCAAAGCTCGCGGCCTCGTGCGCGTTGATGTCGGCGGCCCGGATCAGGTTGTCGAAATGGCTGGTGAGCGTGCGGATCGGCTGAGTGGCGCTCAGCACGATATACATGTCGCCGACATAGATTGCGGCGCGATAAGGGCCGAAGATCGTATAGGGGATCGAATAGCGAATGCGGCCGTCATAGAGGAACAGGCGAAAGGTCGGATAAAGGTCGTCAAGCAGCGCCGCCATGTGCAGCAATTGCTTGCGCCGTTCGGCCTCGGGGAAACGATCCCAGACGCCGAGGCCGCGCGCGAAGATCTCCAGCGTGTGGCGCGGCATGCAGACCTCCATGTCGGTCTCCGGCCGACGGTTGTAGTCGATGCGATATTGCGTTTCGCCTGCCTGCGCCTCACGGCTCTTGTTGGCAATGCCGGCCTCATATTCCACCAGTGCCTCGGTCCGCAGAAGGTCGGGAATGCCCGCGGGCACATAGCGGATCTTGGTGCCGGCTGCCTCGGCATGCCATTTGGCCAAAAGCGTGCGGTCGAAGCCGTCGGGCGCCTCTTCGATCTCCAGGCTTTCTCTGATTTCGCCGGTGACACCTTCGTCCTGGCTCAGGCCCAGCAGCCAGTCGAGCGATACCTTGAACTCGGCGGCGATGTTGAGGAGGGTCTCGGCGCGCGGCAGGCGGGTCGAGGCGCCGGAGAGGAGCTGCGACAGCGCCGAACGGTCGATGCCGACCGCCGTCGCGAAGGCCGACTGGTTCAGGTCGGACCGTGTCAAGAGCAATTTCAGGCGCTCCCGAAAGGTCGTCGATAGATCGCGCTTGTCCATCACGCTGCTTCCGTGTCGGAGAGGAAAAATTTGCGCCGGAGTCGTTCTGAACGTGGCTCAGGCGGAAATGAATCCCGATGTCTGTTTACAATGTATAACATATGCCGCCAAAAATGCGCATTCGCAACGGTTTGTGCGCATTGTCGCATTGATGTAACGGCAGGCTACTGACACAATGTTGTCAGGAATCGAGTTGGTTCCGGCGACTGGGGGGCAGTGGTCAAGAGCATGGCAAGCGTGAATACCGGCACGAAAAAGAGACGTCGCAGCACACCGGCTGTCGAATGGCCGACAGTCTTCCTCACACTCTTCTGCTACGGCGCATGGCTCGCCACCGGTTTCCTTGTCTGGCCATCCCATCCGCTTCTGGCGCTTGCCGTCCTGCCCTTTATCCTGGCTCTGCAATCCTCGATCATGCACGAAGTGCTGCACGGTCATCCGACCCGCAACGCCAGGATCAATGAAGCCTTCGTCTTCCTCCCCATCGGCATGGTCTGGCCGTTCCGCCGCTTCAAGACCATCCACCTTCGCCATCATGCAGACGAGCGCCTGACCGATCCGCTTGACGATCCGGAGAGCTACTATCAGGCGCTCTGGATGCATGAGGGCCTGCCGCCGACAATGAAGCTTCTGCTCAAGATCAACAACACCATGGTTGGCCGCCTCGTCCTCGGTCCGTGGTTGTCCTCGGTCGGTTTCTTCATCGACGATGCCAAGCAGATCCTTGCCGGCGACAAAGCGATCCGCAAGGCCTGGCTGCTGCATGCCGTCGGCCTCGCGATTGTGGCGCCGATCGTCACGTTCGGCTTCGGCATCCCGCTGTGGCTCTATATCCTGGTGCCGGTGTGGCTCGGTCAGTCGCTGATCTCGATCCGCACCTATGCCGAGCACCAGTGGTCGGAGCATCCGGAGGGGCGAACGGTGATCGTCGAGCGCTCGCCGCTCTCCTTCCTGTTCCTGAACAACAATCTGCATTTCGTTCATCACAAGAGCCCGACCATTGCCTGGTACCGGCTGCCGAAGCTCTTTCGCGAGCGCCGCGAGGAATGGCTGCGGATGAACAACGGTTATGCCTATCCGAACTATTTTGCGATGCTGAAAGCCCATGCGTTCAGGGCCAAAGAGCCGATCGTCCATCCGGTGCTGCGGCGCACGCCGGAACCGGGCCGCGCCTTCAAGCCGCGCGTCAGGGCGCGCAATGTCAGCGGACTTGGCACGGCGCCGGTTCCCGCCGAGCCGCCAAAGGAGTAATTTCGACTTTCCGCGACGCTTTTTCCGCGGCGGAACGCAGGCGCCGAAGGCCGCTTGCCTTTGAAAGCTATTCGACATGAGCAAGTTCGTTGCGGCCCTGCCTATGTATGATTGGTCCGAAGCGCGTGCCCAAGTCGACGCCCAATGGGCGCGGCTCCGTGACGCTTTCCGGCAAAGGGGCATCGATGCGCCGGAGGCGGTCGTGCGCAGCAATCGCGAGCTGCCAGGAGTTCCCGGCGGCATAGTCGATGACGCCGGCAAGCCGATCGCGCCCGACCCGGCGACGCTGCCCCCGGAAGAGTTGGACTTTCACCAGCTCTGGCTGAGCCCGGCGCTGCTCTTCGGGCAAACCTGCTGGGGGCCGATGGAACTCGGCCTTGCGCGGCACGTGCAGGTGATTGCGCAGCCGAGCTACGATGCGTTCGAGGGCGGGCAGGGAGAGCTCTATTCCAGCGCGCTGGTGATGCCGGCGGATGGCGGACCGGGGATTGCCTCGCCCGCGGACGGCAAGGCCCTCATCCCGATCGACCTTCTCCGCGGCAAGCGCTTCACCTTCAACAATCCGGATTCGATGTCCGGCCTGATCGGCCTGCAGCGCGACCTGGAAGCGATGGGCGAAAGCCTGGACATCTTCGCCTCGCGCGGCGAAAGCGGCGGCCACCGGTCGTCGATCGTGGCGATCGCGGAAGGCAGGGCCGATGTTGCGGCCATCGACTGCGAAAGCTGGGCGCTGGCGCAACGTTTCGAGCCGGCGGCGAGGGACGTGAAGGTGGTCGGCTGGACGGCGCGGCGCAAGGGCCTGCCCTATATCACCGCCCGAACGACGCCGGAAAAAATCGTTGCCGCGATGCGCGACGCCGTCGCGGCTGTCGAAGGCGGATCAGAGCAGCCGCTCGTCCAGCGGATAGGCTGAAAGCTTCTCGTTGCCGGTTTCGGTGATCAGGATCTGTTCCTCGATCTTGACGCCTTCGCGCCCGCCAAGCCTGCCGATATAGCTTTCGACGCAAAGCACCATGCCGGGTTCGAGCACGCCGTCCGGCGTGTCGTCGGTCCAGTCGCCGGCATGCGGCAGCGTCGGATATTCGTCCGCAAGGCCGACCCCATGATAGAGCACGCCGTAGCGCGTCGGATAGCAGTCGTCCGGCGGCACCGCCGAGCGCTCGACGAGATCGCGAAAGGAGATGCCCGGCCGCATCAGATCGGTGTTATGAGCGATCTGATCGGCGGCGATGCGGAAGAGGTCGCGCTGCTCGTTCGACGGCTGCCGGTCGCCGCAAAGCCATGTGCGCGAAAGATCGGCGCAGCACCCGTAGGGACCGATCAGGTCCGTGTCGAAGGCGACGAGGTCGCCATCCTCGATGACGCGCGAGGAGCATTCCTGGAACCAGGGATTGGTGCGCGGTCCCGATGACAAAAGACGCGTTTCGATCCATTCGCCGCCGCGCGCGATGTTGCCGCGATGCAGTTCCGCCCAGAGCTCGTTTTCGGAGATGCCGGGCTTCAGCGCTGTCTCCATCTCGCCAATCGCTGCCTCGCAGGCGACGATGGCGCGGCGCATGGCGAGGATCTCGTCCGGCGATTTGATGAGGCGTGCACTTTCCATCACCGCCTCGCCATTGCCTATCGCGATGCCGCGGCGGGCGAGTTCCTCAACGCCTTCCGGGTTGATTCGGTCGACGGCAACGCGGTGGTTGCCGCCGCCATGCTCGGCAACGAGCTCGGCGATACCGGCACCCCAGCGCCGGACTTTCTGCTCGGTGAGCTCGCCGCTGTAGAGATATATCCACGACACGGCGGGACGCACCTCGTCGACGACACCCGAATGATCGGACAGGTGCTCGCAGGAGAAATAGTCGAACAACACCACCGGCCCTTCCGTGGCGACGAAACAGTGGCGTGTCGGATTGTGCGCGACCCAGAGCTGCATGTTGGTCGAATCCGTCGCGTAGCGGATGTTGATCGGGTCGTAGAGCAGGGCGCCGGCATAGTCGCGGCGTTTCAGCTCGGCGCGGATGCGGTCCAGCCGGTATCTGCGCATTTCGGCCAAGTCCGGCGCGGCGGCGCCCGCCTTCGCCCACTCGGCTTCGGCGGTCGCGCCATAGCCCAGCAGATGCTGGTTGAGCGAGGCCGCCTTTTCGCGCGAGGCCTCGCGCAGCGCTTCGACCGAGCTTGGCTCGAAGGGCATGATCTTGCGATGGCGGCCGAAGCCTAGCTTGTCCATTCGTCCCACCTGAAGCTTACTGCGCGGGCTTCTTGTGCAGTTTAGTAATCGTGACCTTGCGGGGCGGAAAGCCGAGTGCCTGCGGCACTTCAATCGTGCGGTGGATGGTGTCCATCACGTAGCCGACCTTCGCCAACTCTTCGAAAACCTCCGAGGACGATTCCCTGTCGTCGGTAAGCACGAGCACCGCCGGCTCGCGGATCGACCTGGCGAAGTCCGGCGTCTCATCATCGAGCGCGATGAGATCGGCATCGACCAGGCGCAGATTGCCGACCCAGAACCAGCTCGAGACCACGGTCTTGACCGGTCCGTCGGCGTTGATCTGGTCGTAAAGCGAGCGGTAATCCATGCGCACGATGCTGCCGCGGCTGTCGCCGCCGTGCAGATGCATGTACCAGCTCAGCGGCAGCACCAATATGGCAAGGAGAGCGCCGACGAAGACAATGGTGGCTTGCGTCTTTCGGCCCTTCTGGCCCATGGCGTCGAAGCGCATGGCGAGCGCCGCGGGCAAGAGGATGAAGATCGGTAGCATCCAGCGGTCGCGAAACTGGGTGATGCCGGCCGCCAACACGACTGTGACCATGACCACAAAACCAAGTACGATCGCCCGCCACAACAGCTTTTCCGGCCACCGTACCGGCTGAGGCGGATCCGTCCGTTTTCTTGTCGCCAGGACGTAGGCGACGGCAAAAATCACGACCGGCAGTCCAGCGAAATTGACGATCGCGTTGACCAATCTGCGGATGCCGAGAAGCGCCGTTTTCGCAACGCTGCCGCCTTCGGCGACGCCTAGGCCCCCTTGGTGCGCGAGCAGGTCTTCCAGATGTGTCAGGCTCCAATAAAGCGTCGGCAGGCAGGCAAGGACCGCCACCGCCACGCTGATTGCGAAACGGCGGTCGAAGATCGCCTCACGCGTTTCGCGAACCGAGAGAGATGCCAGGAACAGGGCGGCAAGGAAGATGACGATGTTGTATTTCGACAGCATCGCGGCCGCCGTCGCCAGGCCGAAAAACGCATAGGCAACAGCCGATCGCCGCTTCTCCACCTCGACCAGCGCCAGAAGCAGCACCGAGGTGAAACAGAATATGGCGACCGAGTGGGTGAGGGCGTGCTGCATCTCCCAGAAGATCTGAGGAAACAGCAGCAATCCGAATATGCCGGCCGCCGCGGCGCGGTTCGAGTAGCCGAGGCGGCGTATGGCGGTGAAATAGGCGACCAGCCCCGCGGCCAGCAGGCCGTATTTGACGATCTTGAGGGCAAGGACGCTGGTTCCGACCAGCGAGGCCGCAAGCGTCGCCAGCCAGGTGTATAGAGGCGGCTGCGAGCTGCCGTAGCCGGCGGCCAGGAACCGCATTTCCGTCAATTGCTCTGCATCGTCGACACCGACGCCCGTGCCCGCAACATGGGACAGCAGGGCCATCATGACGATCTGGGTCAGACAGTAGAGGAGGACCGACGCAACCGCCGCGCTGAATGGACCGACCCGTTCATCGCAGAGCCAATCGGTCCATTTCTCTAGTTGCCGCAAGGGGACGGTCTTCTCATGCTGATGCGCCGGTAGTGGGCTCGGACCATGCCATAGCTACCGACGCAATCCAACAATGGGGCTTCAGGTCCGCATCTTCTCGCCGCTCGGGTCGAAAGGCGGTTCGACATTGATGCGGGCGGGGCGGCGGTGGCCGAGAATCTCGATCTCGAACAGGCCGGCGCTTTCGTCCTCGGCAAGAGCGGCCGGCACATAGCCCTGCGCCATCGACTTCTGCACGTAATGCGCATAGCCGCCCGAGGTCACCCAACCAATGACGCGCCAGTCGCCATCGACGATGCCGCGCACGGCCGAAGCGCCTTCGGCGGCCTTCGAGCCGCGCACTTCCTTGCCTGACGTGTCGAAGCGCGGCGCGCCGTAGCCATGCGGCTTCTCGACCGTGCCGTAGTCCTTGCCGACCTTGGCCCAGATCGGCTCGTCGCCCATCACGTCGGCATCGGCAGCGTCGACGATGAAGGAGACCCGGCGCAGCTTCGGCCCTTCGGCATGCTCCTTGGCGGACGCCTCGCGGCCGATGAAGTCGTTCTTCTCCAGCTTGATGAAGCGGTCCATCGAGCCTTCGAACGGTCCGTAGATCGGACGCAATTCACGGAACCAGGTCGGAAAATTCTTTTCCAGGCGCATGGAGAGCAGCGCACGCATGCCGAAATCGACGATGCCGAATTCCGCGCCGGCTTCCTTGATCGCCTTGTAGACGAGGCGTTGATAGGCTGGCGCCATCCAGATCTCGTAGCCGAGGTCGCCGGTATAGCTGATGCGGTTGACCATGCAGGGCGCGCCGCCGACCGCCATCTCGCGGAAGTCCATGAAGCGGAAGGCCTTTGTCGAGACGTCTACATCGACGAGCTTCTGCAGCAGGTCGCGCGATTTCGGCCCGGCGATGGAGAGACCGACCAGCGTCTGGTCGAAGCGGTGGATGCGCACCGAGCCATCCTTCGGCAGGTGCTTCTCGAACCAGCGCATGTGATATTTCTGCGCTGCGGACGAGCCCCAGATCATGAAGCGGTCTTCTCCATTCCTTGGGCCGGCCTTGGCGATGGTGAAGTCGCCGATCAGCTTGCCGAATTCGTTGACCATCGGGGTCAGCACGATACGGCCGACCTTCGGCATGCGGTTGGTCATCAGCCGGTTGAGGAAATCTTCCGCGCCCGGACCGGACACCTCGTATTTGGCGAAGTTGGCGATCTCGGTGACGCCGACCCTGTCGCGCGTGGCGCGCACTTCCTCGCCGATCGGGCCGAAATCGTTGGAGCGGTGGAAGGAGACGAGGTCCTTCGGCTCCGTGCCCTTCGGCGCGAACCAGAGCGGCGTTTCCAGGCCCCACGAATCGCCCATGACGGCGTTGTTGGCGAGCATGGTGTCGTAAAGTGGGGTCGTCTGCGCCGGACGGGCGGCGGGCAGTTCCTCGTTCGGGAAGCGGATCGAGAAGCGGCGCGAATAGTTTTCGCGCACCTTGGCGTTGGTGTAGCGCAGGCTCGCCCATTCGCCGAAGCGAGCGACATCCATGCCCCAGACGTCGAAGCCCGGATCGCCATGCACCATCCAGTTGGAGAGCGCGAGGCCTACGCCGCCGCCCTGGCTGAACCCGGCCATGACGGCGCAAGCGCACCAGAAATTGGTCAGGCCCTGCACCGGGCCGACCAGCGGATTGCCATCGAGCGCGAAGGTGAAGGGGCCGTTGATGATCTGCTTGATGCCGGCCTTCTCGATGCCGGGGAAATGCTTGAAGCCGATCTCCAGCGACGGCGCGATGCGGTCGATGTCGGGCTGCAGCAACTCATGGCCGAAATCCCACGGCGTGTTGACCGGCGACCACGGCTTGCACGCCTTCTCGTAGGTGCCGAGCAGGACGCCGTTGCGCTCCTGGCGGGTGTAGATCTCGCCCTTGAAGTCGAGCACGCCGATCATCTCGCGGCCGGTCGACTTGTTGAATTCCTCGACCTCCGGCATCGGCTCGGTCAAAAGGTACATATGCTCCATGGCCAAAACCGGCAGCTCGACGCCGACCATGCGGCCGATCTCGCGCGCCCACAGGCCGCCGCAATTGACGACGTGCTCGGCATGGACCGTGCCCTGCTCGGTGACGACGTTCCAGGTGCCGTCCGGCTGCTGAGTCAGGTCGACGACGCGGTTGCGCAGCACGATCTCGGCGCCGAGCTTTTTTGCCGCCTTGGAATAGGCGATGGTGGTGCCCGAAGGGTCGAGATGACCTTCGACCGGATCCCACATGGCGCCGACGAAGTTCGTTTCGTCCATCAGCGGGAACATCGCCTTGGCTTCCGAGGGCGTGATCAGCTCGGTATCCATGCCGAGATAGCGGCCCTTGGCGTGAGCCAGCCGCAGAAAGTCCATGCGCTCGGGCGTATCGGCCATCATGACGCCGCCGGTCAGATGCAGCGAGCAGGACTGCCTGGAGAGTTCCTCGATCTCCTTGTAGAGCTGGACCGTGTAGGCCTGCAGCTTGGCGACGTTCGGGTCGCCGTTCAGCGTATGGAAGCCGCCCGCCGCATGCCAGGACGAGCCGGAGGTCAGCTCCGAGCGCTCGATCAGCATGATGTCGGTCCAGCCGGCCTTGGCGAGGTGATAGAGCACCGAACAGCCGACGACTCCGCCGCCGATGACAACCGCTTTTACGTGGGATTTCATGCAGATAGATCCGTGTTTGAAAATACTGAATCGAGGGATCGAGGTGTGAAAACAAAGCGGAGATCGGATGCCGCGATGTTTTCGGCCAGCCTGCCGTCGAGCGCGGCGAGGATGGTTTCACAGACGGAAGCACGATGTTTCAGGACGTCATGGTTCCAGAAGCGCAGGATCGAGTAGCCCTGAGCCTGCATGAAGTGGTCGCGGCGGCGGTCATATGAGCTGTCGGCGTGTTGGGATCCATCGACCTCGACGACGAGCCGACGCTCGCGGCAAGCGAAGTCGGCGAAGAACGGTCCGATGGAAAACTGGCGCGTAAAGCGATAGCCGCCGAGCTTGCGTGACTTCAATTCAAGCCAAAGCAAAGCTTCCGCTTGATTGCCGGCTTGCCGGAGATTTCTTGCGCGCTTGGTCGTGCCTTGTTTGCGACGGCTTCGCGTTTGAGCAGCGCCTTCCCCCACTCCGTCGCCGCTTCGCGGCGCCACCTCTCCCCCCTCCGGAGGGAGAGGAAAGGAGCCAGCTGGAATCGCCGCGCGCCTTTCCTCTCCCCCGTCGATCGGGGGAGAGGTGTCGAGCGAAGCTCGACGGAGTGGGGGTCGACTGTGCACCAAATCCGTTTGATTTCCGGCTTGCTGGGTCGTGCCCTGTTTGCGACGGCTTCGCGTTTGAACAGCGCCTTCCCCCACTCCGTCGCCGCTTCGCGGCGCCACCTCTCCCCCCTCCGGAGGGAGAGGAAAGGAGACAGCTGGAATCGCCTCGCGCCTTTCCTCTCCCCCGTCGATCGGGGGAGAGGTGTCGAGCGAAGCTCGACGGAGTGGGGGTCGACTATTCATCCTCAACACAGATGGTCAGAAATCCGTCGGCGCGCCGCCTTCGGCGCGGCGTTTCTCGACGAAGTCGTTGAGCTCCTCGCGGATGGCCGGATCCATATACGGCTCCTCGTAGGAGGCAAGGCGCTCCTTCCAGACCTTGTTGGTCCGCTCCATCGCCGTCGGCGAGCCCGCCTCGGACCATGTCTCGAAATTGCGCCAGTCGGACACGATCGGCGAATAGAAGGCGGTCTTGTAGCGCTCCTGCGTGTGCTGGGTGCCGAAGAAATGACCGCCAGGACCGACCGACTGCATGGCGTCGAAGCCGAGCGCATCCTCGGAGAGGTCGAGCGGGGTGAGGAATTCGGCCACCATTTGCAAAAGGTCGATGTCGAGGATGGTCTTTTCATAGGAGCAGCGCAGGCCGCCTTCCAGCCATCCGGCGCCATGCATCATCAGATTGCCGCCGCCCTGGATCGCGCCCCACAGCGAGAACACGCTTTCATAGGCGGCCTGGGCGTCGACCGTATTGGCGGCGCAGGTGTTGGAGGTGCGGTAGGGAATTTGGTAGCGGCGCGCGAGCTGGCCGCCGACGAGCTGCGCCTTCATATATTCGGGCGTGCCGAAGGCCGGCGCGCCGGACTTCATGTCGACATTGGAGGTGAAGCCGCCATAGCCGACCGGCGCGCCTTTCTTGACCATCTGCGCGAAGGCAATGCCCGAGAGCGCCTCGGCGTTCTGCTGCACCAGCGCGCCGGCGACGGTGACGGGCGCCATGGCGCCGGACAGCGTGAAGGGCGTGACGATCACGGCCTGGCCCATGCTCGACATCTGGATGATGCCTTCCATCATCGGCACGTCGAGCTTGAGCGGCGAATTGGTGTTGATGATGGTGAAGACCGACGGTTCCTGCATCAGCTGCTCGCGGCTGATGCCGCGCGCGATGCGAGTGATCTCGATGCCGTCGACGTTGCGTTCCTTGCCGAGTGAATAGATGTGGAAGACTTTGTCGGTCAGCATGGCTAGGTCGCGAATGCATTCCAGGTGCCGCACCGACGGATGGATATCGATCGGCTCGACCGGATAGCCGCCGGTGCAGTGCAGGATGTTGTGCATCTGCGCCAGGCGCAGGAAGTTGCGGTAATCGGCCTGGTTGCCGGGCCTGCGGCCGCGGTCGAGGTCGGAGCAGTTCGGCGCCGAAGCCATCATCGACAGGATGACGTTGTTGCCGCCGAAGCGCAGATTATGCGCCGGGTTGCGGGCATGCAGGGTGAATTCCGACGGGCAGTGCGAGACAAGCTCGAGGATCATGTCGCTGTCGAAGCGCACGCGCTCCGAGCCTTCGCGCACGTCCGCGCCATGCGCCTTCATGATGCGGCGGGCCTCGTCGTGCAGAACGTCGACGCCGATTTCCCTCAGCACGCGCAGTGAGGCGAGGTGGATTGATTCCAATTCGTCATCGGACACCAGCCTGGTCGGCGTCAGCGGGTTCTTCAATTGCCGGAAGGCGGGCTGCTCGAAGGCGGCCGAACCGCCGGCGCGCTTTCCCGCGCGGCCGCCACGGCGGGCGCGATCGGTTGCCAGTGCCGGCTCGGCAGGATGAAGGGCGGCAGTCATGAGAGGCCTCGTGAGGATGCGAATTTGGCCGGCATAATGGACTGGCAGCAATACAGCCGGTGAGGAGGCGGCGACCACTAGGGCGAGGGAAGCGACATGACGGAAGGGGAGGCGGCCGCAGGCGATCGGCCGCTCGGCTGCCTGCCGTCATCGTCGGGCTCCATGCGTTGCTGGGTGCCGCTACCTTGTGCCGATCCTGGCAGCGCCAGCGCTCCTGACAGGGACTGGCTGGAGCATGCGCTTTCGCCGTTGGCCCTTACGGCTGTCGCCGGTAGCGGCTAAGGCTCCGAAGATTGGAGCGGCATTGATGGCGCTGGCGGGCTCGGAAAGCGACGAGACGGTGCAGTGGGCCGCGATCACCGGCGTGATCGCGACGGTTTCCGTCTTCGCCATTGCGCAAGGGCTTTCCTATCCGCTGCTCAGCTTCATCCTGCAGCGGCAAGGCATTTCGCCGGCGATGATCGGGCTGTCGGCGGCGATGACGCCGGTCGGCTTCATCCTGTCCTCGCCGCTGATCCCGGGATTGGCGCGCCGGTTCGGGGCGGGGCGGACCGCGCTGACCTGCGCGGCGCTTTCGGCGCTGGTGCTGGCGCTGATCGGCTGGACGCAAAATGTCTATCTGTGGTTCCCGCTGCGCTTCCTGATCGGCGTGGTGACCAACCCGCTCTATGTCCTGAGCGAAATCTGGGTGATTGCGCTTGCGCCGCCGGCGCGGCGCGGTCGCGTCATGGGCATCTATTCAACCATCATCTCGGCGGGCTTCGCGGCCGGGCCGCTCTGCCTGCTCGGCGTCGGCACGGAAGGCTGGCCGCCTTTCCTTGTCGGCATTCTTGCCTTCCTCTTCTGCGGCGGCTGCCTGGCCGTGGTGGTGAAAAGGCTGCCGAACGTCGACGAGGCCGAGAACAAAGTTTCGGTGCTGGGCTTCATACCAATGGCCTGGCTACTTATGTCGGCCGTGATCGTCGCGGCCGGGTTCGAGCAGGCGATACTGGCGCTGCTGCCGGTCTATGGGACGCATCACGGCATTCCCGAAGCGCGTATGTCGGCGCTGCTTTCCGTGATGATCGCCGGCAACATCGCCATGCAGGTGCCGCTCGGCCTGCTCGCCGAAAGGCTGACGGCGCGCCTGGTGCGGTTCGGCTGCGTGGCGGTGACCGTCCTTGGATGCGTGGCTTTGCCGGCGCTGATCGAGACGCCGCTGATCTGGGCTTGCGTCTTTATCTGGGGCGCCGTTTCCTACGGCATCTACACGATGTCGATCATCGAGCTCGGCGAGCGCTTCACCGGGTCGGCGCTGGTTGCCGGCAATGCCGCCTTCTCGCTGATGTGGGGTTTTGGCGGCATCGTCGTGCCGCCGCTCACCGGCGGCGTCATGGATGTCATCGGCGCCGCCGGCCTGCCGGTCACGCTTGGCGCCATCTCCGCGGCGCTGGCGGCGGCGACGATCGCGCGCAGGCGGGTTTTGTAATCGGCCCCGAATGGCTCTTGAATATCAAGGCAGCGAACGCGATGTAGGCGGGGCCGCCGGATGGAGACCTGCATGACCAGCACGATGACCAAAACCCAGCTCGAATTGACCGCCGACGATCCCTACCTCTGGCTTGAGGATCGCAATGGCAAGGAAGCGCTGGACTGGGTTCATCGCCAGAATGTGCTGACGGTCGCCGAACTGCAGGGCGATCCTTCTTATCAGGCCGCGTTCGAGACCGCGCTCGACCTGATGACCGCCGAGGACAATATGCCCGTCGGGGCTGCGCTTGCCGGCTACGTCTATAATTTCTGGCAGGACAAGACCAATGCGCTGGGTCTCTGGCGGCGCACGACGGTCGCGTCCTACAAGACCGACAAGCCCGACTGGGAGACGATCATCGACTTCGATCAGCTTTCCGCGAAGGAAGGCGTGAAGTGGGTGTTCGGCGGGGCGAGCCGGCTCTATCCCGATTTCAACCGCTGCCTGCTCTACATGTCGCCCGATGGCGGCGATGCCAGCGAGATGCGCGAATTCGACATCGTGACGAAATCCTTCGTCGAGGACGGGTTTCGGGCGCCCGCTTCCAAGTCGGGCTTTTCCTGGCTGGACGAAGATACCGTGATCGTCTCCGCCGCTTTCGAGGAAGACGACAAGACGCAGTCCGGCTACCCGCGCGTGATCAAGCTGTGGCGGCGCGGCGCCAAGCTCGAGGACGCCACGCCGATCCTCGAAGGCGAGAAACAACATCTCGCGGTCGGCGGCGGCGTCGAATATGACGGCGACAAGCGGCACGTGCTGCTCGGCAAGACGCTCGACTTCTTCACTTCGCACAGTTTCCTGCGGCTGGCTTCGGGCGAGAACCGGCGCATCCCGCTGCCCGACGACGCCACCGACACCGTGGTCTTCAAGGGCCAACTGATCTTCGGCGTGCGCAGCCCCTGGACGGCGCCGGACGGCACGCGCTGCCTGCCCGACGGGCTCTATTCGGTCGATTTCGATCGCTGGATCGAGAACGGTGCCTTCGGTCCGTTCCAGACCGTGCTCGAGCCGGCGCACCGCGTTTCGATCGCCGGCCTCGCCAGGACGCAGGACCGGCTGTTCATCAACCTGATGGACAATGTGCGCGGCAAGATCATCGCCTGCGACCGCGCCGCAGAAGGCTGGTCGCTGAAGCGGATAGCGCTGCCCGACAACGGCAATGTCGGCATCAGCCATGTCGAGCATTTCGGGTCGAGCGTCTCCTTCTCCTTCACCGATTTCCTGACGCCGAGCTCGATCATCTGGTCGGATGACAATGGCGAGACGCTTCAAACGGTGAAGTCGCAGCCGGCCCGCTTCGACGCCTCGCCTTATATCTCGGAGCAGTTCGAGGCGCGCTCGAAGGACGGCACGATGATCCCGTATTTCGTGGTGCGGCGGCGCGACCAGAAAGGACCGGTGCCGACGCTGCTCTACGGCTATGGCGGCTTTGAAGTGCCGCTGCTGCCCGGCTATGCCGGCATTCGCGGCAGGCTCTGGCTGGACAGGGGCAACGCCTATATCCAGGCCAATATCCGAGGCGGCGGCGAGTTCGGTCCGGCCTGGCATCAGGCGGCGCTGAAGGGCAAGCGCCAGAACGCTTTCGACGATTTCGCGGCCGTGGCCGAGGACGTGGTCCGGCGCGGCATCACCACGGCGGCGCAGCTTGGCATCCAGGGCGGTTCCAATGGCGGCCTGCTCACCGGCACGTCGTTGACCCAGCGGCCGGAGCTGTTCGGCGCCGTCATCATCGACGTGCCGCTGCTCGATATGCTGCGCTACACCGACCTGCCCCCCGGCGCCTCGTGGATGGCTGAATATGGCGATCCGTCGAAGCCGGAGGAGGCGGCCTGGCTCGGTGCCTATTCGCCTTACCAGCATGTCAAGGTGGACGCTGCCTATCCGCCGGTGCTCCTGATGACGTCCACCGCCGACGACCGCGTCCATCCCGGACATGCGCGTAAGATGGCGGCGCGGCTGCAAGAGGCAGGTCACGGCAGGACGCTGTTCTTCGAGGAGACCGAAGGCGGCCATGGCGGGCGCGGCGACCGCCGGCCGCAGGCGGCGCAGACGGCAATGCGCTATGTTTTCCTGCAACGGGCGCTGGGTAAGCCTGCCTCATAGGCATGGCTTGAATTCTGGGCGTCAGGCGGCGTAAGCTGCTGCCATGATCCGCTTCAGCACATCAGGCGCCTTCGGGGTCGCGGTGACGCCGTCACCGCGCACGCTGCGCGCCGAGCTGTTGCGGCTGTGCGCCCGCATCGGCTATTCGCCGCCCCGCTTCCTCTGACGAATCCGCCCCGGCCGCTGCCGGATTGATTCAAGAGGAAAGATCAAATCCATGACCTATCAGAATTATTCGCTGAAGCAGCTTCAGCAGATCGATGCCGCGCATCACCTGCACCCCTTCACCGACCATAAGGAGCTGCGCGAGACGGGCTCGCGCATCATCACCCATGCCAACGGCCCGTTCATCTACGATGCCGACGGCACCGAAATCCTCGACGGCATGGCGGGCCTGTGGTGCGTCAATGTCGGCTATGGCCGCGATGAGCTGGCCGAGGCGGCCTACGCGCAGATGAAGGAGCTGCCTTACTACAACTCCTTCTTCAAATGCTCGACGCCGACGCCGGTGCTGTTGTCGAAGAAGCTGGCGGAGCTGGCGCCGACGCATGTCAGCCAGGTCTTCTACGGTTCGTCCGGGTCGGAGGCCAACGACACGGCGCTCAGGCTCGTGCGCCACTATTGGGCGCTTGAAGGCAAGCCCGAGAAGAACCGCGTCATCTCGCGCAAGTCGGCCTATCACGGCTCGACCGTAGCCGGCACGTCGCTCGGCGGCATGGAGCCGATGCACAAGCAGCTCGGCGGTGCCGTGCCCAACATCGTCCATGTGATGATGCCCTATGCCTATGAGCTCGCGTTGCCCGGCGAAAGCGACCATGATTTCGGCATCCGCGCGGCGAAGGCGGTCGAGGACGCGATCCTCGAAGCCGGCGCCGACAAGGTCGCCGCCTTCATCGGCGAGCCGGTGATGGGCGCGGGCGGGGTGAAGATCCCACCGATGAGCTACTGGCCGGAAGTTGAGCGCATCTGCCGCAAATACGATGTGCTTTTGATGCTGGACGAGGTCATCACCGGCTATGGTCGCACCGGCGAATGGTTCGCGGCGCAGACGTTCGGGATCGAGCCCGACACCATCACCACCGCCAAGGCGCTCACCTCGGGCTACCAGCCGCTCTCGGCGCTGCTGGTCGGCGACCGCATCGCCAAGACGCTGGTCGAGAAAGGCGGCGAGTTCTACCATGGCTACACCTATTCCGGTCATCCGGTGGCTTGCGCGGTGGCGCTCAAGAACCTCGAGATCATCGAGAAGGAAGGCCTGGTCGAAAGGGTCAAGAACGACACCGGTCCCTATTTCGCGCAGGCGCTGCAGGAGCGGATCGCCGGACACAGGCTGGTCGGCGAGGTGCGCTCGATCGGCCTGATGGGCGCGATCGAGATCGTCAAGGACAAGGCGACCAAGGAACGTTATTTGCCATCGGGAAATGCGGCCGTCGTCGTGCGCGACCACGCGATCGCGCAGGGCATGATGCTGCGGGCCACCGGCGACACTATGATTCTCTCGCCGCCGCTGATCTGGACGCGCGACACGATCGACATGGCTTGCGAACGCATCGCCAGGGCGCTCGATCTCGCTGACGCCGATTTGCGCAAGCGCTAAGCGGATGTTCTCCGGGCGCTCCTGACTAGAGCATTTCACCGTTTCACGAAAACGGCGAAATGCTCTATCTCCTTGTTTTGACGCAATTCCGGGCGGAAAACCGCTCACACTTTTCCTGGAATTGCTCTAAGCGCCCGGTCCATTCCTGAACGGCTCGCGGAGGGCGTCTCCGAAACGCAAAAACCGCGTCCCTGCGGGAACGCGGCTTTGCCAGATACACATGGCATTTCGCTACGAGAATACTTGCGAAATTTACGGGCTCCGGTACGCGAGACCTGATCCGGAGCGCCGGGCAGACGCGATGTCCGCCTCGCAGTCCGTTTTAAAGGCACATCGTTACCGGTGCGTTAGCAAGACCTTAAGCAAATCTAAATTTGCCGGCTTCGCACCGGCAAATCTTGGAAACAACCCTTCAAAAGCAGAGACTTATGCCGGATTTCCGCGCAGGAAATTAATAATGCCGGAAAAATCGGCGCCGGCGTGGCCTTGCGCATTGAACAAGGCATAGAGCTGCGTGGCTTCGGCGCCGAGCGGAGTCGCGGCGCCTGCGTTCTGCGCGGCTTCCTGCGATAATTTCAGGTCCTTCAGCATCAGCGCGGCAGCAAAGCCGGGCTTGTAGTCGCGGTTGGCCGGCGAGGCCGGAACAGGGCCGGGCACCGGGCAATAGGTGGTGAGCGACCAGCACTGGCCCGAGGAAGTGGAGGCGACGTCATACAGCGCCTGGTGTGACAGGCCGAGCTTTTCGGCCAGCACAAAGGCTTCGGCGACGCCGATCATCGAGATGCCGAGAATCATGTTGTTGCAGATCTTGGCCGCCTGTCCGGCGCCGTCGCCGCCGCAATGAACGACGCGCCCGGCCATCGGCTTCAGGATCGGCTCGGCAGCGGCAAACGCCTGATCCGAGCCACCGGCCATGAATGTGAGTGTGCCGGCAGCGGCGCCGCCCGTGCCGCCGGAGACGGGTGCGTCGATCGACGGGTGACCATGCTTCGCGGCAATGGCATGCGCCTTGCGAGCCGATTCGACATCGATGGTCGAGGAATCGATGAACAGCGCACCTTCCTTTGCCTTGGGCGCGATGTCCTCATAAACCGACAACACATGCTTGCCGGCCGGCAGCATGGTGATGACGACGTCAGCGTCCTTCACCGCCGCGACGGCGTTCGCCATGACGGTGACGCCGTGTTCCTTGGCAGTGGCTAGGTTCTCGGGCACGAGGTCGAAGCCCAGCACCGTATGACCCGCCTTTACGAGGTTGGCGGCCATGGGATTGCCCATATTACCGAGGCCGATGAAGGCGATCGTTGTCATGATAGTGCTCCCTGGATCAGGCAGTAGGCAGTAGGCAGTAGGCAGTAGGCAGTAGGCGTCTACTCAGGTGCGAGCTTGATAATAAGCTGGCGAAGCATTTTTCCGATCGCTTCCGTGGCTGACAGCATATGACCAACTTCGCCACGAGTGGCCAAGCCGATGCGTTCAGCGATCTGGAGATGCGTCTCGACTTCCTTTAGAGAGCCTTGGGCTATCCTGAGAAACTGCTGGTAAGAGCCGGTATTATCTCGGCCGTAACCTTCCGCAATGTTTGCGGGGATAGACGTGGCTGAGCGGCGAATTTGGCTGGTTAGCCCATACAGTTCCTCTTTTGGCCATGCCTTGGTCAAGGAGTAGGTGGCTACAGCCAAATCCATCGCCTGCTGCCAAACGATCAAATCCTTGTATGAGTTGATCTCGCCGGTCATCTTTCCCTACTGCCTACTGCCTACTGCCTACTGCCTACTGCCTACTGCCTACTGCCTACTGCCTACTGCCTACTGCCTGCCAATCAACGCCCGCGCGATGATGACGCGCATGATCTCGTTGGTGCCTTCGAGGATCTGGTGGACGCGCAGATCCCGCACCAGCTTCTCGATGCCGTAGTCGTGCAGGTAGCCATAGCCGCCGTGCAGCTGCAGCGCCTGGTTGGCGATGTCGAAGCCGATATCGGTGACGAAGCGCTTGGCCATCGCCGACCATTTGCCGGCGTCGGGCGCCTTGCGGTCGAGCTTGGAAGCGGCGGCATAGAGAAAGATGCGGGCCGCCTGCAGTTCCGTTTCCATGTCGGCCAACCTGAACTGCAGCGCCTGGAACTGGTTGATCTTGGAGCCGAAGGCCTTGCGCTCGGCCGTGTAGGCAAGCGCCTTGTCGAGCGCCGACTGCGCTCCGCCGAGCGAACAGGCGGCGATGTTGAGCCGGCCGCCGTCGAGCCCGGCCATGGCGATGCCGAAGCCTGCGCCTTCTGCGGCGAGCAGGTTCTCGGCCGGCACCTTGCAGTCCTCGAAGATGACCTGGCGGGTCGACTGCATGTGCCAGCCCATCTTGTGCTCGTTGGCGCCGAACGAAAGGCCGGCCGCATCCTTGGGCACGACAAAGGTCGAAATGCCTTTCGGGCCGTCGCCGCCGGTGCGCGCCATCACGACATAGAGGTCGCTGTCGCCGGCGCCGGAGATGAACTGTTTGGCGCCGTTCAAGACATAATCGCCGCCGCTTTTCACCGCACGCGTCTTCAGCGCAGCCGCATCCGAGCCCGAGCCGGGCTCGGTCAGGCAATAGCTCGCCAGCCACTCCATAGAGGTCAGTTTCGGCAGGAAGCGCTGGCGCTGCTCGTCGCTACCGAAGCGGTCGATCATCGAGGCCGCCATGTTGTGGATGGAAATGAAAGAGGAGAATGCCGGATCGGCGTGGGCAAGCGCCTCGAAGATCAGCACGGCATCCAGCCGCCCCAGCGCCGAGCCGCCGACATCGTCGCGCACATAGATGCCGCCGAGGCCGAGCGGCCCGGTCTCGCGGATCACATCGGCGGGGAAGTGCTTTGCCTTGTCCCAGTCGAGCGCATTGGGCGCGACGCGGTCGGCCGCGAAGGCTCGGGCCATCTCCTGGATGGCGCGCTGTTCCTCGTTGAGCTCGAACTGGCCAGTGCCCGCATCGACTGCCGCGTCCATGGCGTGCTCCCTGTCGTTCAGGCCTTCTGGCCTGTCGTTTTTGGCTTTGCGCGCCGTTCAATCTAGACCAATGATGCCGCCGCGCAACCCGGGCCGTTGAGAACCGGCTGTGCATGGAATGACGAACGGAGCTCTTGCGTGCCGACAATTTTCGATGAGTTGCTGGAGCGATTCCAAGCCTATCTCGCCGGCGTCGACAACGATCTGGTGACGGATGAAGTCGCGCGCATCGGCTGGGACATGCCTGCGCGTTCTCTCGAGCCGCATGCTCTTGGCTGCCTTAGCCATCTCGATCGCATCGCCGAGTTGGTTCCGGCCGACGCCAGGCCATTGACGCGATTTGTTGCCGACCATCGGGGCGAGTTGCGCTGGGGGCAGACCTACAGCGCCGCCGATTTCGGGCAGGGTTTCATCGACAATTACGGCTGGCTTGAAGTGTTCGGCACGCGCGGGCATTTCGTCAACGAAGCGGTCGCGGCTGGCCTGCTGATCCTCGGGTCTGACATCGTCTATCCCGACCATCATCACCTCGCCGAGGAGATCTACATCCCGCTGACCGGCGGCACGGAGTGGCGGATGGGCGAAGGGAATTTTCATACGCGCGACGCCGGCGAGGTCATTCACCACGCTTCCAATGTCAGCCATGCCATGCGCACGGGCAAGGAACCGCTGATGGCGCTCTATCTCTGGCGCGGCGGGCCGCTGGCACAGAAATCGACCATTGGCTCAGGGGGCAGGGGCTGATGGCGAAAGCGATCATGCTGCAGGGCACCGGCTCGGATGTCGGCAAGACCGTGCTGGTGGCCGGGCTTTGCCGCGTTGCGAAGAATCGCGGGCTGAAGGTTAGGCCATTCAAGCCGCAGAACATGTCGAACAATGCTGCCGTTGCCGATATTCCGGGCGACGACAAAGCCGGCGAAGGCGAGATCGGCCGCGGGCAATGGCTGCAGGCGCTGGCCTGCGGCGTGAGGCCGACCGTCCATATGAACCCGGTGCTGCTCAAGCCGCAGAGCGATATCGGCTCGCAAGTGGTGGTGCAGGGCAAAGTCTATGGCGAGGCGCGGGCGCGCGACTACCAGGCGATGAAAGCCGGACTGATGGACCCTGTGCTGGATTCCTGGGCGCAGGTTGGCGCGGGCGCGGACCTGGTCATCGTCGAGGGCGCGGGCTCGCCGGCCGAGATCAATCTCAGAAGCCGCGACATCGCCAATATGGGCTTTGCCACGCGCGCCAATGTGCCGGTGATCCTGGTCGGCGACATCGACCGCGGCGGCGTGATTGCGTCCGTGGCCGGCACGCATCTGATCCTGCCGGAGGAAGACCGGCGCATGATCGCCGGCTATCTCATCAATAAGTTCCGCGGCGATGTCTCGTTGTTCGACGACGGGATCAGCGCGATCGAAAAATTCACCGGCTGGCGCTGCTTCGGCGTCGTGCCGTGGCTGAAGGCGGCCGGGCGGCTGCCGTCCGAGGATTCGGTGGTGCTCGAACGCCTCGCTTCCGGCGAGAAGCGGGCGCTGAAGGTGGCGGTGCCGATGCTGGCGCGCATCGCCAATTTCGACGATCTCGATCCGCTGAAAGCCGAGCCGCAGGTCGAGGTGGTGTTCGTGCCGCCGGGCAAGAAGCTGCCGGAAGATGCCGGGTTGGTGGTCATCCCCGGCTCCAAATCGACGATCGGCGATCTCCTGAAATTCCGCGAGAACGGCTGGGATCGCGATCTCCTCGCCCATCGCAAGCGCGGCGGCCATGTCGTCGGCATCTGCGGCGGCTATCAGATGCTCGGCCGCATGGTGCGCGATCCCGACGGCATCGAAGGCAGCGTCACTGAGGCCGAAGGTCTTGGCTTGCTCGACATCGAAACGGTGATGGAGCCTGAGAAGACTGTGCGCAATTCAAGCGCGCAGTCAGTGCAGTTCGGCCTGCCGCTCGAAGGCTACGAGATCCATCTCGGCCGCACCACCGGCCCGGACACGGCGCGGCCCTCGACGATCCTCAACGGCGTCGAGGACGGCGCGGTCTCCGCGGACGGCAAGGTGATTGGCACCTATCTGCACGGACTGTTTTCCGCCGACGCTTTTCGCGCCGCATACCTGGAGAGCCTTGGCGTCAGGGGAGGCGGTATCGACTATCGCGCGGATGTCGAGAAGGCGCTGGACGAGGTCGCGGCCGAGCTGGAGAGGCATCTCGACTGCGACGCGATTTTTGCCATCGCGCGCTAGATAGCTCTATCGAACCCACAGGGTTTGTGATTGGCGAAAACGCCCCTCGGGTCGTCATCCACGGGCGGAGCAAGGAGCGAAGCGACGCAGCGCAGACCCGAGGATTCATTCCGTGACGTCAAGGCGTTTGCAACAGGGCAGAATTCTACTCCGCTGCACCCCTCGCGTGAGGTAACGGAATGGATCCTCGGGTCTGCGCGTCCGCTTCGCTCCCGCTCCGCCCGTGGATGACGAAGCTGGCAGATCGCGGCGAATCGCCAGCGTCACTGATGGCCTCACGCCTCCTCCTCCACCTTCGGCCAATAGGTGCCGAAGGACCAGACATTGCCTTCCGGGTCGAGGCAGATGAATTCGCGGCTGCCATAGTCGCGGTCGACCAGTTCCTGGATGATTTTCGCGCCGGCCTTCTTGGCACGCGCATAGGCGGCGTCGGCGTCATCGACGGCGATGTAGATCGACTTGCCGCCGCCACCGCCGGGCGCGCCGACCATCTTGCCGTAATCGTCGTCGCGTGCCGTACCCAGCATGATCATCGAGGACCCGAAAGTGAGCTCGGCATGGTGGACAATGTCGCCCTCGCCATAGCGGGCGCGCGCCTCGAAGCCGAAGGCCTCGCATAGCCAGTCGATCATTTTGGCGGCGTTCCTGTAGCGCAGAGCCGGGTATAGACGGGGTGCTTCGTTTGCTGTCGGCATGACAATCTCCCTGGTCGGTTGATGAATGCCAGTCTGCGCAAAGGCGGTCTCGGCGTCTTGAAGAAATGTTACCTGGGTCAGGCCTACATCGATGCCGCGAGACCGCTCGGCGTTTCGCCGGCCAACTGACGGAACTCGCGCACCAGATGCGCTTGGTCAGCGTAGCCGCAATCGGCGGCGATGCCGGCCCAGTCATTGTCCTGCCGCTTCGACAGGGACAGCGCGCGATTGAAGCGCACGATGCGCGACAATGTCTTCGGGCCGATGCCGATCGCGTCGGTGAATCTCGCCGCCAGATGCTTGCGGCTCCAGCCGATCTCGCCGGCGAGCACCGAAATGTGGGTGCGGCCGCCCGACGCGATGACCGCCCTGTAGGCCCAGGCGATTTCCGGTGAAAGCGCGTTCGCCTCGACAAGGCGGCTGGTAATGAATCCCTCGGCAATGTCGAAGCGCGCGTGCCAATCCGATGCCTCGCCGAGCCGTTCGCGCAATGCGATGCCGTCAAAGCCCAGTGCATCGTCCAACCCGACCATGCGATCGCGCAACTCGCTCATCGGCAGGCCGAAGAACTGCCTGGCGCCAAGCGGGGTGAAATTGACCTGAACGCAGCAGGCGCCGCCAAAGGATTCGATCATGACCGGCCCGGCATAGAGGCCGGCGGCGAAGCTGGCGTAGCGATCGTTGTCGCCCGGGCTGTGGCCGAGCCCGATGGCGAAGGCTTTGGCGAAGCTGATCACCAGCGGCACGGTCAGCGAAGCATATTCGACGATGCGGAAATGGCCGGGACAGGTCTCGCGATAGCCGCAGATATCCGTGACGACGCCCGCAAGCGAGGCGGCGGGCTTGCGCCGCACCATCTCGAAATGGAGGGCCGGCGACCGATTGTCCTGGCGATGGTGCTCTGTCTCATCGGACATGATCCGAGCCTAGCAGAACACCCCCTCGAAAATCAAAAGCGCCCGGCAGGACCGGGCGCTCCGAGTTGCCTGAGATTAGCGAATTTCAAGCTCCGCGCATCAAACAGCCGGCGGCGAGCACAATATAGGCGATGAGCATGATCCAAACGGACGCAAACGGAATGAATGCAAGAACGCCAAGCGCGGCGAGAAGGCCGATGACGGCGATAACCAACGAAATAATGAACACGATCTGGGTGGGTGCACTGAGATTCATGTCTGGTCCCTCCAACATGATTCGCAACGCTGGAATTGTACCAGCAGCCGCCTCACACACCAATGAGCTGGCGCAGCGGATTGGCGGGATCGGCCAAGAGCTTGATCGCCAGCGCCAGGCAGACCACCACCAGCAGCGGCTTGATCAGCTTCGCGCCGATGCGGATAGCCAGGCTCGCGCCGACGCGGGCGCCGAGGAACTGCGCCACGCCCATCATCAGGCCGATCTTCCAGTCGATGACGCCGACGGCGGCGAAGACGACGAAGCCGCCGATGTTGGAGGCGAAATTGAGCAGCTTGGTGTGCGCCGTCGCCTTGAGCACGCCGTAGCCGGCAAGCGTGACGAAGGCGAGCATGTAGAAGGAGCCGGCGCCGGGACCGAAGAGCCCGTCATAGAAGCCGACCAGCGGCGGGACGATCAGCCCGAACAGGAAAGGCGACAGCCGCTCGGCGCGGTCGACGTCGCCCATGTTCGGCTTCAGTGCGAAATAGAGCGCGATGGCGATCAGCAGCAGCGGCAGCAGGGCACGCAGGAAATCGCCCGGCACGACGGTCGCCAAAAGCGCCCCGACCGCGCCGCCGGCAAGCGCCAGCGCGGCGGACGGCAGTTGGCGACGCAGGTCGACCTGACCCTTGGCGGCGTAGTGGATGGTAGCCGAGCCGGACCCGAACATGCCCTGCAATTTGTTCGTGCCAAGTGCTGCCACCGGCGAATAACCGGCGAGCAGCAGCGCCGGGATGGTGATCAGCCCGCCGCCGCCGGCGATCGAGTCGACAAAACCCGCCGCAAAAGCGGCGGCAGTGAGTATGAAGACGGACTGCAGGGTAAGGTCGATCATCGGGCTGGAGTGAGGCGAGGGAGGGAGCCGCAGCTTCCATCACGCTCGCCCCGTTTGCGCAAGAGAGATTCCAAGCTAACAATCAGATCAGACTCGCAAAGGGAGCTTGGTGGCGATGGCGCTGCTCGACCAGATACGTTCGATCTTCGACGGTGACCCGGGTGTGCGCAAGGTGGCGGACGACCCTGTGCTGTCGGCGGAATTGCTGATGCTGTTCCGCATGATCCTGGCTGACGGCTCGGTCTCGGAGAGCGAGATGGTCGTCTTCCGGCATATCTGCAAGGAAGCCTTCGGCATTCCGGAGGCCAGCATCGACAGCGTCATCGAATATCTCAACGATTATGGCTACGAGACCAACGGCTCGCAGGCGATCGCGCTGTTCCGCGACCTCGATGTCGAGCGCCGGAAGCTGCTTGCCCGCCACATGGCCGAGATCGCCAAGGCCGATGCCAGGCTGGCGGAGAGCGAGGTGAAGCTTCTGCGCCGCACGCTCGACATGCTCGACATCAGCCCCGTCGATCTGGTGAAGCCGGAGAGCTGAACTACCCCTGTTCCTGCATTTTGCGCGCGATAGCGCGGTGAAGGTCGGGTGCCGCCGCGACCAGCGCCTGCGCCGCCTCTGAGCGCGGATGGTCGAGCACCTCGGCCGCCCGGCCGCGTTCGACGATCTTGCCTTCATGCATGACCAGCACCTCGTCCGCCATGGCGCGGGCGACCGTCAGGTCATGGGTGATGAAGAGATAGGCGATGCCGAGCTTCTGGTTGAGCTCGGCGAAAAGGTCAAGGATCTGGGCGCGGATCGAGACGTCCAGCGCCGATACCGGCTCGTCGGCCACTACCAGCTTCGGACGGGTGATGATGGCGCGGGCGATCGACAGGCGCTGGCGCTGGCCGCCGGAGAATTCATGCGGGTATTTGTCCATGTCGCGCTGGCTAAGGCCGACTTCATGCAGCGCATGCGCGACCATCTCGCGGCGCTCGGCCTTTGCCGGCTGCTTTTCCAGAAGATGCAGCGGCTCGGCCACCAGCTTCTCGACCTTCTGGCGCGGGTCGAAGGAGCCGTAAGGATCCTGGAACACCCCCTGCATGTCGCGCCGGGCCGGCTTTAGCGCCCGTTCCGGCTTGCCGGTGATAGCCTCGCCGCGAAAGCGGATCGTGCCCGCCGTCGGCTTGTCCAAGGCGAGGATCATGCGGGCAAGCGTGGACTTGCCGCAGCCCGATCGGCCGACGAGCGCCACCGATTGCGCGGGCTCGATGGTGAGCGAGACATCGTCGACGGCGTGGATTGGTTGCGCCGGCCGGAACAGCGATTTGCGCCGTCCCGGATAGTCCCGGCCGACGCCCTCGACTTCGAGCAGGGGTTTTGCCGATCCGGCAATGTGCGGTTTCGGGCGCGCCGGCACGTGCATGGAGGCCAGCGCCAGCTCGCGCGTATAGGGATGCTGTTGCTCCGACAAGGTCCGGGCGGTTTCGCCGGCTTCCGTCACTTCGCCGTTGCGCAGGATGGTCAGGCGATCGGCCATCTCGGTCACCACGGCGAGGTCGTGCGAGATGAGCAGCAGGCCCATACGGTTTTCGCTGACCAGATCGCGCAAAAGGTCGAGGATCTGCGCCTGCAGCACCACATCAAGCGCTGTCGTCGGCTCGTCGGCGATGAGCAGCTTCGGTTTCAGCACGCAGGCGATCGCGATGACGACGCGTTGGCGCTGGCCGCCCGACAGTTGGTGCGGGTAGCGCGACAGCGGGAATTTTGCCTCCGGCAGCCCGACTCGGTCGAGGATCTTTCGTGCGCGCTCCTCCGCTTTGGCGCGGCCTGCTTTGGTGTGCCAGCGTATGCCTTCGGCGACCTGTTCGCCGATGGTCTTGACCGGATTCAACGCCGTCATCGGCTCCTGGAAGACCATGCCGATATCGTCGCCGCGCAAGGCGCACATCTGGTCCTCGGTGGCAGCGAGGATGTCGATGCCGTCGAAGGCGACGCGGCCCTCGGCGCGGGCCAGATGCGGCAGCAGCCGCATGATTGTCAGCGCCGTCATCGACTTGCCGGAGCCGGATTCGCCGACCAGGCCGACGACCTCGCCCGGTGCGATTGTCAGCTCGACGCCTTTCAGGATCGGCGTATCGCCGATCGAAAGCGACAGGTTTTTTATCTCGAGCAGGTTCATCTACGCCGCCGCGATTTCGGATCGAGGATGTCGGCAATGCCGTCGCCGAGCAGGTTCAGCCCAAGCACGGTGATCACGATCGCCATGCCGGGGAAGATCGCCATCCAGGGCGCGGTCACCATGCGCGTCTGCGCGTCGAACAGCATGCGGCCCCAGCTCGGCATCGGCGGCTGGGCGCCGAGGCCGACATAGGAAAGCCCGGCTTCGGCGAGGATGCCCAGCGCGAACTGGATCGTGCCCTGGACCAGCAGCAGCGTCGCGATGTTGGGCAGGATGTGCTCGACGGTGATCTGTGTCATGCCCTTGCCGGCGGCGCGCGCGGCAAGGATGAATTCGCGGGGCCAGATGGCCAGCGCGCCCGCGCGGGCGACACGCGCGAAGACAGGGATATTGAAGATGCCGATGGCGATGATGGCGTTGACGGCGCCCGGGCCGAAGATCGCGGTGATCATGATTGCCGAAAGCAGCGCCGGAAAGGCAAAGACCAGGTCGTTGAGGCGCATCAGCGCCTCGTCGATCAATCCGCCGCGCGCCGCGGCGACGGCGCCGAGCGGCACGCCGATGCCCATGCCGATGCCGACCGCGACCAACGCCACCGCAATCGAGTTGCGGGCGCCGACCATGATCATCGACAGGATGTCGCGGCCGAAATGGTCGGTGCCGAACCAGTGCGCCCAGGAGGGCGCCTGCGTCTTGTCGGCGATCACCAGCCTGGTGACGTCGTAAGGCGTCCAGGCAAAGGAGAGGAGCGCGACGGCCACAACCAGCAGCGTGATGATCAAACCGATCAGGAAGGAGCGGTTGCCGAAGGCCTTGGCCAGCACGCCGGCAAGCGTTTCCTCGGGCAGGTCGACGCGCATGGTCATTGCCGGCCTCTCGAGCGGTTCCGCGTCTCGCGGAATCGCTGAACCGCTCTCAGTATTTGTTTTGGCGCAATTCCGGACGGAAAACCGCTACGCACTTTTCCTGGAATTGCTCTTAGGCGCGGGTCGACGAGGGCGTAGGAGAAATCGACGAGGAGGTTGATGAGGATCACGGCGGCGACCAGCAGCATGACGATGCTCTCGACCACGATCAGGTCGCGCTGGGTGATCGCCTGAAAGATCAGCCGGCCGAGACCAGGCAGGTAGAAGACATTCTCGATGATGATGGTGCCGGCAAGCAGGAAGGCGAATTGCAGGCCGAGGATGGTGAGCACCGGGATCATGGCGTTGCGCAGCGCGTGGCGCCAGAGCACGGCGCGGTAGGGCAGGCCCTTGGCGCGCGCGGTGCGGATATAGTCCTCGTTGAGCACCTCAATCAGCGCCGAGCGGGCGACGCGTCCGAGAATCGCCGCCTGCGGCAGCGCGAGCGCGACGGCGGGCAACAGCAGGGATTTCAGCGCCGTCCAGATGCCGGCGCTCCAGCCTGGGAAACCGCCGGCCGGCACCAGCCGCAGCCATACGGCGAACAGATAGATCAGCATCAGCGCGAACCAGAAATTCGGCACGGCGACGCCGAGCTGGGCGGCGCCCATGGCGAGTGTGTCGCCGGCTTGGCCCTGGCGGCTGGCGGAGAACACGCCGACCGGAATGGCGATGATGGTCGAGAGCGCCAGCGCGATCAGCGCCAGCGGCAGGGAGACGGCAATGCGTTCGCGCACCAGGTCGATGACAGGAACCGAATAGGTGTAGGAGCGACCGAAATCGAGGCTGAGCAAGCCCGCCGCCCAGTGCAGGTAGCGCAGCACCAGCGGCGCGTTCAGCCCCATCTGATTGCGCAGCACTTCGACCTGGTCGGCGCTGGCATTCATGCCCAGCATCAGGCGTGCCGGGTCTCCCGGCAGGATCTCCATGACCGCGAACACCACGATCGAGGCCAGCACCAGGGTGAGGGCGGCGATGATGATGCGTTTCAGGAGATAGGCGGTCATGGGAGGCGATCGGGCGATCGCGCCGGCCTCAATCTGTCCACTTCACCTTGGTCAGATCGTCAGCCTCGATCGGCCAGTTCGTCCACATGCCCTGCAGCTTGGCATCCCAGACGCCAATCTTGGGCAGCTCGAACAGGTAGACGGCGGGCACGTCGTGCGCGAGAATCTTCTGCGCCTCGCCCAGCAGCTCCAGCCGCTTGTCCTTGTCGACCGTGGTGCCGAGCTCCTTGATGACATCGTTGAACTTCGGGTTGTCATACTGGAAATAGTAGCCGGGCCGCGAATAGATATCGATGTCGTTTGGCTCGACATGGGAAACAATCGTCAGGTCGTAGTCCTTGTTGGTGAAGACCTGGCTCAGCCACTCCGCCCATTCGACCGGAATGATCTGCAGATTGACCCCGATGTCCTTCAGTTGGGACTGAATCACCTGGCCGCCGTCGCGTGCGTAGGGTACGGGCGGCAGCTTGATCGTGGCCGAAAAGCCGTTCTCCAGCCCTGCTTCCTTCAGATACGCCTTGGCCTTGGCGATGTCGTGCGGATAAACGCCGGTGAGATCGACATAGCCCGCATCGCCTGGCGAGAAATGAGAGCCGATCGGCTTTCCAAGACCGTTCGAGGCCGCGGCGATGACGGCACTGCGATCGATCGCGGAGGCGAGCGCCTGCCGCACCGCAAGCTTGTCGAAGGGCGGCTTCTTGTTGTTGATCGACAGGATCGTCTCGCCCTCGGTCGAGCCGATCATGACGCTGAAGCGCGGATCGGACTGAAGTTGCTCGAGCGCGTCTTGTGCGGGCATGTTGGCGAAAGCCTGGATGTCGCCCGAGAGCAATGCGGGGACAGCCGCGGCCGCGTCGGGCACGATACGGAACGTCGCCTTGTCGAGCGCGGCGGGCGTACCCCAGTAGTCCGGATTCTTGACCAGCGTGATCTCGGAACCCTTGGCCCAATGATCGAGCTTGAAGGGACCGGTGCCGATCGGCTTGTCCTTGTTGCCGTCGGCCGATGCCTTCGCCACGATTACCGCCGCAACCTGGCCCATATCATAGAGGAAATCGCCCTGCTGACCGTCGAGCGTGACCTTCACCGTCGCCGGATCGACCGCTGTGACATCGGTGATATGCGCAAAGAGCGGCTTTTGCGGATTGAGCGAATCCTTGGCGCGCGCCCGGTCCAGCGAGAATTTCACGTCGGCGGCGCCGAAGGCCGAGCCATCGTGGAACTTCACGCCGGAATGCAGCTTGAACGTGTAGACCTTGCCGTCGTCGGAGACGGCCCAACTCTCGGCGAGACCGGGCTGAACCTGGCCGTTGTCGTCTATGCGCGTCAGCCCTTCAAAGACATTGGCATAGGTGACTTCGCCGATGGCCGCGGCCGCGCCGGCGGTCGGATCGAGATGCGGCGGCTCAAGCACGATGCCGAGCGTGAGGTCGGTGCGTGCGGCAAAGGCCGACGTGGCGGCGGCAAGCGACAGGGTAGCCGCGGCCAGGATGGTCTTCCACAATTTCATCGCTGAACTCCCATTGCTCAAACGTGCTCAGGCTGGCGGATAGAAGCGTGATTTGGCCTGCGAGTAAATTGCGTTTCGTGCTGCCGGGCGGCGCCAGGCGGAATGTTTTTGCGGATCAGCCGGTTGTACCGCGCAAGAGCACATTGAGGCCGATAGCCATCACCTTGGCCGATTCCAACATGTCGGCGATGCCGACCCATTCGTCCGGCCGGTGGGCGAGGTCGAGAATGCCCGGGCCATAAGCGATGCAGTCATAGAGGTGGCCGATGCGCGCGACATGCTTCTGGTCGTAGGTGCCGGGCGAGATCACATAATCCGGTTCGCGGTCGAAGACCTCCATGATGCCCTTCGCGACGGCCTTCACCACCGGCGCGTCGCGCTCCGTCATCAGCGGCAGCACCTCCATCAGATCGCGGATCTCGTAGTCGAATTTCTCGCGCTCGCGTTTCAGCCGTTCGAGGATGCCGGTGACTTCGCCTTTGACGGAGGCGATGTCTTCTTCGAGCAGAAAACGCCGGTCGATGGTAAGCCGGCACCAATCGGGCACGTTGGGCGAGGGGAGCCCCGGCCGGAAATCCTCGGTCTGGCCGCCATGAATGGAATTGATGTTCATGGTCGAGCGCCTGGCGCCTTCCGGAACCACCGGCATGCGCGTCATCTTGCGGTCGAGCGCCGGGAACAATTCCTCCTCGAAGGCCCGCAGAACGGCGCCCATGTGGCGTACTGCATTGTCGCCGAGGAACGGCATCGAGCCGTGCGCGATCTCGCCCTTGGTCTCGATCTCGGCCCACCAGACGCCCCGATGGCCAAGGCAGATGCGATCCTTGTTCAGCGGCTCGGGGATGATGACGTGGTCGACTTTCGGCTTCGAGAAATAGCCGAGCCTCGCCAGATGGGCGACGCCGCCGAAACCGCCCGATTCCTCGTCCGCCGTGCCTGATATCTCGATGGCGCCGGGAAAATCGGGATAGACTTCCACGAAGGCTTCGACGGCGATGACGGAGGCAGCCAGGCCGCCCTTCATGTCGCAGGCACCGCGGCCATAGACCTTGCCGTCCTTCACCACGCCGGCGAAGGGATCGACGGTCCAGCCGTCGCCGGCCTCGACCACGTCGATGTGCGAGTTGAAATGCACGCAGGGGCCGGGCGAGCTGCCCTCGAAACGGGCAATGACGTTGACGCGCGGGTAGCGGTCGCTGTCGCCTGGCGCGCCTTCGGCACGAATAAACTCGGTCTCGAAGCCGAGTTTCTTCAGGCGCGCGCCGAGAAACTCGGCGCATGGCCGGTAGGCTTCGCCCGGCGGGTTTACGGTCGGAAAGCGGATCAGGTCGGCGGTCAGCGCAACGAGGTCGTCGGCCCGATCCTCGACCGCCTTGAGAAGTCGTTCATTCATCCGGCGGATTGAAGAAGGAACGCAGCACTTTTGCAAGCGACCAGTCGCTCATTGCCACACAACGACCGAAGCATGGACCAACGCCTCGCCTAAACTTCAGAGGGTGCGTGGTGCGGCAGCAACTATACCGCGAAATCGTTCAAATTCACCGCATTGCATTGGCGGATTCGTCAAGGAGTGTGTGGTACTTAACGCATCTGCCGGCAAAAAGATGGAAGAACCGCGCGAATGGCAGGGGCAATCAAAGGGGTTTGATCGCATGAAAAACTTCGTTCTCACGGCAACCGTGCTGGCAACCGCGTTGTTCGGCATGTCCATCGCAAGCCGGGCGGCCGCGCTGGTGGCCAATATCGACGTCTCGTCACAGACTATGACCGTCAGCAAATACGGCCAGGTGGTCTATCGCTGGAGCGTGTCGACCGCGCGCAAGGGCTATTTCACGCCGCGCGGCAGCTACCGGCCGCAATGGACCGCCCGGATGTGGTATTCGCGCAAGTATGACAACTCGCCGATGCCCTACTCGGTGTTCTTTCACGGCGGCTACGCCATTCACGGCACCGGGTCGGTGAGAAATCTCGGACGACCGGCATCGCATGGCTGCGTGCGCCTGCATCCGGCTAACGCCGCGGCCTTTTATTCGATGGTCAAGGAAGTCGGCTTCGGCAACACGCGGATTGTCGTCACCAACTGAGCCTGGTCGGCGGGCCGACCCGGTTACAGGCCGACTGTCGCCTTCGACTGTCCGCGCTTGCGGCGACGGCCGCTGATTTCCCAGCGTTTGTGGAACCACATCCACTGGCCGGGGTCCTCACGCACCCAGCGCTCGACCACATCGGTGAGCAGCTGGGTGGTGGCGCTGACATCGACGCTACCGCCTTCGGTGCGCGGCAAGGTCAGCCTGTCCTCGATTTCCAGGCGGAAGCGGTTGCCCGGCAGCCTGACGCAGCGGGCGGGATAGACATCGCAGTCATAGTGGCGGGCCAGCATGCCGAGCATCGGATTGCTCTGGCATGGGCGCCCGAAGAAGGTCGTGTCTACGCCGCCCGAGAATTTCTGATCGACCAGCACGCCTATATTGCCGCCCTTTTCGAGGATGGCGGCAAGGGCGAAGGATGCGCCGGCGGCGGAGGGCAGCAGGGCGCCCATCGAGGAGCGGCGCGTCGAGTGGATGTAATCGGCGAGATAGGGGTTGTTCGGCGGGCGAAACAGCGCCGTGATGTTCATGCCGAAGGTGGCCGCGGCCACCGGCAGCAACTCGAAATTGCCGAGATGGCCGGTGAACAGGATATGCGGCTTCTTCTCGCCGGCGATCTCGTGGAAATGCTCGACGCCGCGCACCTCCACCCGGCCCGGCTTCGAAGCGTTCGGATCGAAGTCGAACAGCGCGTCGAGGAAGATGTATTCGGCGGCGAGGCGGGCCATGTTGCCCCACATGTCGCGCGCGATGGCTTCGATCTCGGCGTCGCTCTTTTGCGGATAGGCAAGGCGCAGATTGTTGACCGCAACGCGGTGGCGCCCGACCATCGGGCCGATGCGGCGGGCGACACGGTCGGCGAAGTTGAGCGCGCTGTCCGGCGGCAACAGGCGCAGCAGCGAGAGCAACACGATGGCGAGCTTGGCGACCAGCCAATGCTCCAGCTGGCGCAGCCGTCGGCCGTAGCGGAACATGAAGTTCCGGCGGGCTTTCCTGAACACCTTGCCGACCATCCTGTCTTAGGAAACGCGCAGGATGATCTTGCCGAAGACGTCGCGGCCTTCCATGCGCTTCAGCGCGGCGTCGATGTCGTCGAAGCCGACTTCGGTATCGATGACCGGCGCAACGAGGCCGGCCGCCATCTTCTGCATGGCGTTGGCCATGTTCTCCATGCGGCAGCCGAAGGAGCCGAGCAGCTTCAGCTGCTGCTGGAAGAGCTGCATCAGGTTGACCTGCGTCGACACGCCCGAGGTCGAGCCGCAGGTGACGAGGCGACCGCCACGCTTCAAGCACAGCATGGAACCGGCGAAGGTGTCGGCGCCGACATGCTCGAACACCACATCGACACCCTTCTTCCTGGTCAGCTTGCGCACGACGCCTTCGAAACGGTCCTCGCGGTAGTTGATGACATGGTCGGCACCAAGCGCCTTGGCCTTGTCGATCTTGTTGTTCGAGCCGACCGTGGTGATGACAGTGCAGCCCATCTTCTTTGCGAGCTGGATGGCAGCGGAGCCGATCCCGGAGCCGCCGGCATGGACGAGGATGGTTTCGCCTGGTTCCAGCCTGGCGTTGTCGAACAGCATGTGCTCGACCGTGCCGAAGGTGACAGGCGCGACCGCCGCGCCGATCTCGGTGACGCCGGGAGGCGCGGGCACCAGAAGACGCGCCGGCAGGTTGATCTTTTCCTGGGCAAAGCCGTCGAGATGGAAGCCATGGACGCCGGAAACATGCTCGCAGAGATTGTCGCGGCCTTCGCGGCAGGCGCGGCAAAGCCCGCAGGTGCGCGCGCCGTAGATCGACACCAATTGTCCCGGCAGCAGGTTGGAGACGCCGGGGCCGACCGCCTCGACCTCGCCGGCGGCCTCGGCGCCGACGACCAGCGGCAGCTTGCGCTTGGCAAACGCCATGCCGCGCCAACCCCAGACGTCGATATGGTTGAGCGCCACCGCCTTGATGCGGAGCGTCACTTCGCCCAGCGAAGGCGGCGGGGGAGGCGGCAGGTCCACCGTTTCAAGGCGGCGGTCCTCGATAAGTTGCAATGCGCGCATGTGGCCTGTCGGGTCTGTAAGAGCGGAAAAGTCCGCTTAGACCGGTTCCCGCGCCATGACAAGGCAGGTGTTCTGGCCGCCGAAGCCGAAGGAATTCGACAAAACCGTGCCCACTTCGGCGTTGCGCTTCTTGTTCGGCACGACGTCGAGCACGATGGCCGGATCGGGATTGTCGTAATTGATCGTCGGCGGGATGACGCTTTCGCGCATGGTCATCAGCGAGAAGGCGGCCTCCACCGCGCCGGCGGCCGACAGGGTGTGGCCGATCATCGACTTGTTCGACGAGATCGGCATCGAGCCGATGCGCTCGCCGAAGACGGTGGACAGCGACAGGTGCTCCATCTTGTCGTTCTCGGGCGTCGAGGTGCCGTGCGCATTGACGTAGTCGATCTCGTCTTCGCCAAGGCCCGCATCGGCAAGGGCGGCGCGCACCGCCGCGATCGCCGGCGAGCCATCGGGCTTGGAGCGGGTGCGGTGAAAATCGTCGGCCTTCTCGCCGCAGCCGCGCATGATGCCGAGGATCGTCGCGCCGCGCGCAAGGGCGCCTTCCAGCGATTCCAGCACCAGCGCGCCGGAGCCTTCAGCCAGCACGAAGCCGTCGCGGTCCTTGGAGAAGGGCTTTGAGGCCTTTTCGGGGATATCATTGTGGGTGGAAAGGGCCGAGAGCAGCGAGAAGCGGATCAGCGCTTCGGCGGTGGCCGAGCCGTCGGCGCCGATCGACAGCGCCTTGTCACACTCGCCGCGCCGGATCGCCTCGACCCCGAGCTGGATGGCGGTGGCGCCCGAGGCGCAGGCGGTCGACAGCGTGATCGGCAGACCACGCGTGCCGAAGCGGTCGGCCAGGCGATCGGCGATCGAGCCGAACTGCGTGGTCTCGAACACATCCAGCTCCTTCAGCCCGCGTGCCACGCGCAGCAACCTTTCGGCACCGGCGTCCTGCTTGTCGGAATTATAGAGCGAGAAGCGGTCGATCCAGTCGAGCTCGACCGGCGGCGAGGCCAGGAACAGCGGGCCGCCGAAATCGCCGGACTCCAAACCAGCTTCCGAGACGGCCTCCTGGGCCGCCGTCTCGGCCAGTTCGTAGGTGAGGTGGCTGGCGCCCTTCGAGCTCGAGGGCAGGAAGTCGACCATGCCGGAAATGCGGGTGTTGAGGTGGTCGACCGGAAAGCGGGTGATCGGATGGATGCCGGATCTGCCCGAGGTCAGCGCCGCCCAATTGTCGGCCTTGCCGACGCCGAGCGAGGTCACCACGCCGATGCCGGTAACGGCGACGATAGGCCTGCCCATGTGGTCGCGAAGATTGGCCATGCTTTGTCTGCCTCGTTATCGAGCAATTCCAGGAAAGGTGTGTAGCGGTTTTCCGCCCGGGAATTGCGAAAAACCGATCTAAGCGGCTTTAACCAGCCCCAGGCCCTCGAATTGGTGATAGCCGATCGCGGTTGCAAGAACGGAATTGGGGGCGCCTTCAAATGAGCGCTCCATCGTGGCATCGAAGGCAGGATAACCGGCCCCGCGGTCGACAGCCATTGCCGCGAGCGCAACCGCAAAGGGGAATTGAGCCTCCTTCATATGGCCGGTCAGCGTCGAGAAGGCGCGCACGGCCAAAGCCGAATTGGCATCGAGAACGGCCTTCTCAGCCGCCGTCGCGGCGTGGGCGCCGGAGGCGGCGGAAATCGTGAGCAGATCCCCGTCGGGAAGGGCAGCCTGCTTCAGCAGCGCAGCAATCTCTGAATTCAACTCGCCTTGCCGGCGCCTGGCGCGGCCGGAGACGACGGGGCCAAGCTCGGCGTAGATCTTGCGGCCGCGGTTTTTTGCGTGCTCGCGCTGCTCGAGCACCAGGAATGCGCCGCCGGACCCCGTCACCACACCGCCGCCTTCTAAGCCCTGGCGTTGCCAGACCGGCTTCCATGGGCCGCGATGCAGGTAGCCGGCAAGCTCATAGCCGAGCAGCATGTCGGAATGCTCGGTCTGGAAGGCGCCGCCGACCAGAACATGGGTCGACTGTCCCGAGCGGATGCGCGCGGCCGCCGTCTCGACGGCCGAGACGCCGGCGCCTTCCTCGCCCATGAAGGTGCGCGACGAACCGGTGACCTTGTGGACGATCGAGATGTTGCCGGCGAGCAGATTGGAGAGCTGGGCGAGGAACAAAGTCGGCCGCAGTTCCGTCGTCAGCTTCTCGTTGAGCAGCACGTCGCGGTCGTTGCGGCTCTCGGAGGCCGCAAGGATCGCGGCATCGACGGCTTCGTCGCGCTCGCCGCCGCCGGCCGCCACCACCATGTCCATGGTGGCGCAAAGCTCGTCATTGCCTTTGATGCCGGCATCGTCGAGCGCCAGGCCGGCGGTGTAGGTGCCGAGGCGCTGCCAGGTTTCCATCTGGCGCTGGTCGCCGCGCTTGGCGATCTGCAGGTTCCAGTCGATCTCGGGCAGGGGATGGATGGTATAGGGCGCGAAGCGCGCCGCATCGAGCACCGGCTCAAGGCCCGGTCGGGTGAGCTTCTGCCAATGCGCATCAGGGCCCTCTCCAAGCGAAGAGACAAGGCCGATGCCGGTGATGACGACGTCGTGAGAACTCATGGGCGGCTGTTGTGGGTCAGCTGGCGGGGCGCGTCAAGACCGCGCCCGAGCCGGCTCAGGCGGCCTTGGCCGCGACCAGCGCGTCGATCTTGGCGCACAGGTTCTTCATCACGAAGTAGTCGTCGGTCGAGGCCTTGCCGTCATTGACCTCCTGCGTCCACTTCTCGAGCGGCACCTTGATGCCGAATTCCTTGTCGATGGCAAAGACGATGTCGAGGAAATCGAGGCTGTCGATGCCGAGATCGTCGATCGTGTGGCTCTCGGGCGTGATGGTGTCGATATCGATCTCGCTGGTGTCGGCAATGATCTTGGCGACTTTCTCGAACGTGGTGGACAAGGGCTCTTCCTTCGGTTGCGGGCGGAATCTGTCCGCATCTTGTTTGGGCGCTGTCTAATCGGTTTTTCCCGGCAGGAAAAGGCCTGACGCGCCGGGGCAGATGGGATGTGGGCTTTGGGAGCGCAAGAGGGGCCGCCGGCCTGCCCGGCGGCCCCTCCCATTTGACGCGGCGTCAGCTTTTGTTTCGCATGCCGTCTTCCCAAAGCCGGAACCACTTTGGGCGACATGCATCAGTCGCGGAGCTTGACCAGGTCGTTGAGCAACCCGCCCGTTCCGTTGTGGACGGTGAGCCGCTCGACCTTGCCGGCGATGGCTTCGAGAGCCTCGAGCTCCTTCAGTCGCAGCATCACCGGGTTCTCGGCCATCACCTTGGCCGTGTTGAGCAGCGAACGGGTGGCGTTCGTCTCCTCGCGGCGGCGGATGACGTTGGCCTCGGCCTGCTTCTCGGCCGAAACCACCTGGTTGAGGATCTCGCGCATGTCGCCCGGCAGGATCACATCCTTGAGAGCGATATCGCTGACCTCGACGCCGATCACGGCCATGTCGTCGCGCACCTTGGCAGCCGCGTCCTCGTCGACCGTGACCTTCTTGTCGAGGATCTGGTCGAGCGTGAGCGCGCCAAGCGTCTTGCGGAAGGCATACTGCAGGGCGCGGTAGAGGGCTTCGGAGAAGTCCTTCACCGTGCTCACCGCCGTCACCGGATCGACGACCCGGTATTCGGCGGCGATGTTGACGCGGATCGTCACGCGATCCTTGGTCAGCATTTCCTGCCCGGCAACATCGAGCGACTGGCGCTTGACGTCGACAACCTTCACCTGGACCATGCGCCCGACATTCCAGAAGGCGTGCACACCCGCGGCAAGCGTGCGGGTGTAGACGCCATCCACGAACAGCAACCCGACCTGGCCGTCCACGACCGGATAGAGGAACACATGTTCCGTCTTCCGGGCCTGGCCGATCCGGCGCATCAAGGCCGGATCGACGGCGAGATCGGCCGCCGTGTCGACGGACGTGACCTTCCACGGGCCGGCATCCGTCCACAGCACGAGCTTGCGATCCGGGTTGAGCACGGCATGCAAGGCGCCGTCGCGCTCGACGACGGCGACGTCGGTACGCCCGGTGCGGATGACGGTGAGGTGACGCGCGGCCACATCCGGGAGCTTGTCGAACAACGCCTTCTCGTAAGCCGAAACGAATTCCGGGTTCTTCAGGTCGTGCCTGGAGATTTCCAGGTTGCCGCGCCGGTTGGCGAGCCAATGCTCGCCCGGCATCAGGATCGCCTGGATCTCACCCTTGTAGAGGGCGACGGCACGTTCATTTTCCTTCACGAGGACGCGCTGGCGTCCAAGAAGCTTTTCGAGAATGGTCTTCATTGTCTTACTCCTGTCGGGCATGGCCCCATGTGAGGCGTCACGTCATGCGTCGATCATCCTTTCGTTTCTCGTTTCACGTCGTCGTACTGTCCTGGGCACGAATGATCCGGGGACCGGTGGCATCGATCCGCGGCGGGCCTTCGGGAGCGGATCGCGGGGCGACGAAGCGGGCGCCGGAAGCCGAAGCTTACTTTGCCGGCCGCGTCGCGCCTTGCTCGTCACCGCGGGCCTGGCCGCGAGCCGATGGCGCAGAACGTCACCGCCCGGCGAGGCCGAAGCCTTGCCGTCCGTGAAATCCTCGCATTCCGGTCCCCGGACCGTTTTTCGAATAACACCGTGTAGGGTGCTGGCTTTCGAGGCCAATGGAGAAGGAATCGAACCTTCGACAGTCAGATGACAAATCTGATGCTCTACCCAACCTGAGCTATCCGTGGTGCTGATGAAGGGACTCGAACCCTCGACCTCCGGACCTAAATCCGGCGCTCTAACCTCTGAGCTACATCGGCGATCCCAACACCCGAAACGGCGCCGTACACAGCGCGGCAGAGCCGGCTGCGCGGGCGGAGACGAAAGCTCCAACCGTTGTGCTCGCTTCGGTTTTCGTGACCGGGAGCGCGCCTATAGACCCTGCGACGGGTTGTCGCAAGCGGCATTGTCGCGGCGGATTTGCGGCTTCTCCCGGGAGTTGCATTTCGGCAACACCGGCGGGCGCGGCGTCTTAGAACGTGACCCGTCCCAGCACCTTGAGACCATCACCGTCCGGCGCCACCACCACGGCCTCGCCCTCGCGCGGCGCTACGCCGGTGAGCGCCTCGATGTTTTCCACATGCGTGACCAGCACCAGATTATCGGAGCCGGAATAGCCACGGATCTCCTTCATGATCGCGGCCATTTGCGCGGCCTTTTCGGCCGGGTCGGTTTTCAGCAGGTCGAGCGGCGCGAAGCGCTGCGGCTCGGATTCGAAAGCGATGCGGGCAGTATCGAGGCAACGGCAGTAGCGGCTGGAGAGCACGTGATCGATCGGCGCCGAGCGCGCCGCGAACAGCGCGCCGATGCGGCTTGCCTGCTGCTTGCCGCGCTCCGACAGGTTGAGCTGCGTGGCGCAATTGCCGATGTCGAAATTGGCCGGGTCGGCAGCTCCGGTGACGAAGGCATGGCGAAGCAGAACGACATGGCCGCCGTCGCGCAGCAACGCCCAGCCCGCATCGGTCGCGTGGGCCAGGGTGGGAACGGCAAGCAGGAAGAGCGCCAGGGCAAGTCGCAGCATCGGAAGTCCTATGGCAGCCCGCAAAGGCAAGGTGGTGATTGGCATATAGGGACCGCAAAGCAGGCCGAAAGACAAGCAGCGGGGCAGCAGAGCAAATGGAGCGCCGTTCCGTTCGGTGCGATTGCACCGCAGTCAGGGCCCGCCTATCACGGGAAAAATGTCTCCGCCAAAGAAATGACTCCGCTTACCGAAACCGTTCTCTTCGTCTTCAGCCTTGTGGCGCTCGGCTATCTGACCGGGCTCACCTTCTATCTGAAGCCGGCGAGCGGGGAGGGCATTTCGGAATTCGCCGTCAGCGTGGCGATGCCACTGCTGCTCTTCCGGACCATGGTCAAATCGGATTTCCATGGCGTAACGCCCTGGTCGCTGTGGGGCGCCTATTTTGCGGCCGCCGCCATCACCTGGACCACGGGCCATCTGATGATGACGCGCGTTTTCAAGCGAGATGCACGCGCGGGCATCGTCGGCGGCGTTTCCTCGGCTTATTCCAATGTGGTGCTGCTCGGCGCGCCCTTCGTCCTCGGCATATTCGGCGCCAGCGGCTTCGAGGTGCTGTCGCTGCTGGTGTCGGTCCACCTGCCGATCATGATGATGGCCTCGATCGTGCTGTTCGAGATGTTCGGGCGCGGCAGCGGCGAGACGGTGCATCCGCTGCGCGTCGTCAAAAACTTCCTCAGGCGCCTGTTCCTCAATCCGCTGATCATCGGCATCCTGGTGGGACTCGCCTGGCGCCTCACCGGCGCGCCGCTGCCGGACCTGGTCGAACGGTTGGTCAATACGCTCGCGGACACGGCCGGTCCGGTGGCGCTGTTCGCCATGGGGCTCAGCCTGCGCCGCTTCGGCATCTCCGGCAATATCAGGCCGGCGCTGGCGCTGTCGGTGCTGAAACTGTTCGTGATGCCGGCGCTGGTGCTGGCCTTCGTCTGGCTGCTCGGCCTGCCGCCGCTGACGGCCAAGGTCGCGGTGGTGGTTGCGGCACTGCCTTCGGGCATCAACTCCTATCTGATCGCCGTCCAGTTCAACACCGGCCAGGCGCTGGCCTCGAACCAGATGACGCTTGCCACCGCAAGCGCGGTGGTAACCACCTCGTTCTGGCTGACGGTGGTGATCCACGTCTTCGGATAGAGCCGCTGAACGCGGCTCGCTTTTGCTGGCCCAACCCCTATATGCCATCTTGTGATTGCTTGCCCGCCTTTCCCTAGGTAAGAGCAATGCGCCGGCGTGCGGCTCTTGAAGCACGCTTCAACGGATATCCAGAAAAACGGCCGATCAGCGCGCCGAACGGAGGCCAGACCATGCTTCAGAAAACCAGCCATTTCATGCGCCAGGCCAACCTCATCAATGGTGAATGGGTGCAGGCCGACAGCGGCCAGACCATCGACGTCAACAATCCGGCGACCGGCCTCAAGATCGGCACCGTGCCTAAGGCCGGCAAGGCCGAGACCCGCCGCGCGATCGAAGCCGCAGAGGAAGCCTTCAAGGGCTGGCGCAAGACCACCGCGCTCGAGCGCTCGAAGCTCCTGCGCAAGCTGCATGACGCGATGATGGACAATCAGGACGTGCTCGCCGAATTGCTGACCATCGAGCAGGGCAAGTCGCTCACCGAATCCAAGGGCGAGATCGGCTCGGCCGCCAGCTATATCCTCTGGTTCGCCGAGGAAGGCCGCCGCGTCTACGGCGACATCGTTCCGTCGCCATGGGGCGACCGCCGCATCCTGGTGACCAAGGAGCCGGTCGGTGTCATCGCCGCCATCACGCCGTGGAATTTCCCGTCCTCGATGCTTGCCCGCAAGATCGGCCCGGCTTTGGCCGCCGGCTGCACCGCGGTGGTCAAGCCGGCCTCGCAGACGCCTTATTCGGGCCTCGCCTGGGGCGCGCTTGTCGAGGAGGTCGGTTTCCCGAAAGGCGTCGTCAACGTTGTCACCGGTTCGGCCGGCGAGATCGGCGACGAGATCTGCGCCAACCCGCTGGTCAAGAAGATCACCTTCACCGGCTCGACCGAGGTCGGCAAGATCCTGATCCAGAAGTCGGCCTCGACGGTCAAGAAAGTGTCGATGGAGCTTGGCGGCAACGCGCCGTTCCTGGTCTTCGACGACGCCGATGTCGATCGCGCGGTTGCCGGCGCCATCACGGCCAAGTACCGCAATTCCGGCCAGACCTGCGTGTGCACCAACCGCTTCCTCGTGCAGGCGGGCATCTATGACAAATTCGTCGAGAAGCTCGCCGCCGCCAGCAATAACCTCAAGGTCGGCTCGGGCCTCGAGGAAGGCGTGCAGCAGGGGCCGCTGATCGACGAGAAAGCGGTCGAGAAGGTCGAGGAATTCATCGCCGATGCGACGTCGAAGGGCGGCAAGGTCGTCGCCGGCGGCAAGCGCCATGCGCTGGGCGGCTCGTTCTTCCAGCCGACGGTGATTTCTGGCGCCACGCCGAACATGCGCTTCATGAAGGAGGAGATTTTTGGGCCGATCGCGCCTGTGTTCAAGTTCGAGACCGAGGAAGAGGCGATCGCGCTGGCCAACGACACCGAGTTCGGCCTTGCCGCCTATTTCTACACCGGCGATCTCGGCCGCGCCTTCCGCGTCATGGAAGGCCTGAAATACGGCATGGTCGGCGTCAATGAAGGCCTGATCACCACGCCCGAGGCGCCGTTCGGCGGCGTCAAGGAATCCGGTCTCGGCCGCGAAGGCGGGCATCAGGGCATCGAGGACTATCTCGACACCAAATATGCCTGCTTCGGCGGCCTAGGGCTCTGATATCGATCCCCGGAACAGGGGCAGGCGCGCCCAGCAGTCCACCGTTTCAGACAACGGTGGACTGCTCTATCGCCTTGTCTTGGCGCAAAGCCGCTGCGCACTTTTCCTGGAATTGCCTTAGCCTGCGCTTGCCGGATGATACGCAGCCGGCCTAAATCCACGGATCGGAAATGACATTTCGGGCATGGCAATGAAAGACGGCGAGGTCTTCGGCACGACGCAGGCGGGCGAGGCCGTGCGCCGCTTCACCATTCGCGGCGGCGGCATCACGGCCAACATCATCGGGCTCGGCGCCATCATTCAGGACCTCAGGCTGAGCGGCCATGACGCGCCGCTGGTGCTGGGCTACGACCGATTCGAGCCCTACGAGACCGACCGCGCCTTCTTTGGCGCCGTCGTCGGCCGCTTCGCCAACCGCATCGGCGGCGGCCGCTTCACCATCGCCGGCAACCGCTTCCAGACCGAGCAGAATTTTCTCGGCAAGCACACGCTGCATGGCGGCTCGGAAGGCTTTTTCCGCCGGCCATGGGCCGTCTCGCTGCATGGCCGCGATTTCGTAACGCTGACGCTGCACGATCCGGACGGCGCGATGGGCTTTCCCGGCGCGCTCGACGTCACCTGCACGTATCGGCTGAAGATCCCAGGCACGCTCAGCATGGAGCTGACCGCGACCTGCGAGGAGCCGACGCTCTGCAACCTCGCGCAGCATTCCTATTTCAATCTCGACGACGGCGGCGCCGGCGACATCCTCGACCACCGGCTGATGCTCAACGCCGGCGCCTACACGCCGGTCGATGATGAGATGATCCCCACAGGTGTCGTGAAGCCGGTCGACGGCACGCCCTACGATTTCCGGCAGGCGCGGCCGCTGCGCATGGAAATGGAAGGCGAGCAGCTTCGCTATGACCTGAATTACTGCCTGGCCTCTAGCCGCGGGCCGCTGCACCAGGCTGCCTGGGTGCAAGGCGCCAATTCCGGCGTCGAGATGGAAGTGTGGACCACCGAACCGGGACTGCAGCTCTATAGCGGTCAGTTCGTCGCGCCGACATCGCCGGGGCTCGACGGCCGCCGCTACAAGGCGTTTTCAGGCCTCTGCCTCGAAGCTCAGACATGGCCGGACGCGCCGAACCGGCCTTATTTCCCGCAGGCGACGCTGTGGCCCGGGCAGATCTATCATCAGGTCACAGAATACCGGTTCCGCCTGCCCTAGGATTTAGGTGAGGCCAGCCTGCAAATGGCGGCTTCCTGCGCTTCCGGTGCTCACGTACGTTTAAGTACGCTCCGCTCCGGTTCTCGGAAGCCACCATTTTCGACTCGGCCTGACCTAAATCTGAAAGGTCCTAGCTATCGAAAGCAGTCCTTAGCGTCTCAAACGGCGCCAGCGCACCGCGAACCTGCACCACCGCGGCGGCGACTTTGTGCGCCCGGCGTGTCGCGTCGGCAGGCGCGTGGCCGGCAAGCCGGGCGGCGAGATAGCCGCCGTTGAAGGAATCGCCGGCCCCCGTGGTATCGACGGGGGCAGCCACATGCACCGCGTCGACAGCTTGTGAAGCGCCGTTCAGCGCAATCAGGGCCGGCTGCTCGCCATTCTTGACCACGACCTCGCCGGTCAGCTTGCGCAGGCGCTTGGCTGTGACCTCCGGGGTCTCATCGCCGAACAGCATCTGCTCGTCCGGAAAAGTCGGCAGCGCAATGTCGGCCACCGCAAGCGCTTCCAGGATCGCGGCCTGCGCCGCTTCGCGGCTCGGCCACAGACGCGGCCGGTAATTCGGGTCGAAGGCGACGAGCGAGCCGGCCTTGCGGGCAGTCGCCACGGCCGAGAGGAGGGTTTGGCGCGCCGCCGCGTCCAGAATTGCCAGGGTGATTCCGGAAAAATAGACAAGCGCCTGGTTTTCAAGGCTTTTTGCCAGTGCTGTCGGATCCGAGGCGAGCTGGCGCGCGGCCGCGTCGCTTCGCCAGTAGGTGAAGGCGCGCTCGGCTCCTGTAAGCGTTATGGCGTAAAGGCCGGGGCGCGCGCCGGCAATGACCGGGCTGTTGCCTATGCCGATGCCGTTCTCGGCAAAGAAAGCGATCTGGTCGTGCGAAAAGGGATCGTCGCCGAAGGCCGTCACATAGGTCGCGGGCCGATCCGGGCTCAAGGCGTGCAACGCCCAGAGCGTGTTGAAGGTATCGCCGGCAAAACCCATCCGCCAGTTCGGGCCGGCCTGGCCTGACAGTTCCAGCATACATTCGCCGATCGATGCGATACCATTGGCCATGCGGGCTTATCCCTTCCTAAGATATTGTTGCTGTAGCTTTTTGCGGCCGGCAGCGCCATGCTTGGCTACCGGCGAATTTTGCGCCAGAAGCGATTTCCCACAGGCAGGGCGGGACGCGACAAGCGGCCCGCGACGTTAGCAGCCGAAGAGGAACGGGCTTGGCATCGATATGGCGTTACATTCTTGCGGGTCTCGGTCTTGCCGTGCTGCTGGTCGGCATCGTGGCCGCAGTCTATCTGACGCTGCCGCAATCGGCGCCCGGACCGGACCTGTCGCGCTCGAAAAAGACGGCGAACGGCCTGTTCGTCGCGAGCTTCGAGCCGGAGCGCGGCGTGGTCCGGCAGGGCGAGCTGCAGTCCTGGCTGCTGACGCTGAAGACCGCCGCCGGCGCGCCGGTGGAAGGAGCGGCCATCACCGTTTCCGGCGGGATGCCGCGGCACGATCACGGCCTGCCGACCAGTCCGCAGGCGACCGACTATTTGGGCCAGGGGCGCTACCGCATCGATGGCGTGAAGTTCACGATGAGCGGCTGGTGGCAGCTGCACTTCGGTATCTCGGCGGCGGCGGGCTCCGATTCCGTCGTCTTCAACATCGTGTTGTGAGCGGGCGATGAGGCGGCTGATCAGCGTTGCGAGCCTCTCGGCCTTAGCCGCTCTCGCCTTGCTGGGCGGCTGCGGCGAGCCGCAGTTCAGCGACGCCGAGAAGAAGACCATCGCGTCGCTGGCGCTGAACACGCTGCCCTCGCTCAAAGTCGACACCACGAACCAGTATGCGGATGTGCCGGCGGCTGCCGCGCTCGGCTCGACGCTGTTCTTCGATGCCGGCATGAGCCGGGACGGCACGGTGTCCTGCTCGACCTGCCACAAGATCGACCGCCAGTTTCAGGACGACCTGCCGCAGGCGGTCGGCGTCGGCCACACCAACCGCCGCACGATGCCGCTGGCGGGCGTGGCGCGCGATCCATGGTTCTTCTGGGACGGCAGGCGCGACAGCCTGTGGGCGCAGGCGCTGACGCCGCTTGAAAACCCGCTCGAGCAGGCCGGCAACCGGGCCGCCTTCGCGCATTACATCAAGAAGCGGTTCGGCGAGCGCTATGAGCGCATCTTCGGACCGTTGCCGGACCTTTCCGGCGTGCCGGCCAATGCCACCCCACTCGGCAGCGATGCCGAGAAGGCGGCGTGGAACGCCATGCCCGCCGGCCGGCAAGACGACGTCAACCGCGTCTTCGCCAATATCGGCAAGGCGATCGCCGCCTTCGAGCGATCGATCGAGCCTGAGCAGACGCGCTTCGACCGCTTCGCCATCGATCTGGCCACTGGCGCCAAGCCGGAAGGGAATGCGGCGTTCTCGCCGGAGGAAGTCCTTGGGCTGAAGCTGTTCATCGGCAAGGCCAATTGCATGAACTGCCACAACGGCCCGCGCTTCACCGACAACTCCTTCCACAACACCGGCGTGCCGCCGGTCGACGGCCTGCCGCCTGACCGCGGGCGCGTCGATGCGGTGGCGCAGGTCGGGGCCGATCCTTTCAACTGTCTCGGCAAGTTCCGCGACGGCGACGAGAGCGCCTGCCGCGAGCTGCGCTTCATGGTCAAGGACGGGCCGCAGATCACGCGCGCCTACAAGACGCCGTCACTCAGGGGGGCCGCTAGCCGGCCGCCCTACATGCATGCCGGCCAGTTCGCGACACTCGAGGAGGTGGTGGCGCATTATTCGAAGGCGCCGCCCAGCGTGGAAGGGGTCTCCGAAGTGCACCCGCTCGACCTGTCCGTGCGCGAGCGGGCCGCGCTGGTGGCTTTCCTCAAGACCTTGTCCGAGTAGGTTAGCGATCCTTCACCGTCTCCATCGCCACGAAGGTCGACGTCTGGGCGACGTGGGGCAAGGCGGAGATGCGCTCGCCGAGCACCCGGCGGTAGGCGGCGATGTCGGTGGTACGGACCTTCAACAGATAATCGAAGCTCGATGCCATCATGTGGCATTGCTCGATCTCCGGCACGCCCTGAACAGCGCGGTTGAAAGCGTCGAGCGCTGCCGAGCGCGTGTCCGACAGCTTCACCTGGACGAAGGCGACATGACCTTCGCCCATGCGCTCGCGGTCGATGACTGCGCGGTAGCCTCTTATGTAGCCGTCCTTCTCCAGCCGCTTCACGCGCGCCTGCACCGGCGTCTTCGACAAGCCGACCTTCAAAGCCAGTTCAGACATCGAAAGCCGACCGTCGCGCCCGAGCGCGGACAGGATGTTGCGGTCAATGCGGTCCAATTGGTCTTCGATCATCAAAATTGCAGTCGAAATGATGGGATTAGTCACTATATGTTAGATCGATCAGTCTGCCATGTCGATTTCTTTGGACCGACTGGAATCCGCAGCTGTGCTAGCTTGCGCCATTCGGTCCGGCGACCGCCAGACCGTTCGCTCACGCTCGCTTTCATGGATCCCGACATGCCGCTCGACGCCATCCGCCAGCAGATCCGCGCCAATTATTTGCCCGACGAAGACGAGGCGGTGAAGCGCCTGTCGGCGGCGGCCGGGCTTTCGGCGGAAGAGCGCAAGGCGATCTCGGCGCGCGCGGCCGATCTGGTGCGTGCGGTGCGCGGATCCACCGATCCAAGGCTGATGGAGGTCTTTCTCTCGGCCTACGGCCTGTCGACCAAGGAAGGCGTGGCGCTGATGTGCCTGGCCGAAGCGCTGCTGCGCGTGCCCGATGCCGAGACGATGGACGATCTCATCGCCGACAAGATCGCGCCGCATGACTGGTCGGCGCATTCGGGCGGCTCGAGCTCCATCTTCGTCAACGCCTCGACCTGGGCGCTGATGCTGACCGGCCGCGTGCTCGACGAAGGCGAGGGCGGGATCGAAGGCACGCTGCGCGCCATGGTGCGCAGGCTTGGCGAGCCGGTGATCCGCAAGGCGGTCGCCGCGGCAATGCGCGAGATGGGCGAGCAGTTCGTGCTTGGCCGAACCATCGCCGAGGCCGTCAAGCGCGGCCGGCCGATGACGCAGAAGGGCTACCTCTATTCCTTCGACATGCTGGGCGAGGCGGCCCGCACCGAGGCCGACGCGCTGCGCTACCACCGCGCCTATGCCGATGCGATCTCCTCGCTCGATGCCGGGTCGAACGGTCCCGACATCCGTTACAACCACGGCATTTCTGTCAAGCTCTCGGCGCTGCATCCACGCTACGAGGTGGCGCAGCGCGAGACGATGCTGCCAGTGATGGCCGAGCGGCTTCTGTCGTTGGCGCTTGCCGCCCGGCATTCGCGCATGGGCCTCAACATCGATGCCGAGGAGGCCGACCGGCTGGACCTGTCGCTCGACGTCATCGAACGCGTGCTGGTAGAGCCGGAACTTGCCGACTGGGACGGTTTCGGCGTCGTTGTCCAGGCCTATGGCCCGCGCGCGACTTTCGCCATCGACTGGCTCTATGCGCTGGCGAAGAAATACGATCGCAAAATCATGGTGCGGCTGGTGAAGGGCGCCTATTGGGACACCGAGATCAAGCGGGCGCAGACGCTCGGCCTGTCCGGCTATCCGGTCTTCACCCGTAAGGCCAACACCGATGTTTCGTATCTCGCCTGCGCGAAGAAGCTGCTGTCGATGACCGACCGCATCTATCCGCAATTCGCCACACATAACGCGCACACGGTTGCCGCGATCCTGTCGATGGCAAAGGACCGCGACAGCTTCGAGTTCCAGCGCCTGCACGGCATGGGCGAGGCGCTGCACGAGACGGTGCGGCAGGCCGAGGGCACGCGCTGTCGCATCTATGCGCCGGTCGGCGCGCATTCGGACCTTCTCGCCTATCTGGTGCGCCGTCTGCTGGAAAACGGCGCCAACTCCTCCTTCGTTCACCAGTTGACCGACGAGGAGGTCGAGCCCGAGGAGATCGCGCGCGATCCGCTCGCGGTGGTCGAGACGCAGGGGCCGGCCGCCAATCCGGCGATCGCGCGCCCGGCCGCGATCTTCGGCCCCGGGCGCCGCAATTCCAAGGGCTTCGACATCACCGATCCGGTGACGCTCGCGGCTATCGAGAAGGCGCGGGCGGCGTTCGCCGGAACGGATCGCTGGCACGCCAAGCCGGTGACGCGCGCCGCCGGCTACGGCAAGCCGCGCCAAATCGTCAATCCGGCCAAGCCCGACGAGATCGTCGGCACGGTGCATGAGGCGGCAGCCAAGCAGGTGGGGACCGCCGTGCGCATCGCCGTCGACGCGCAACCCGCCTGGGCGAAGCGTCCGGTTGCCGAGCGCGCCGCGATCCTCAATCGTGCCGCCGACCTCTATGAGGCCAATGCGGTCGAGTTCTTCGCTCTCGCCACCCGCGAGGCCGGCAAATCGCTGGCCGACGGCGTCGCCGAAGTGCGTGAGGCGGTCGACTTCCTGCGCTACTACGCGGCCGAGGCCGCCAATGCCGAAGCCGGCACGCAGGCGCGGGGCGCGATCGTCTGCATCTCGCCGTGGAATTTCCCGCTGGCGATCTTCACCGGCCAGATCGCGGCAGCTTTGGTTACCGGCAATTCGGTGATCGCCAAGCCGGCGGAGCAGACGCCGCTGATCGCCTTCCGCGCCGTGGAAATGCTGCGCGAGGCCGGCGTGCCGGAAGACGTCATTCAGCTTTTGCCGGGCGATGGCGCCTCGGTCGGCGCGCCGCTCACCGCTGACCCGCGCATAGCCGGCGTCTGCTTCACCGGCTCGACCGAGGTCGCCAAGCTGATCGAGAGGCAATTGGCCGAGACCGCTGCGCCGGACGCCATGCTGATTGCCGAAACGGGCGGCTTGAATGCAATGATCGTCGATTCCACCGCGCTGCCGGAACAGGCGGTGCGCGATATCCTCGCCTCGGCCTTCCAGAGCGCCGGCCAGCGCTGCTCGGCGCTGCGCGTGCTCTACGTCCAGAAGGACGTCGAGAAGAAGATGCTGGAAATGCTGAAGGGCGCGATGGAAGCGCTCAATGTCGGCAATCCTTGGGCGATTTCGACCGACGTCGGCCCCGTAATCGATGATGAGGCGCAAGCTTCGATCAGCGACTATTGCAAGAAGAAGGGGCTGGAAGGCAGGCTGATCGCCAAGCTCGAAGCGCCGGCGACCGGCCGTTTCGTGGCGCCGCATGTGTTCCGCGTCAAAGGCATCGAGGAAATGGAGCGGGAGGTGTTCGGCCCGGTGCTGCATGTTGCGACCTTCGATGCCGACGAGATCGACGCGGTGATCGCCGCCATCAACCGCAAGGGCTATGGGCTGACCTTCGGTCTGCACACGCGCATTGAAGGCCGCGTCCAGCATTTCGTCGACGGCATCCATGCCGGCAACATCTATGTCAACCGCAACCAGATCGGCGCCGTCGTCGGCTCGCAGCCTTTCGGCGGCGAGGGGCTTTCGGGCACCGGCCCGAAGGCTGGCGGACCGCATTACCTGCGCCGCTTCCGCAAGGGGCCTGAGGCCGGCACCGAGCTTGGGGAAGGCCACAAGGTGACCGCGACCGAGCTTGCCGACAATCTGCCGGATCCGGCGCTGGGCGGCTGGTCGACGCGGCCGGACCGCGTGGCGATCCTGAGGAAGCATCTGCGCGGCAAGGGCGCGGCGGCGATCGCCGCCGCTGCCAGCCTCGATTTCGGCCAGGTCGACCTGCCCGGGCCGACCGGCGAGGCCAACACGCTGTCGCTGGCACCGCGTGGCCGAGTGCTGTGCCTCGGTCCGGATGCCGAGACGCTGCTTGCCCAGACGATCCAGGCGCTTGCGGCCGGCAATGCGGTGCTGGCCGTGGCGCCGGGCGCGCCGGCGGCGCTGTCGGCGCTGACCGGCAAGGGCCTGCCGCTGGCGGCGATCGACGGCCGGCCCGATCCGGTCGAGGCGCGTTCGCTGCGCGTCGATGTCGTCGCCTTCTCCGGCACGCCGGAGGCGGCGCGCATCGTGCGCAAGGTGATTGCCGAGCGCTCCGGGCCGATCGTCCCGCTGGTCAGCGAGGTGCTCAACCCGGCGGCCTACGCGCATGAACGCGCGGTCTGCGTCGACACCACGGCGGCGGGCGGGAACGCCAGTTTGCTGGCGGCGGCATAGTTCCCCAGCACGGCGATTTTGACCAGTCGGCTATGTCTGCGTAGGCAGTTACATGCCTTGGCGATTGGCCGGAACGCACATCGCCATCGTCATCCACGGGCGGAGCAAGGAGCGAAGCGACGAGCGTAGACCCGAGGATCCATTCCGTTACATATGAGCGTTGCAGCGGTGCAGAATTCTGCTCCGCTGCACCCGTCGATAAGGTCACGGAATGGATCCCAGGGTCTCCGCGACGCCGCTTCGCGGCTGCTTCGCCCAGGGATGACGAGGTTGACCCGCCGACAACTTTGAGAATCCCTGTGTCGAGGAACTAGCTGGCGCGAAACAGTCTCGTTGGCAAAGGCATGTTCAGGCGCCTTCGACGACCGAGAATCCTTCGAACTGCGGGTGGCCCAGATAGTGCACCTTCGAGCCGCCGGCATTGCGATGGGCGGCGCGGAAGTTCTCCGATTTCGTCCAGGCGACGAAATCCTCCTGGCTTGCCCAGACCGTGTGCGAGGCGAACAGCGTGTAGCCCTCGGTCTCGTTGACCGGGCCGCGCAGCAGGTGGAATTCCCTGAAACCCTGCATTCCTGAGAGGCTTGAATCGCGGTTCTTCCAGACATTCTCGAAGGCTTCTTCCGAGCCGTTCTGGACCTTGAAGCGGTTCATGGCGATATACATTGGTTTCCTTTCGAAATGCACGAATTCTTGAGATGGCGAAAGTTTTAAAAAGGGCCGATCCGCGCCTTGAACACCCAGCTCGATTTTCCGGTCTCGGGTGGAATGGGAGGGAACGGTGCCTGTTTGCGCACCAGCGTCAAGGCGAACTGATCGAGCTCGGCGGATCCTGAACTTTCGGCGAGCTGCAGGTCGCTTACGGTGCCGTCGGCCGCGACGACGAAAACCACCCGGGCATTGTTGCGAGCCTTGGCCTGGATCGATTTGGAAACGCGACGGTTGGCGCGGGCAAGCTTCTTCTGGATTTCACCACTGTAGCGGGATTCCAGAGCATTGCCGGCGGCGTGTTTCTTGCCCTTGCTGGCGACGACCGGCGCGTCGCGCGTATCGCCATCCGCCGTGCCTCGCGGTTCAACGGTTTCGCTTGGCCGCGCCGGCGCGGCTGATGCGCTCGATGTCGCGCTCGGGGCCGGCGATTGCTCGGGCTCGGCAGGAGGCGCTTGTGGGCTTTGCGGCTCGATCGCAGGCGTCGGCTTGCTGTCCGTGGGGACGCTCTGATCATCCTGGCGCGGTGTGGCGGCCGCCAGGATATCCGAGGCCGGCTCGTTGACGGCTTCCGGCGGAGGCTGGCGCGCCACTTGCTCACTTGCCGGCTGCGTCGCCTCGGCCAGCGGAGCGGGTTTCGCGGCCTGGCGCTTCACCGGCTGCGGATCCGGGACCAGGGTAACATCCACCGCGCCGGACGCCTGGTCGTCCAAGGCGCTGCCGATGACGTTGGCGCCGGACTGGTCGGCGCCCTCGGCCCTGATCGCGTCCGCGGAAACGAATGTCCCCGCGGGTGCGATCAGAAACGCTGCCGCGGCGGCGCCATGGAGCAGGCCGGAGGCGATGATCGCCACTGCCCATCTGCGGTCTCCCGCGGATTGCCGCGTCTGCATGAGCGGCGCGTCCGGCTTGATCGCCGGTTCATTGCCTGCATCGGAAGGGTGATTGATGTCCTGCATGTCTGGCGCCGAGACCTGCCGCACGCGAGAAGGAATTGTCAAATCAAGATCGGTTGCCGCCCATGGCGCTGGACCGGAGGCAGGCCACGCCACGGCGCCATGCGGAATGGCCGGATGCAATCCCATCCCTATACGCCGAAAGCGCCTCGGGCCGGAGTCGGCGCGGACTGGGCCCACGCCGGCGCCAGGCCGAGCGACATCGCCAGCGCCGAGGTCAGCAGGCGAGGCGATGCCGTCAAGCTTTCCATTCCTCAGCCGCCAAAACGCATGGTTGCCGCCAGCTTCAGCGTGACGCCAGGCTCATAGAGGATGGCGGTCGTGCTTCCGTTGAGCGGGTTGGTGTATTTGACGTCGAACAGATTGTCGGCGCGGAAGTCGAGCTTGAGATTATCAGTCGCCTGGTAGCTGGCGAAGGCGTTGACCAGTGTAAAATCCTTGGCAACCGGATTGCCCTTCGGCTTGCCGTTGTACTGGACCTCGCCGCCGACGGTCAGCTTGTCCTGGAGGAAGCGCAGGCCGAGCTGGGCCGTCACCTGCGAGGAGGGGATGGTCGCGAGGTCGGCGCGCTCGCCTTCATAGGAGATGGTGTGGCCGTCGATGATGGAGGCCGACAGGCCGGCATAGCCCCAGCCGGCGTCATAAACGCTTTCCACCTCGAAGCCGTCGATCTTGGCCTTGGCGAAGTTCTGGTATTGGAAGCAGATCGGAATGCCCGGGCCGAACGGGCAACCGCTGGTCGGATCGAAGGGCGAGAGCGTCACGCCGTCGATATAATCGTCGACATTGTTGTGGAAGTAGGCTGCCTTGAGCCGCAGCGCATCGCCGCCCTCGATGATGTCGTTCTGCTGGTAGTTGACGCCGAACTCGACGGTCTTGCCGGTCTCGGGCTTCAGGTTCGGGTTGGACAGGAAGGGAAAGCTGACCCCGGCCGGATGGTTGCCGCTGATCAGCGTCTCGGTCAGCGAGGGCGAGCGATAGCCTTCGGCGTAGGTGCCGTAGAACTGCAGGCCGGCCAGACCGGCGCTTTCGAAGGGCGAGACGCCGACCGTGATGCGCGGCGATACTCGGTCGCCGGAGGTCTCATTCGTGTCGTCCTTCAGACTGTAATGGTCGTAGCGCAGGCCGCCAATGACCTCGAGCCACTCCCAAGTCAGCTTGTCCTGGATGTAGGCGCCGGAGACGTTGCGCTTGCCCGACGGCGTGTAGAAGGAGTCGCCGCCGGCCGTGCCGCCGGTATCGACGTCGTCGCCGACCCAGTCACCGCCATAGGTCAGTTCGTGGGCGACGCTCGCCGTCTCGAAGCGCGACGTGTTCCAGATGTCGATGCCGGTCGTGCCGACATCGAAGGTAGACAGCGAGCCGGCGGGCAGCAGCACGGGCAGGCCGGTGACCGGATCGAAGCGGTTCTGCGCGGTAAGCGTCGTCAGGTCGAGTTTGGTTCTGTTGTAGGAGGTGTTGATGTGGAGGTCGAGCCAGCTCCTGGCATCGTCGGTGATGTTGTAGCGAGCTGTGAAAGTGTTCGACTTGAGGTCGACGTCATTCGCCGGCACGCCGCCGCTGGTCTCGGTCCAGCCGTCCTTGGAGCCGACCCAGCCGAGCTTCAATTCGCTGTTTTCGGTCGGGCGTACAGTGGTCTTGAGCAGGCCGCTCAGCACATTGAAACCGGTGCCGGCAACGGTGTCGCCGCCGCCGTTCTTGTAGTCGCCATGGTTGCGGTAGACGATGTTGCCGAGAACGTCCCAGTTCTCGTTGATCCGGTAAGCGCCGGTCGCACTGGTGGTCCAGCCCTTGCCGTTGCTTTCATAGCGCCCGGTCAGCGAGCCGGCCCATGTCTCTTCGGGTCTGAGGAAATCGGCGGCGTCCTTGGTGTCGAAGAAGACGACGCCGCCGATGGCGCCGGAGCCATAGGTGTTGGCGGTCGGGCCGCGGATGACGTCGACGGATTTGATCAGCTCGGGATCGACATAGAACGTCGACTGCGTGCCATGGTCCGAGCGCTGGAAATCCTGCCTTGAGCCGTCGACGATCACCGCGACACGGCCGAAATCCTGCAATCCGCGGATGTTGATGCTGGAGCTGACGCGGCGCGCGTCGGCCTGCACGGTGACACCGGGCACGCCGAGCAGCATCTCGTTCGGCGTCGTCGCCATGCGGCGGTCGAGCTGCTCCTGGTCGACATGGCTGGCGGAAGCCAGCGACTGGATCGCGGTTTCGCCGGTGCGGCTGATGACGAGGATCTTGTCGAGCAGCGTCCCTTCGGCCGCGGCCTTCTCATCAGCCTTCTTTTTTTGATCGGACTGCTGCTGGTTGGCCGGCTGCGAGGCTTGCTGCGCTTGCGCGGCGGGCGCGCTGAGCGCGATCGCCGCCGCTCCGGACATCAATGCGGCGATTGTCTTTGCAATCGATCGAAAGCCCGGCCCCGCACTATTGCCTGCAAGGCCCGTCCGTCCCCAAGTCGCCAACCCCATTGCCCCAACTCCAGATTTCAGGCTCGCAGCTGGCTGGCCGGTGGCTCGCTCGCATTTTTGATCACATCCGGCGTCTTAAATCTTGACTCATTTAGTCCGGTAATGCACGACTAGTAAACATGATTATTAGAGTCAAGAATTGAATCGGCATTTTATGAGGCTGCGGCCAAGGTGGCCGTCAGAGGAAAGGACCGACCCGATGAACACGCACAATCCCAACGATTTCCGCTATCGCGTCCGCCGCCCGGAAGACACGCAGATGCATTACGAAAGGGTACCGTTGGCGGTGAGGACGCTCTCCAGCAACACGCTGTTCCAGGGCGAGCACGAGATCGGCATCGAGCATCATGGCGCACTCTACCGCCTGAAGATCACCCGCCAGGGCAAGCTGATCCTCAACAAGTGATCGGAACCGGCGGGCGAGCAGACATCAGACAATACGGGTGGACGAAATGGACCAGCGCGTTAAGCCGTCGCCGGAGGAAATCCGGCGGGCGCGAGAAGAAAATCCGAAAATACGGGAGCGCGATCTCTCGGCGCAACTGGGCATTTCGGAAACGGAACTGGTTGCAGCGCACTGCGGCTTCGGCACTGTCCGTGTCGAGCCGCGCGTTAACGACCTTTTGACCGGCCTCGAGGCGGTCGGCGAGGTGATGGCGCTGACCCGGAACGAAAGCGCTGTGCACGAGAAGATCGGCGTCTACGACAAGGTCGTGACCGGCAACCACAACGCCATGGTGCTTGGCGAGAACATCGACCTGCGTGTCTTCCCGAAGGCCTGGGCGCACGGCTTTGCCGTCGAAAAGCGCGACGGCGGCGAGATCCGCCGCAGCCTGCAGTTCTTCGACGCGGCGGGCGAGGCAGTGCACAAGGTGCATCTGAAGCCCGCATCCAATCTCTATGCCTACCAGAAATTGGTGGCGAGCCTCGAATCGTCGAACCAGGAACCGACCGTCGCGATCCTTCCAAGCGCCGCGGAAGGAGAGGATGAAGAGCAGGGCGCGGCTGCCTCGATCGGCGATCTGCGCGACCGCTGGAGCCGGCTTACCGACGTGCATCAGTTCTTCGGCATGCTGAAGACGCTGAAGCTCAGTCGCCGCGAGGCCGTGCGCATGGTGGGCCAGGACTATGCCTGGCTGCTCGACAATGATGCGGTCATCGCCATGTTTCACCACGCTGCGGCAGGCGAGATGCCGATCATGTGCTTCGTCGGCAACCGCGGTTGCATCCAGATCCATTCCGGCCCGATCAAGTCGGTCAAGCCGATGGGTCCGTGGCTCAACGTGCTCGACGAGACTTTCCATCTGCATCTGAGGACCGACCACATCCGCGAAATCTGGGCGGTGCGCAAGCCCACCAAGGACGGCCATGTCACCTCGCTGGAGGCCTATGACGCCAATGGCGGCATGATCATCCAGTTCTTCGGCAAGCGCCATGAAGGCGAAAGCGAGCGCGAGGATTGGCGTTTTCTCGCCGAGAACCTGCCCCGCATTCCCAGCCCGACCGCTGCATGAGGTAGCACCCAATGCGTTTTGCTCTCAGCTTCCGCGTGGCGCTTGCGCCGATGCTCGGCGTCCTGCTTGCCGTCGCCATTCTGCCGGCCACGGCGGATGAAGGCACGACGGTCTTTTCGGACAGCTCGCGGATCGTCTCCATAGGCGGCTCGATCACCGAGATCGTCTATGCGCTCGGCGAGGAAGGCCGCCTCGTCGCCCGCGACTCGACCAGCAACTATCCCGAGGCGGCGGCGAAGCTGCCGGATGTCGGCTATATGCGCGCGCTGTCGCCCGAGGGTGTCCTGTCTGTCAATCCGACCGGGATCCTGGCGCTGCAGGGCAGCGGCCCGAAAGAAGCGGTCGACGTGCTGAAGAAGTCGAGCGTGCCTTTCGTCGAGGTGCCGGACCACTACAATCATGAGGGCATTCTCGAAAAGATACGCGTCGTGGGAAAAGCGCTGGGGGTCGAGGCCAAGGCGGAGAAGCTCGCCGCCGAGACGGACGCGAAGCTGACGGCGGCCGAAAAGCAGACGGCTGCGATCAAAGATCGCAAGCGCGTGCTGTTCGTGCTGTCGACGCAGGGCGGCAAGATCCTTGCCGCCGGCAGCGACACGGCGGCCGACGGCATCGTCAAGCTGGCCGGCGCGGTCAATGCGGTCGAGGGTTTTTCCGGCTACAAGTCGATGACCGACGAGGCGATCGTCAGCGCCAGGCCGGACGTCATCCTGACGATGAAGGGCGGCGGACCGCCGATCTCGGAAGAGCAGCTGTTCGCCAACCCTGCCGTCGCTTCAACACCGGCGGGCGCCGACCGCAAGATGATCAGCATGGGCGGCGGCTACCTGCTCGGCTTCGGGCCGCGCACCGCCGAAGCTACCCACGATCTTGCCGTTTCGCTCTACGGCAACCAGGTCCTGGACTGAGCGGCGATGGCCGACATTCCATTGCCGGGGCGGGTAGGGTGATGGCGGTCGATGGCGACCGCTCTGCCCGGGCAAGGCTTGTCATCCTGCTCTTGTGTGTGACGCTCGCTCTCTGCCTGTTCCTGTCCCTGACGTCGGGCGCTTCCGACGCCTCCGCGGTCCGCGTCATCCGCGGCTGGTTTACGGGCACCATGCCTGCCGACGCGGCGCTTGCGGCGCGCGACCAGTTGATCGTCTATGATATCCGCATGCCGCGCGTGCTGCTCGGCGTGCTGATCGGCGCGGCGCTCGCCGTCTGCGGCGCGGTGATGCAGGGGCTGTTCCGCAACCCGCTTGCCGATCCCGGCCTGATCGGCGTCTCCGCCGGCTCCAGTCTCGGTGCGGTGGCGATCATCGTGGTCGGCACGACCTGGCTTGCGCCCGTCACGCTTGCGCTGGGCACGCTCGCTTTGCCGCTCGCGGCATTCTTCGGCGGGCTCGCGGTGACATTGCTGCTTTACGCCATCGCCACGCGCCAGGGGAGGACGTCGGTCGCCACGATGCTGCTTGCCGGCATCGCCATCAGCGCTCTTGCCATGGCGCTGACGGGCATCCTCATCTTCATGGCCGACGACCGGCAGTTGCGCGACCTGACCTTCTGGCAGCTCGGCTCGCTTGCGGGCGCGACATGGCCGAAGATCGGCACCGTGGGGCCGGTGATCGCGCTGGCGCTATCGGCGACGCCGTTCCTGTCGCGCGGCCTCAACGCGCTGGCGCTGGGCGAAGCGACCGCGGGCCATCTCGGCATTGCGGTGCAGCGGCTGAAATACACGGCCATCGTCGGCGTGTCGGCGGCGGTCGGCGCATCGGTCGCGGTCAGCGGCGGCATCGGCTTCATCGGCATCGTCGTGCCGCATGTCCTGCGGCTGGCGATCGGGCCGGACAACCGTTATCTGCTGCCGGCCTCGGCCCTGCTCGGTGCATCGCTGCTTCTCATCGCCGACGCGGTCGCCCGCACCATCGTCGCGCCGGCCGAACTGCCGATCGGCATCGTCACCGCGGTCGCCGGCGCGCCGTTCTTCCTTTGGATCCTGCTGCGCAAGCGCGGCGTCGTTGATCTATGAGTTCGCCATGATCGAAGCGCGCGACATCACGGTGGCGATCGGCGGCAAGCGCATCGTGTCTCATGTCGATTTCGCGGCGCGGCCCGGCGAGGTGACGGCCATCGTCGGGCCAAACGGATCCGGCAAGACGACTTTGCTCAAGGCACTGACCGGCGAGCTGGCCTATACCGGCACCGTCACCCTCAGCGGCCGCGACCTGTCGGTCATGAAGCCGGTCGAGGCAGCCACGCTACGCGCGGTGCTGCCGCAGGCCACGACGCTGTCCTTCCCGTTCACCGTGCGCGAGATTGTTCGCCTTGGCCTGATCGGCGGACGCTCCGGCGTGCTGCCCGGCGAGGATGCCCGTTTGCCCGAACGGGCGCTGGCGCGTGTCGACCTCGGCGGTTTTGCCGGCCGCTTTTATCAGGAGCTTTCCGGTGGCGAGCAGCAGCGCGTGCAGCTTGCCCGCGTGCTCTGCCAGGTCTGGGCGCCGGTGCTCGAAGGGCGGCCGCGTTATCTGTTCCTTGACGAGCCGGTCTCCAGCCTCGACATCAAGCACCAGCTCATCATCATGGACATCGCGCGCGATTTTGCCCGGCGCGGCGGCGGCGTGGTGGCGATCCTGCACGACCTCAATCTGACGGCCATATATGCCGACCGGATTTTTGTGCTGCATGGCGGCCAGTTGGCCGCCGCGAGCTCGCCAACGGACGTACTGAACGACGAGATGATCGAGAGGGTGTTCGACTGCCGCTTGAAGGTCGGCGCACTGCCTGCCGCCAACATGCCGTTCGTGCTGCCGCAATCGGCGGCTTAGGTCTGGCGGCAAGGGGCGGTTCCCGCCTTCGTCATCCACGGGCGGAGCGGGAGCGAAGCGGACGCGGAGACCCGAGGATCCATTCCGTTACATCAGCCGAAGAATGCGGCGATCCAGAAAGGAGCGCTGGCGCCGACGTCGCTAGTTCTGCATCGCTGCGGCGCTCGAATGTCACGGAATGGATTCTAGGGTCTGCGCTGCGTCGCTGCGCTCCTTGCTCCGCCCTAGAATGACGAAGCCATGGGTGGCGCCCCACCCGGGAAGTCATGGGCGGCGTCGCACCACGGAAGTCGTGGGCGGCTCTCATCGAAAACCTAGTCGCAAGCGCCCGATCACGCCGCTGGGGCGCGCTGCTCCAGAAGGTCGATGCCGAGCAGGCTGCGCACATTCGGGCGCGCGGCGACGAGATCGGCGATCGTGTAGCGGGAAAGCACGGCGAAGAAGGCGTTGAGCGCCTCGCGCAGCGCCGAATTCAGGGCGCAGCTGTCGACCAGCGGGCATTCGGCTGCGTCGTTCTCGAAGCATTCGGCCATGGCGAAACTCTCTTCGGTGACGCGCACGACATCGAACAGGTTGATCTGTTCCGCCGCGCGGCCGAGCCGCACCCCGCCGTTGCGGCCGCGCACCGTCTCGACCAGGCCGGCCTCGACCAGCGGCTGCAGGATCTTGAAGAGGAACAGCTCGGACACCGAATAGGCGGCGGCGATCTCGGGGATGCGGCTCAGCCTTTCAGTGTTAGCGGCGCAATACATCAGGATGCGCATCGCATAATTGGTCTGGCGCGTGAGCCGCATGGTATCCTCGCGAAATATTAGCTTAAAGCCGAATATGGCCCATAGTTTGGAACAATTCCAGACTGGACCGGCACATAGCTGAATAATCGTGTCAACTTTTTGTGCATGCCGGCGCAGATTGGTGCTCCCGCGCTTCGAACGAGCGTTTTGCCGGCGCAGCCACTAGATAGAAGCGGGTGCAAACAGGAAACGGCCTTTCCATGCCACAGTCAGCTTCGGCCCTCGCGCCGGTTCGATTCGACGCCGATGCCAAGGCGAAGCTCTCGGCGTTGCGGCGGACCAAGTTCGTCGCCGCTGCGGCGCTCGCGCTGTGCATCCTCGTCTTTGCGCTCGCCAAGTCCTTCGAGGGCGGCCATCCGTGGCTCGGCTTCGTCGCGGCTTTCGCCGAGGCGGCGACCATCGGCGGCCTCGCCGACTGGTATGCCGTGGTGGCGCTGTTCCGGCGGCCGCTCGGGCTGCCGATCCCGCACACGGCCATCATTCCGGAGAACCAGCACCGGATCGCCGATAATCTCGGCCGCTTCATCGAGGCCAATTTCCTGGCGCCGGAGCCGGTGCGCGAGAAGCTCGCCGAGGTCGATTTCGCCGCTTTGGTCGCCGACTGGCTGGCCGACGCCGAACGCGCCTCCGATCTGTCGCGATTCGTCGTACGCCTGGTGCCGCAGACATTGACGGCGGTGGAACAATCAGGCCTCCGTGACTTCGTCACCAGCCGCATGCTGGAGCAGATCGAGAAGGTGCCGCTGGCGCCGCTCGCGGCCGATCTTTTGTCAGCGCTGACCGACGATCGTCGCCACCAGAAGCTTTTCGACGAATTCATCCGGGTTGTCGGGCGTTTCCTCAACGACGAGCAGGCGCTGGCGACGATGCGTGAAAAGATCCGCGAGGAACTGCCGTCGCTGTTCAACCTGTTTCGCGCCGACGCCTATCTTCTGAAGAAGATCGTCGCGTCGGCGGGTTCGCTGCTCGATGAGGTGCGGGCCGATCCCAACCATCCGATGCGTGCCGAATTCGACGGCTTCGTACTTGGCTTTATCGAGCGGCTCAGGACTTCGAAGCAATATGCCAGGCGCGCCGAGAAGCTGAAGCGCGATTTCCTCGGACGTCCGGAGGTGCGGGCGCTGGCCGGCGATGCATGGACTAGCCTGCGCCTGTTCATCGAGCAGGACGTCAATGCGCCGAATTCGACGATCCGCGAGCACCTCGCCAACATGTTCGTCGAGGTCGGCAGGCATCTGGCCGACGACGCCCAGATCAGGGCCGATATGAACCAGGGTTTTGTCGTGGCGCTGGCTTCGTTCGTCGAGAGTCAGAAGAGCGGGGTGTCGACATTCATCGCCGACCAGGTCAAGCGCTGGGACCTGGCGCAACTGACGCGGCTGATCGAGCTGAACATCGGCAGGGACCTGCAATATATCCGCTTCAATGGCATGATCGTCGGTGGGCTTGCCGGGCTGGCGCTCCATACGGCGGAGCGGCTATTCCTCGTCAATTGACGTCGGCCCAAGGAGCACTATTCTCCTTCAAGGGCGCCGCATGGCGGCCGGCAGGAGGCAGAGCATGGCAAGACAACCGGAACCGGACTCGTTCCTCGACATGTTCAGCAGGTTCGGCCGCGACCTCAAGCTACCGAATGTCGACGTCCAGGCGATCCTCGACCATCACCGCAAGAACCTCGAAGCCCTGGAAAAATCGGCGAGGGCAAGTGCGGCCGGCGCATCCTCGGTGCTGGCGAGGCAGCATGAGATGGTCCAGAATGCCATGCATGAGATCACGCGGATGGCGCAGAACTATCAGACGCCCGGCAATCCGCAGGACCTGATGAGCAAGCAGGCGGAGTTTGCCCGCAGGTCGTTCGAGACGACGCTGAAGAATGCCAGCGAAGTGGCCGATCTTGTACGCAAATCCAGCACCGAATCGGTCGAGATCCTGCGCGACCGGATCCGGGATGCGATGGCGGAAATCCGCGCCGGCTACGAAAAGAAATAGGCTACCTGGCGATTTCGGACCCATCACCGACCGACATGCGATGCAACCGGCGCAGGCGTCCGAGCGTTCTCGGCCTGCCCCAAAGCATCAACTCTACCGGCGAAAATGGCGGGGCGGCGAATTGACAGAGGCCGCCGCTTCATGGTCGGGAGACAGCAAGAGTGATGGGAAAGCCGGAATGACGGAAACACGGCTGAGAACGCCGCCGACCTTCGAGCAGTTGCGCATGATGTCCGGGCAGGAGCTCGGCGTGTCCGACTGGACGACGGTCGACCAGCAGCGCATCGACCAGTTCGCCGAGTGCACGGGCGACCACCAGTGGATCCATGTCGATCCGGAAAGGGCGAAACGGCAGAGCCCATTCCGCACCACGATCGCGCATGGCTATCTGACCTTGTCGATCATCGGCGCGCTGGCGCTGGAGATGGGCATCGTGCCGGAAAACACCCAGGCCGCCTTCAATTACGGGTTCGACAAGGTGCGCTTCCTGGCGCCGGTCAAGGCCGGGGCGCGCATCAGGCTGCGCACCACACTGCTTTCCATGGAAGATCGCGGCCCCGGCCAGTATCTGATGAAGGCCGCCAACACCGTCGAGATCGAAGGCGAGCAGAAGCCGGCGCTGACCGCCGAGACGCTGGTGATGATGTATGAGCGCCGCAAACGGGCAGGCGCGTAAGGCCTGCCGAGACTGGACTACGCGGCCTTGCGACGAGACGCGGCTATCGCCTTTTCGAGCACCCGGAAAATGCGCTGGTCTTCGCATTGCGCGACGTTGAAGCGCATGAAGCGGCCGGCGGTGTGCGACAGGCTGAAGGCATTGCCGGGCGCCAGCACGACATTGTCCGAGAGCGCATGGCGGGCGATATCGGCAGCGTCGATGCCGTCGGGCAGCCGGCACCATAGGAACATGCCGGCTGGCTGGTCGATCCAGGGAACGATGCCCATCGCCTTCAGCCTGCCGCCGGTCTCGGCCATGGCGCGCGACAGGCGCGTGCGCAACTGCTCGACATGCTTGCGGTAGCTGCCGTCCTTCAACAGGGTCAGCACCAGCTCGGCGGATAGCCGCGCGCCGCCGAATGTCGTGGCGATCTTGAGATCGGTAAGCCCCTCCATCCAGTCGCGGGGCGCGGCGATGAAGCCGCAGCGCACCGAGGCCGACAGCGTCTTGGAGAAGGAGCCGATCTGGACGACGCGCTGCAGCCCGTCGAAGGCCGCGAGCCTCGGAGTGGGGCTGTGCTCGAAGTCGGCGAAGATGTCGTCCTCGACGATGGTGAGATCCGCCTGGTCGGCGAGCTTCAGGAGCCGATGCGCGGTGACCGGCGACAGGATCGCTCCGGTCGGGTTGTGGATGGCGGAATTGGTGATGTAGAGGCGCGGCCGGTGCTCGGCGAGCGCCTCAGCGAATAGCTCGATGTCCGGCCCCGAAGGCGTATAAGGCACGCCAACCACCTTGGCTTGATGGGCGCGCAGCAGCGCATGGAAGTTGAAGTAGCAGGGGTCGTCGACCAGGACCGCATCGCCGGGCTCGATGAGGAAGCGGCACAGAAGGTCGATCGCCTGGGTGCCGCAATCGGTCAGCATGATCTGGTCCGGCGAGACCTCGACGCCATGCTCGGCCATGCGCCTTGCCAGCAATTGGCGCAACGGCGGCAGGCCAAGCGGCGTGCCATAGTCCGCAAGCGTCACGTCGTCCGCACGGGCAGCAGCGCGCAGCGCCCGGCGCAAGGCGGCCAGCGGCATCCAGGACGCCGGCAGCCAGCCGCAGCCGGGTTTCAGCATCTCCTCGCCGGCTTCGAGCGATTGCCGCGACACCCAGAGCGGGTCGACGGCTCGGTCCAGCCGTGGGCCGATCTCGGCGAGCGACAATGGTGCGAGCTGGCCGGCGGCGTAGAAGCCGGAGCCAGGCCGCGAACGGATCGTGCCTTCCGCCGCAAGGCGCTCATAGGCTTCGACCACGGTCGATTTTGAAACCTGCATGGATCTGGCCATGGCTCGTATCGACGGCAGGCGGGCTCCGGGCGTCAGCGTGCGCGCCGCGATGCGCTGGCGGATTGCCGCCATGACGGTTTCGACAAGGGTGGCGCCGCTTCCATTTGGGCCTGATGCGTCCATCTGTACTTCCCTGCCGGCCATTACAGTTTTGTAGAATTGTACCTCATTGTCTCTGGCAACACCATGGCCCGCACCGGTACGAAAGCGCAAACGGAGCATATGATGGAAAAGAGTTTTGACGGCTGGCTCAGCGGCTTCATCGGTGTGCTGATCTTCAGCGGATCGCTGCCGGCGACGCGGGTGGCGGTGATGGATTTCGACCCGACCTTCCTGACGGCGGCCCGGGCGGCGATTGCCGGTCTGCTCGGGATTGCGATGCTGCTGCTGTTTCGCGAGAAGCGTCCGGAGCGCAGCGACTTGATCTCGCTCGTCGTCGTGGCGCTGGGTGTCGTGGTCGGCTTCCCGTTGCTGACGGCGCTGGCGCTGAAACATGTCACCTCGGCGCATTCCATCATCTTCGTCGGCCTGCTGCCGCTGGCGACTGCGATCTTCGGCGTGCTGCGCGGCGGCGACCGTCCGCGCCCGGCTTTCTGGCTGTTCTCGTGCCTGGGAAGCGCTTTAGTGGCGGGCTTCGCTCTGGCGCAAGGCGTGACCGCGTCGCCGGTCGGCGACGGCCTGATGCTCGGCGCCATCATCGTCTGCGGTCTGGGCTATGCGGAAGGCGCCAAGCTGTCGCGCAAGCTCGGCGGCTGGCAGGTGATCTGCTGGGCCTTGGCGCTGTCGCTGCCGGTGATGCTGGCGTTGAGCTTCGCGACACTGCCGCCATCCTTCGCCGCCATCGGTTCGGGCGCCTGGATCGGTCTCGGCTATGTCTCGCTGTTCAGCATGCTGATCGGTTTCGTGTTCTGGTATCGCGGCCTGGCACAAGGCGGCATCGCCGCCGTCGGGCAGCTGCAGCTGCTGCAGCCCTTCTTCGGCCTGGCGCTGGCGGCGAGCCTGTTGCATGAGCAAGTCAGCCCGCTGATGGTGCTCGTGACGCTCGGCGTGGTGGCCTGCGTGTTCGGGGCGAAGAAGTTCGCGCGGTAAAGCGCCTACTGATTTGTTTTGACGCAATTCCGGACGGAAAACCGTTTCACACTTTTCCTGGAATTGCTCAGAACTTCGTCACCACCCCGATGCCGATGCCCTCGAAGCCACCCATCGCCATCAGGGCGGCGGGCGCTTCCTCGAGGCTGATCTTCTTGCCGACCAGCAATTCGGGCTTCAGCTTGCCGGTGCGGATCATCTCCATCATCGCGTTGTAGCGGTAGGCCTGCATGCCGTGGCTGCCGAGGATTTCGAGCTCGAAGGCGATCACCTTGTCCATCGGCACCTGCGGCCGGGCATGCTCGCCCAGCATCAAGCCGACCTGAACATGACGGCCGCGGCGGCGCAGATTGGCGATCGAGTTGAACGAGGTGGTCGGGTGTCCGAGCGCGTCCATCGACATATGCGCGCCGCCATTGGTGATCTGCTTGACGGCCTTGACGACGTTCGGCGTCGTCGAGGCATTGATGGTCGCGACCGCGCCGATCTTTTTAGCGAATTCCAGCTTCTCGTCGGTGAGGTCGATGGCGATCACATTGGCGCCCATGGCGCTGGCGATCATGATCGCCGAGAGGCCGACGCCGCCGCAGCCATGCACCGCCACCCATTCGCCCGGCGTCACCCGGCCCTGGTCGACGATGGCGCGGAACGAAGTGACGAAGCGGCAGCCCAGGCTGGCGGCGGTGGCGAATTCCATCTCTTCGGGCAGGCGCACCAGATTGGTGTCGGCGTGCTCGATGCCGACATATTCGGCGAACGAACCCCAGCCGGTGAAGCCCGGCTGCGACTGGTGCTCGCAGACCTGATGGTTGCCAGACGTGCATTCGAAGCAGCGGCCGCAGCCGACGGCGAAGGGGACTGTGACGCGGTCGCCGGCCTTCCAGCGGCCGACCTGCTTGCCGGCGGCGACGACGACGCCAGCCAACTCATGTCCGGGGACGTGCGGCAGCGTGATGCCGTCATCATGGCCCATCCAGCCATGCCAGTCGCTGCGGCAAAGACCGGTAGCCTCGACCTTGATGACCACGCCGTCCGGGGCGGGCTTCGGATCGGGAACGGTCTGGATCGTCGGCGCCTCGCCGAATTTTTCAAAGACGACAGCTTTCATGGGGAGTCCTTCAGTTCGTTATTCGGCATCGATCTGGTTCTGCGGCGCAGCCTTCTGGAACGCTGGCAGCGCCATGCAGGCGGCGTTGATGCGCGCAATCACCGGATAGGGCGCCATGTCGACGCCGAAGCGAGCATTGTTGGCGACCTGCGCGGCAAGGCAGATGTCGGCAAGGCCAGGCGCATCGCCGTGGCAGAAGGTTCCGGTCTCAGGCGACGAAGCCAGAATCTTCTCAAGCGGCTGGAAACCTTCGTTCACCCAGTGCCGGAACCAGTTGATGACATCCTCGTCGCCGGCGCCGAACAAACTGCGCAGCGAGGTCAGCACGCGCAGATTGTTCACCGGGTGGATGTCGCAGGCGATCATCTGCGCCAGCATCCTGACGCGGGCCCGACCCAGCGCATCTTTTGGCAGCAGCGGCGGCTCAGGCTGTATCTCGTCGAGATATTCGATGATCGCCAGCGACTGGGTCAAAAGCGTGCCGCCGTCCAGAACCAGCGCCGGCACCAGCCCTTGCGGGTTGACGGCGCGATAGGCAGGCTCGAGATGCTCGCCATGGCGCAAGTGGTGCGGCACATAAGTGTAGCTCAGGCCCTTCACCTCCAACGCGATCCGCACCCGGTAGGAGGTGGAGGAGCGGTAGTAGTTATGAAGGACGAGGTCGCTCATGGCCTCGGCTGCCCGATGGTGACCGAGATCTCGCCGATGCCGTCGACGCCGCCGGTGATCCTGTCGCCGGCCTGGACTGGGCCGACGCCGGCCGGCGTGCCGGTGAAGATCAGATCGCCGGGTTGCAGCTCGACCGCCTCGCTGCAGATAGCGACGATGTCGGCGATCGGCCAGATCAGCTCCGCCAGGTCGCCATCCTGCTTCACCATGCCGTTGACGGCAAGCCAGATGCGGCCTTTTTCCGGATGTCCCGATTTCGCGGCCGGAACCAGCGGCCCGCAAGGCGCGGATTGGTCGAACGCCTTCGACCAATCCCAGGGCCGCGCCGCCTTCTTGGCCTGATCCTGCAGGTCGCGGCGGGTCAGATCGACGCCGACGCCATAGCCCCAGACATGGGCGAGCGCGTCTTCGCGCGGAACGCGGAAGCCGGCCGTGCCGACGGCCACAACCAGCTCGATCTCGTGGTGCAGGTTCGAGGTCAGCGGCGGGTAGGGGATCTCGGCGCCGCTGTCGACCACCGCGTCGGCCGGCTTGGTGAAGAAGAAGGGCGGGTCGCGCTCGTCATTGCCGAGCTCGCGCGCATGCGCAGCGTAATTGCGGCCGACGCAGAAGATGCGGCGCACGGCGAACCGCTCCGCCGAGCCTGCGACGGCAACCGAGGCAATCGCCGGGGGCGTAAGGACGAATTCGGGCATGGGCGGTCTCCGTGCTGGCATGAATCGCCCGCACCTTCAGCCGATTTCGACGGGCGAGCAAGGCTTTATGGCCACGAACATGTTGGCCCTGTCGCTTCACCGACAATGCCGTATACCATTGGGCGATATACTATTTGCCAATAATCTGGCCAGGGTCGCGAGACTATCCTGTGCCGGCTGGAAATCGAACCGATGCCTGATCCTGAGCAATGACCGCCGTCAACGATCGCGCCCGCTTCCTGATCATCGACGACCACCCGCTGTTTCGCGAGGCGCTGCACAGCGCCGTGCAGATGGCCTATCCGGACGTCGATACGGTCGAGGCTCGTTCGATCGGGGAAGCGATCGAGCTTCTTGCCGACGCCAAGCCGTTCGACCTCGCGCTGCTCGATTTGAGCATGCCCGACGTGCATGGCTTCGAGGGGCTGTTGCAACTGAGGACGCGCTATCCGCGCCTGCCGGTGGTGATCGTGTCGGGCTATGAGGAGCCGAAGATCATCTCCGAGGCGCTTTCCTACGGCGCCGCCGGATTCATCCCGAAATCGGCCCGCAAGAGCGATCTCGCCGCCGCCATCCGCTCGGTGATGGATGGCGCCGTCTACGTGCCGGAAAACTACGAAAGCCAGCCGCCCGACCCCGACAGCACCGACCGCGCCGACATGGTGCAGCGTCTGGCCAAGCTGACGCCGCAGCAGCTGAGAGTCCTGCAGATGCTGCGCCAGGGCATGCTCAACAAGCAGATCGCCTATGAGCTGCAGGTGGGCGAGACCACCGTGAAAGCGCATGTCTCGGAGATATTGCGCAAGCTCAACGTGTATAGCAGGACGCAGGCGGTGATCGAGGTGTCGAAGCTCGACAATGCGGAGTTGTTTCGAGATCAGGCTGGGTTTTGAGGCGGATCAGCTGGCGCGCCAAAATTAGTGCACTGTCACCGTAATTCTTGGAATATACCGATTCGACCACTATATCGTACAACATTCTAAAATTTCTAACAGAAATACCCGCTTTCGTTAGTTGACTTTAAATTCCACAATCTTATATCTCGCTCCTTCACTAGAATCTTTCAGCTGTTCTTCGCGGCTGATCCGGCTGGAGTGATGAAAGAAATGCTGAGGTTGACATTCTTCGGCTAGTGCGGTTTCAACTGCTCTGTCAGAATTAATTCGACCATCTCATACCCGTGTAATCCGTCTGGCTCTAAATCAACTGCCGAATCTACAATAGCCTGGCCCTCTAGCTTTGATGGATCAGAATCAGAGTATTTTCGAATGAGAATTCGGCCGGAAAGACTTTCTTTGTGCACGAAGGGGGGGGTAGGCCATTTCTCTCGCTCCCATCTTTTCAGTTGCCCAATAATTGGCCAATTTCCATTAATTAAGCCGAGATCACCGCACCGTAGACATCTGATCGCATCGTGCGGACTCATCATATCTAATTCGTCCACCGTCGGTAATTCCAAGCGCCTGGGCCCAAATAAATATACTAGAATAATCTTTCCGGTTGGAGTCGCGCGAGCCACCAAGCCAACTCCGTAGCCGCCAGATTTCAAAGGAATAGCAAATAACGTACCTTCTCTGTATGGCATTTTTCTCATAAATAAACCTCCTACTCTCCACTCAATTGCCTACTTAGAAAATCGCGGGCGGCATTCATATAGGAATTTAGATTTGGGTTTCTCTGGCTTATCGGCGATACCTTGTTCATGGAAGGATTGTAGCTTTCATGTAGCATTTGCTCCAGCCCTCTCTGCTCCTTCAGTGCGTCAGTGAGATGCTCTTGTGTGAATGTGAGGCCTTTGGTTGCGTCAGCGCGGGCATGCTCAGCAGCACGTCTGGCAAGATCGTTTGTCCGCCCCGTCCTCACAACCTCACCAGCGCTATTTCTTAGCGAATATGTGCCTCCTTTGGGAACCTGTGTCGTAGGCGGTCCTTCAGCTGGGACATTCGTGAAGCCTCCAGGCATTTCTTGGGCATATGGCCCAGGCCCCATCTCCAATCCGGGAGGCACACAACCGCCACCACAAATTGGCGCAGCACCTGGAGCAAGAAGCCCGCTATTGGGTGATACGTAACCTGCCGGCATGTCGATACCGTCTTCGGCTACCTGATAGGTTCCGTCCGCTTTTTTCTTGTCCTTGGCGGTGCCCGTCAGGCTTTCTTGAGCATGGCTGGCTTGTCTCTGCGAATCAGCGTTTTGGCCATTGGCAGGGCTCGTTTGATTGCCGCCTCCTCCAAGTTGTGCTGTCGGGGCATCGGCATCGGAGTCTCGTGGAGATAGAGAATGCCCATTCGGATCACTTTTATTGACCGGATCGTTCTGGGCATATGCATACCTATTGGTGCCAACGCCATCCTTGGTCGGATCCCAATCATCCGGCGAGATGAACCTGCCCAGCACTGGATCCATGTATCTGGCGTTGAGGTAGAGGAGTCCTGTCTCGGGATCGAAGCGCTCGCCGATGTAGCTCTTCTGGGTCTGGAAGCCTGAGTTGAGGCGCTCGCCATATGTGGCGTAGCTGGTGGCTTCGGCGATGGCGCCGGAGCTGTCGGTGACCATGCGCACCGAGGCCAGGTGATCGCGGTGCAGGAAGTATTTTGTCGCGCCAACCACCTTGATGTCGGGATGCGGATAGCGGGTGTAGATTTCCGAACCCGGGATCGCCGGGTCGATCTCGACGGAAGCGTCGGGATAGAGCGTCGTGGCGAAGGATGAGGCCTTTTCGCCCGCGCGCCGTCAGGACCATAGGTCAGGTTGACGGTGTTGGAGGCGAGACTGACCGTCTTCAGCCGGTTGGCTTCGTCCCACGTCAGCGTTCTGCTGCCGTCGGAGGTGAGATTGCCGTTGGCGTCATAGGCTAGTGTCTTGGCGCCGACCGATGTTGGCGCATGCGGCCTTGGCGCTGTCGCCGCCGGATAGATATAGGTGCCGACAACACGGCTGCGTGAGGTGAGATTGTCGTTGGCCGCGTAAACAAACGTCTCGTCGAGCGTGTTGTTGCCGAGATTGTCGGACGACGTCAGGCGGCTAGCATTGTCATAGCCATAGGCCCAACTGTCGGAGGCAGTGAGCCCCGTCGTGCCGGTGATGCGGCCAAGGTTGTCGCGGGCATATTGATCATCGAGAAGGATGGTTGCGCCCCTCGACGTGGTGACGCGCGTCACCCAGCGCCGGGTTGGCGAATAGGTGAAGGCGGTTTTTACCCCGTTGGCGTAGTTGATCTCCTTGGTTTGCCCATCGGCCTCATAGAGCGTCGAGGTGATGAAGCCGGATGCGGAGGCGAGCTTGTTGCCGGCTGTGTATTGCAGCGGCGCTGCGGCCGTGCCGAAGTCGAGTTGCACCGGCAGATATTGCGTGGCGATCGGCTGGCCGGAGGCATCGCGAGAGGTGATGGTGGTGTGGGTAAGCGTGCCGATGGTGGCATCCTGGCGCGCCACCTTGCCGAAGCCGTCATACTTGTAGCTTTGCGTGGCGGCCGGATTGGTCGAGGTGGTGAGCTGGCCGATGTTGTAGGAACCGGCAGATGCCTGATCGTAGGTGTTCTGGGTCAGCGTCACCGCGCTGCCGCCCGAGGCCGTTGCCGTCTTCAGCGTCAGCCGGTCCATCTGGTCGTAGCTCAGATTGGTGACGGTGCCCCTGGCGTCGGTCTGGCTGACGAGCCGGTTGGCGGCATCGTAGACGTAAGCCCAGGTGCCGAGATCGGGATCGGTCGCCGACAGCCTGTTGCCGAGCATGTCGTAGCTGTAGGACCAGGTCGAGCCGCCGGGGTCGGTGACCCCGATCAGCCGGCCGAGCACGTCGTAATTGCGGTACTCGGTCAGCGCCATGCCAACCACGTCACGCACCACTGCTGTGGTATCGCCGCGCGTCGAGGTTACGGTCTCGGTCTGGTGGCCAAGCTCGTCGGTAAGCACCACGCCAAAAAGCCACGGATTGAAGGTGCCTGTCGCGGTGGCGAGATAGTGCAGGTAAGTCCGTTGGCTGGCATCCGGATTGACCGTCGCCACCAGCCGGTCGGCCCAGTCATAGGAGTTGGTGGTCCACTGTGCGGCATCGCCGACGAACCTTGGGAAGGCGGTGCGCAGCACATTGGAGCGCTGATCGTAGTCGGTGTCGGCAATGCGCCTTGGACCAGCCGCCGTCTCTCCGGGCGTCTCGACCCGGTAGACCCGGCCGAGCCCGTCATAATAGGAGCGGGTGAAGTCCTCGCCGGCGCCGTTCGGCAGCGGGGTGTATTTGACCAGCGCCTGACTTGCCGGATTGCCCTCGTTCTCGAACCGCGTCTTGGCATAGGCGCCGGTGACGCTCTGCGAGACCTGGTAGGGCCGGCAGAAGGGATCGTAGACAAACGTCTTCACCAGGCCGTTGGGGTCGGTCCTGGTCGAGGGCTGCCCGCAGATCGCGTTGAAGGTGGCGCTCGAGACGAAGCGGGTATCGGCAGCCTGGCCGCCGGTGGCAAAATAGCGCGGCGCCCGCTCCGTCACCGGATAGAGATGGTAGGTCGCGTCATAATCCCACTCGGTCTTGTGGCCGAGGCTGTTGGCGGCCGAGATTTTGTTGCCAAAACTGTCATAGGCAAAATACTGGTCGGTGGCGCTGCCCGTTGTGGCATCGCTGAAAGTCTTCACCCAGGTCAGATTACCCTTGGTCGGCACGGCCCAGACATCGGTGTTGCCGTCATAATAGTTATGCTTGTAGCTGACGTAGGGATCGCTGCCGGTGAGCCCGGCATGCGTCCGCTCGGCAATCAGTGCAGAGACGATGTAGGCCGACGTGTTGGGCGAGAAGAAGCGCTCCGTCCAGGTCTCGTCGCCGCTGACATCGGTGCGGCCATAGTCCTTCAGGCTGACGATGTTGTTGTAGGCGTCGAAGCCGCGCTCGACCCGCAGCGTGCGCGTGACATTCTCGTTCAGCGTCGTGTCGGTTGCCGTGTTCTGCACGGTGTAGGGTTTTGATGCCGTATTGACGGCATAGGTCTCGGCGACCTGCCTGCGCACGACACCCGCGCCATCCTTCCACACCGTCAGCGACGGCAGGCCGTAGCTCGCCAGGTCCTGGCGATAGCTGGTCGTCACCGTCGGTGCCGCCGTCTCGCCATTGGCCAGCGGCTTCGTCTCGACGATCGAGGCAAACCCTAAGAACTTGCGCGCCGCAGGATCGTATTTGCCGCCGGCATATTGGTACGTGCTCACCGACGTCTGGCCGCGGCCGTCGCTCACCGACAGTTTTGTCACCGCATGCACCAGCTGCGGCAGGTAGTTGTTCGTCCAGGTCGATGACGGCGCGTACTCGACCGCCACCGTGCCGCCGGGCTCCGTCACGATCTGCTTCACAAGGTTCGGATTGCCCGTCCCTGCATTCGAGATGAACATGCTGCTGTAGTTGGTGAAGTCCGGCAGGCCGTCCCCGTTGAAGTCGCCGACAACAGTGCCCGCCGTCAGCGAAACCGGCATATTGAATTGAACCGGCGTCATCGATGTCGACGAGGGGCGCAGCGAGAACACTCTCACCGTGCCGGTTCTACCCGACTGCGACGTGATCGTGCCACCAATGGTGATGACGTCGATACGTCCATCGTTGTCGAAATCGCGCACGACAGCAGAGGTGCCCGTTATCGACCCCACGGTATAGCTCTTGAAACCAACCCCGGTCGAAAGCCAGACTTGGGTATTGCCGCTGGTGCCGTTGTAGAGGACCACGTCGGTCGCGCCATCACCATTGACGTCGGCGAGCACGCAACTGCCTGGGCCACCATCGTAGGCGCCGGTGGAGCATGCAATGGAGAACGCGGTCCCGCCCGGCTGCCATTTGCCGTTCGAAAGCACGCCCTTCTTTATGGACGAGCTAGCCACCAACAAAGGCAATTGACGGCCATTGCCGAGAAAATCGCCCACGCCGAGATTTGGGCTTGTATTGGCATTGAGGGCATCGATGCCATCGCCATCCGCATCAGCCACAGTGGCCGCATCAGATGCCGAAAAACTAAAACCTGGGGCAATCGGCAGGGCATCGCAAACGGCCTGATAACCGGTCGGTGGGCATCCGGCTTTGGTCAGCCCCAGCGCAGCATCCGTCGTGATGATCCATTTGATCGCTGTGTAGGTAACTCTACCGGTAGCGCCGTTGACATATGGTTGGATCGCCGAGTCGGCAAAATCCATCGTATTCTTGGAGGCCAGAAAGCGACCGGGTTGCGAAAAATATAGCGGCGGATTTGAATCGGTGTTGGACCCGGTTAACGTTTCAAGCGGAAGTGACACCGTGCTGCCAACGGAGCCGTTGGTGTTGAATTTGTGAACGTACTTTGTCCGTAGCAGTCCATTGGTACCATTCTGTTGCGACCCGATGATTACGTTCTGGATACGATCGCCAAAGATTTCGTCGCGGCCGTCGAAATTCAAATCGCCGACCTGTCCTGGTCCGAACTTAGAGGGCGCGCCAGCCACCGTCCCATACACCCCATCGGTGTTCTGATAGGTCATCTGGGCGATGACCTTGGATGTCCCGCCGGTGATGGTGCCGTCTGGGGCGATTGCCGCGTCGGTGCCGTAGCGGGTGACCTGGGTCAGCCGCGAGGCATTGGAGAACGGCGCCTGGTCATAGGTGAGCTTGTAGGCGCCGCGCACCGCGCCGGAGACCGTGATGCCGATCGTCTTGATGCGCTGGCTGGTCTCGGAGATGTCGCGGCCATTGCCCATCAGGATCAGGTCCGGACGGGTCTCGTAGTAGAAGCTGATGCTGGCGCCGTTATAGGTGATGCTTGACGGATAGCAGGTCGGGCCTGCCGGACATGTGTAGCTGTAAGAGACCGTGTTGCCGTTGGTGTCGGTGACCGAGGTCAACAGCCAACGATAGCTGAAGGCCAGGTCATAGGCCGGCGTGCCGGCTGCCGGATTGAGGTTGGCGATGGCGCCGACCGAGCGGAAGGTCGAGACTGTGCCATCCCGGTCCGTCACCTTCCATTCATTGGTTGAGCCGTTGAGCGCAATGCGGCGATAGCTCTCATTCTCCGTCGCATGCGTGCCGCCGGTCGAGCAGGACGGCGAGACCATGCCGGCGACACACGCCACCATCGCCTGACCGTCGAGCAGGAAGATGTCGTTGGCATCGTAGGCCGGCATGCCGTAGCCGGGCGTGGCCCGCTCGATGACATCGATGCCGTCCAGACCCCAGGCATAGCCCAGCCAACCCTGGTAGAGGCCGCCGAGCTTGGTCTTGTGCGAGGAATTGTAGTTGAGCGCAATCTGCGGCTCGATGCCATGGAAGGCGGGCACGTCGATGGCAATCGAATAGCCGAGATTGCCGTTGCCGGCGGCCTTGGGCAGATCGACCTTCGGCGTGCCGATCGCTTCAGGATCGCCGCTCGTGGTTGTTGTCGTCGTGGCGGCTGCGGTTGCCACCGTTTGCGCCGCCGGCTCTTCGGGTGCAGCCTCGGTTTCGCCGGTCTTGGCCGCCTTGCCAGTTTTATCCGCGCCTGTCGTCTTGCTATCAGCGGCCTTGCTGCCATCCGTGGCATTGCCATCAGCGTAGTTGGCATTGTCCGGTTTGGCGCCGACCTTGGATGCCGCATCCGGGCTGCCGGTGGCTTGCGTGGTCCCGGAGCCGCCGCCTGAAGGCGAGTCGGCAGATGTTGCCGGTCCGCCCGCCTGGCCGCCCGATCCGAGCGCCGCGCCGCCATTGTCGAAGCCGGCAGCGGGACTTTGCGTCCCTTGCGCGAAAGCTACCGAATCTGCACTTCCGCTAATATAAGAGACGAAAGAAACATCCGCACCAAAAACGCCAGCGGCAAGCAGAGCCGCGCCAAAAAGGAACCGCTTCATGAAATCCCCCGATCCGTGTTTCTTACATTTAGCTTGGCGCCATCAACCGAATACAACGGAAACTTGTCTTTGACGCCTTATCCACAACTTTAATTTTTGGCGTCAAAATGCATAGGCAGGTGCGATGCGGCTTCGGCCAAATTGTCGTGCGTCCGAGACTTATATAGCGGCCTGGCTACGTACTATCTTCGAACGCCGATGGTTCTTTTGTTTTCCAGCGACAGAAGAGGGCAGTGGCCCTAAGCCAGCAAATGCGCCAGCAGCGCGCGTAGTTGCGCCGGCTTCAGCGGCTTGCGCATCAGCTCTATGCCGGCGGCGCGGGCGGCCTTGGCGACGGGCTCGGAGCCGTCGGCGGTGACGATCAGCGCCGGCACGGTCCGACCGAGATAGTCGCGCACTTCGGCGATCGTTGACGTGCCGAGGTCGCCGCCGTCGAGATGCTGGTCGGCGATGATGATGTCGGGCACCCACGCGGTGTCGCCGAGCAGGTCGAGCGCATCGTCTGTCGAGGTCGCGGCGCGCACCAGGCATTGCCAGCGCTCGAGCAGAGAGGTCATTGCCGAGAGCACGTCCATGTCGTTCTCGACCAAGAGCACCTTGGTGCCGAACAGGCCGTAGCCGCGCGGCCGCTCCATGTCGGCGGCGGCCATCGCCGGTTCGGCCGCGGCCATGCCGACAGGCACATCGATATGGAAGATGGTGCCGCGCCCGACCTTGGAGGAAAAGGTCACCGGATGGCCGAGGGCGGCCGCCATGCGGCGCACGATCGCGAGGCCGAGCCCGAGCCCGCCGGCGAGCCCGGCGTCGGCAAGCGTGGACGTGCCGCGGTGGAATTCCTCGAACACCGCCTCACGCTGGTCCTCGGGGATGCCGCAGCCAGTGTCGGCGACGTCGATGCGGATGGTGTCGCCGCGATGCCTTGTGCCGACCAGCACGCCGCCGGAGCGGGTGTAGCGCAGCGCGTTGGAGAGGATGTTCTGCAGGATACGCCTGAGCAGCGTGCGGTCGGAACGCACCGCGACATTGACGGGGCGGAATTTAAGCGACAGGCCTTTCTTTGCCGCCTCGGGAAGAAAGTCCGAGCGCAGCGAGGAGAACAGCGCTTCCAGGCTGACGTCGCCGATCTCGGGCTGCACCACGCCGGCGTCGAGCTTGGAGATGTCGAGCAGCGTGCGCAGCAGGTCTTCCATCGTCTCCAGCGAGCGCTCGACCTGGCGCACCAGCTTCCTGCCTTCATCGCTGGCCTGGACCTCTGCCAGCGCCGAGACCGACAGATGAGCGGCATTCAGCGGCTGCAGCACATCGTGGCTGGCGGCGGCCAGGAACCTGGTCTTGGAGAGGTTCGCCAGTTCGGCGCTCTCCTTAGCCGCGCTGAGGTCGATGTTCGACTGCTCGAGCCGGCGCAGCGTCGCGTGCAGTTCCTCGGTACGGTTGCGCACCCGGTTTTCCAGCGAGATCGCGGTCTGGAACAGCGAGAAGGCATTGCCCTGCTGGTCCATCGAGCGCTCGACGCGGCTGACCAGCGCGGCGTTGATCTTCTTCAGCCTTTCGAGGTCGTCGATGTCGCGAAGCGGCATCTGCGCTCACTCGGCTGCCTGGCGCTCGCCGAAGGCGATGCCGGTAAAGGTCTGGTTGAGGTGCATCGAACGATACTGCTCGCCATAGGTGCCGAAGCCGATGACCTTGTTGGTCCGGTAGAGCTCGGAGATATCGCGAAAAACCTGGCGGTTGCGCGCGTCGAGCCGGCGCAGCACGCAGTCGAAACCGAGGATCATGTCGATGCCGCCGAGACGATGCTCGACGTCCTGGAGAGCGGTGCGCGTCGCTTCCACCATGTTCTTGGGCTGAGCTATGGAAAGCACCACGCCGTCGTCGATGGCGCAGAAAAAGGATAGCGAGCCGTCGGGATGCATGCGCTGGATCGAGCGGCAATAATATTCGCCGCCGACCTTCACCACCACGGGGTGCGAGGCAAAGCTCAGCGGCGTCAGCGTCTGCGGCACGATGCCGACGGAGGCGGCATATTCTTCCGCCGCGTTGGTGGCGTTGAACTCGCGCACGACACGATGGTCCGGGTCGGACGCCGTCACCACCAGCTTCTCGTCGGTCGGAATGAAATTGTCGGTCTTGAAGACGTGGAAGGGGATCTCGGTCGCGACCAGCACGACGATGGCGCTGTCGGACGCGACCGTGCCGTTGGCGATCAGCCTCGTCGTCTCGAATTTCAGGTCGTCGCCGGCCGAGCCGCCAATCAGCGGAATGTCGTCCAGCCCCCAGTGGATGGCCGATGTAACCGCTTCCTCGGCATAGGACAGCCCGTCGATGAAGCATAGCGCGAATATGTTCTTGGCCCGATCCTGGCCGACGCGCCCGCGCAGCAGGCGCCGCAGCGAGGCGACCTCGCCGGTGATCCGGTCCATGCCCGACGAGGAGAGGTTCTCGACCATGGTGGCGACGGTCGAAAACGATGCCGACGGCAGAAGCAGGGCAAGGACATGTCCTTCTTCCAGCCCCTGCGGCGTGATCTCGCCGGCGGTCGAGCAGCCGGCATAGGCAAGCAACGGAGCGTGTACCTTCAACGCCTGCGCGAGCGCCGCCGCGTCGACCAGGCTCTGGGAGAAGAACAAAAGCGCGAAACCGGCGTCGACGATCGCCGCTTCGGCCGCGATGGCCCGGGCAAAAATATTCGGATCGGGCTCATCCGTGGTGAGCGCCGAAAGGCCCGATGCATAGCGTGTGCTAGAACTGGCCAGCCGCCTTCTCCGCAATTTCCTCCAACGCTGATTATGCGTGTCTTTTCTTATGCGTGTCAGGCACGCTTCGCGTCGAGGGCATCTTTGCCCTCAATCCCTGATTTGGCAATGGGCCGGGCGGCATGCTCAACAGCTTGTCGGCCATGACCGAAAGTACAAGGGGCGGAGCGCTGGCAGCACTGTTTTGCCCGTTGTACGGTAGGCAAATAGCGCGCTGCCGAAGCACAGGCACGGCATCGGCAAGGCGAGGACCAAGGTTAATACCCAGGGAGGCTGCATGTCGGACGTGTCGTTGACTGTGAATGGGAAACGGGTCAGCGGTAGTACCGAAGACCGAACGTTGCTGGTGCATTTCCTGCGAGAACATCTCGGCCTGACCGGAACGCATGTCGGCTGCGATACCTCGCAATGCGGCGCCTGCGTCGTGCATGTCGACGGCCGGGCGGTGAAGTCCTGCACGATGCTCGCCGTTCAGGCTTCGGGCTCGAGCATCGTCACCATCGAAGGGCTGGCCGACGGTGCCGAGCTGCATCCGGTTCAGGCCGCGTTCAAGGAGCATCACGGGCTGCAATGCGGCTTCTGCACCCCGGGCATGATCATGGCCGCGACCGATATGATCGCGCGCCACCCGCAAGGCCTCGACGAAGCGATTGTGCGCGCCGAGCTCGACGGCAATATCTGCCGCTGCACGGGCTACCACAACATCGTGAAGGCGATCCTCGCCGCATCGGAGGCGATGTCGAAGGGCGCCAAGGGCAAGGCGAAGCAGGCAGCGTGAGATGAGTGAGTAGTGAGTAGCGAATAGTGAGTAGCGAATGGTCAGCGTCTCTGTGACCGACCCGTACTCCAACTCTTTTCCTACTCACTATTCGCTACTCACTACTCCCCTAAATTCCGGAGGAATTTCCGCAATGGGTATCGAAGGCGTCGGCGCCCGCGTGGCGCGCAAGGAAGACAAGAGGTTCATCACCGGCGGCGGCCGCTATGTCGACGACATGGTGGTCCCCGGCATGAAGCATGCGGTGTTCGTGCGCAGCCCGCACGCACATGCGCAGATCAAGAAGATCGACGTGAAGAAGGCGCAGGCCATGCCGGGCGTCGTCGGCGTCCTGACGGGCAAGGAGCTCAAGGCCGACGGCATCGGCAATCTGATCTGCGGCTGGATGATCCATTCCAAGGACGGAACGCCGATGAAGATGGGCGCGTGGTCGCCACTCGCTGCCGACAAGGTGCGCTATGTCGGCGACGCCGTGGTGGTCGTCGTCGCCGAGACCAAGGGCCAGGCGCGCGATGCGGCCGAAGCGGTCGAGATCACCTATAAGGAACTGAAGGCCGTGGTCGATGCCACGAAGGCGATCCAACCCGGCGCGCCGCAGATCCATGCCGAGGCAGAGAACAATCTGATCTTCGACTGGGAGCTCGGCGACGCCAAGGCGACCGACGCGGCGATCAAGTCGGCGGCCCATGTCACGCGCATGAAGATCGTCAACAACCGGCTGGTGCCGAATGCGATGGAGCCGCGCGCGGCGCTAGGGCACTACGACAAGGCCGAGGATCACTATACCTGCTGGACGACGTCGCAGAACCCGCATCTCGCGCGGCTGGTGATGAGCGCCTTCTACAACGTCGCTCCGGAAAACAAGCTGCGCGTGATCGCGCCCGATGTCGGCGGCGGCTTCGGCTCCAAGATCTACATCTATCCGGAAGAGATCGTCTGCCTGTGGGCATCGAAGAAGACCGGTGTCCCGGTCAAATGGGTGGCCGACCGCACCGAAAGCTTCCTTTCGGATGCGCATGGCCGCGACCATGTCTCGACGGTGGAGATGGCCTTCGACAAGGACAACCGCATCACCGCTCTCAAGGTCGATACGATAGCCAATCTCGGCGCCTACATGTCGCTGTTCTCGTCTTGCGTGCCGACCTATCTCTATGCGACGCTGCTGTCGGGCCAGTACGACATCCCGGCGATCCACGCCAATGTGCGCGCCGTCTACACCAACACGGCGCCCGTCGATGCCTATCGCGGAGCTGGGCGGCCTGAGGCCACCTATGTGCTCGAGCGCACGATGGAGACCGCGGCACGCGAGCTCGGCGTGTCGCCGGCGGAACTCCGACGCCGCAACTTCATCACGTCCTTCCCGCACCAGACGCCGGTGATCATGAACTATGACGCCGGCGATTATAACGCTTCGCTCGATGCGGCGATGAAAGCCGCCGACTATGCCGGCTTCACCAAGCGCCGCGCCGACGCCGCCAAGCAGGGCAAGCTGCGCGGCATCGGCATGAGCTGTTATATCGAGGCCTGCGGCCTGGCGCCGTCATCGGCGGTCGGCTCGCTCGGCGCCGGCGTCGGCCTCTGGGAATCGGCGGAGGTGCGCGTCAATGCCGTCGGCACGATCGAGGTGCTCACCGGCTCGCACAGCCATGGCCAGGGCCATGAGACGACATTCGCGCAACTGGTCACCCAGCGCTTCGGCGTGCCGATCGACTCCGTCTCGATCGTGCATGGGGACACCGACAAGGTGCAGATGGGCATGGGCACTTATGGCTCGCGTTCCGGCGCCGTCGGCATGTCGGCCATCGTCAAGGCGCTCGACAAGGTCGAAGCCAAGGCCAAGAAGATCGCCGCGCATCTGCTGGAGGCGGACGAGGGCGACATCGTCATCGAGAATGGCGAGGTCAAGGTCGCGGGCACCGACAAGAGCCTGCCCTGGTTCCAGGTGGCGCTTGCCTCCTACACCGCCCACAATTTGCCGGCGGGCATGGAGCCAGGGCTAAAGGAGACGGCCTTCTACGATCCGTCCAACTTCACCTTCCCGGCCGGCTGCTACATCTGCGAGGTCGAGATCGATCCGGAGACCGGTACGACGGAGATCATCCAGTTCGTCGCGGCCGACGATTTCGGCAACATCATCAATCCGATGATCGTCGAAGGGCAGGTGCATGGCGGCATCGCCCAGGGCGTCGGCCAGGCGTTGCTGGAAGGCGCGCATTACGACGCCAGCGGCCAACTGCTGACGGCAAGCTACATGGACTACACCATGCCGCGCGCGGCCGACCTGCCGTCCTTCAAGGTCTCGACCTCGAACACGCCGTGCCCGGGCAATCCGCTCGGCGTCAAAGGCTGCGGCGAGGCTGGCGCCATCGGTTCGCCGCCGGCGGTCATCAACGCCATCACAGATGCGCTCGGCGTCGTCGACATCGCCATGCCGGCGGCGCCCGCCACGGTGTGGTCGGCCATTCGGGCGAAGCATTGAATAGCGAATAGCGAACAGGGAGTAGCGAATAGGGAAGAGGAGAGCGATGCGGCAAATGGATAATCCTACTCGCTATTCGCTACTCCCTATTCGCTCCCAAGGGAGAAAAGAGACATGTATTCCGTCAACTACCATCGCGCTTCCTCCGTCGCCGACGCCGCAAGGCTGCTGAAGAACGGCGACGCCAAGCTGCTCTCCGGCGGCATGACGCTGATCCCGGCGATGAAGACGCGGCTCGCGGCACCGTCGGACCTCGTCGACGTCTCGCGGCTGAAGGACCTGCAGGGCATCAAGGTGTCCGGCAAGACCGTGACCATAGGTGCCGCGACGACGCATTACGACGTCTCCACCGACGAGAAGCTGAGGAAGGCCTGCCCGGCGCTTGCACATATGGCATCGCTGATCGGCGACCCGGCGGTGCGTTACAAGGGCACGATCGGCGGCTCGATCGCCAACAACGATCCGGCGGCCGACTATCCGGCGGCATTGCTGGCGCTGGGCGCGACGATCGTCACCAACAAGCGCGAGATCGTGGCGGACAAATTCTTCAAGGGCCTGTTCGAGACAGCGCTGAAGGACGGCGAGATCGTCACGGCGGTGAGCTTTACCGCTCCCGCCAAGGCGGCCTACCAGAAATTCCGCAACCCGGCTTCGCGCTACGCCATCGTCGGCGTGTTCGTGACCAAGGGCAAGGACGGGGTGAGGGCGGCAGTGACAGGCGCCGGCGAGGACGGCGTCTTCCGCTCCAAGGAAATCGAGGCAGCGCTGGCGAAGAATTTCGATGTCGCGGCGCTCGGCGGCCTCAAAGTGTCGGCAAAGGGGCTGATGAGCGATATCCATGCTTCCGCCGATTACCGCGCCAATTTGATCGCGGTGATGGCCAAGCGCGCCGTGGCCGCAGCCAACGCCTGAACGGCGACGCCATGCATGAAAGAAGGGGCCTCGCGGCCCCTTTTTCTTTCGCCGCGGCAACGGTTTAGGCGCAAACGCCTGTCGAATTGCGGCTTCGCACTTGCACAAAGTTATCCCGCACTGCAAAATAAATCCGGCGGGAATACCAGATGGTCCAGGCTGCGGGCAATGTTTCGCATGCGAACCTCGAGTCGCGAAGGCACGGTATGACCGACATCTCCGCAGCGTCCGTTGTCCTGCCGCGGGCCGCGACCGACAGGGAAGCCAGGGCAAGACTGGCCTATCTCGACGGTTGGCGAGGCTTGTCGATCGCCATGGTGCTGGTCGGCCATTTCTTTCCGGTCCCAGGGCTCAATCTCGGCGTGCTCGGCGTCGAGTTCTTCTTCGTGCTGAGCGGCCGGCTGATGGGCGAAATCCTGTTCATCGAGCGCTTTCCGCTGAAGAAATTCTTCAAGCGCCGCTTCTCGCGCATCTATCCAGCGCTGCTAATGTTCGTGATTGCCGCCATGATCGGCCTGACCGGAACCTTCATCGCCTTCAAGTGGAAAGCGGCGCTGACGGCGCTAACCTTCACCTACAATTACGCCGGCGTCCTGATCACCCGCGCCGGCGCGCTCGACCACATCTGGTCGCTCTGCGTCGAGGAGCATTCCTATATCCTGCTGGCGCTGATCAGCGTGGTGGTTACCGGTCGGGCGAATGTCGTGCGGCTGCTGGTGGTGCTGGCGCTGCTGGCGATGGCCAACGGCGCCATTTCGTACGGGGTTCTCGGCATGGGCTATGAGACTACCTACTGGCGCACGGACGTGCATATCGCCTCGATCCTGCTATCGGCCGCGATCTGCCTGCTCAAGGCCGACGGGCGCCTGCCGGCTTTCCTGCAAAACCAGCATGTGGCGCTTGCGGCGGCGGTTGGCGGCGTGTTGCTGTTCCTCGATCCGGTGCCGACCACGATCCATTATCTTGTCGGCGTGCCGCTGCTGGCGCTCGCTGTCAACACGCTCGATTTCGCGGGGGGCTACCTGACGGGGCCGTTGTCGTCGCGGCCGATGGTGATGCTGGGGCTCTGGTCCTATTCGCTTTATCTCTGGCAGCAGCCTTTCTACAAATTCGTCGATGAGCGCGGCAGCGCGACAATCCCGATGCTGGCGGCCGTGTTCGCCTGCGCGCTCGCGAGCTACTACATCGTCGAGAAACCCGCCCGCGGCTGGCTCAACCGAAACTGGTGATTAAGCAGTTTTCGTCGCTCGTTGTGCAGCGAGGTAGCGGCGGAGCCCGGCTTCGCCGCGCGGCGTGGTCCAGCGATGGTTCCAGGCGAAGGCTGATCTCAGAATCGGCGCCAGAAGTTTGAGGATCGGCCTCTCGACCGTGACCTGCCAAACCAGATCGACATGGGTGCCTGCTCCGGACGGCGACAGCTCCGCCCGCCACAGGCCGTCGAAATCGCCGAAGGTCTTCACCACCACCAGCCGGCCGGGGTCGAGCTCGGCGGCCTCGATGATGAAGTTCAGCTCATAGGGCAGGGCGCCGCGCGCTCTCGCTTTGGCGCGCGCACCGACGACGCCCTTGCCCTTCCTGTCGAGCGGCTCGATCTCCTTGTAGGCATCGCCCCACCAGAGCGGCAGAAGCTGGGCGTCCGACAGCACGTCCCAAACTTCCTGCGGCGTGCCTTCAGGGATGTCCCAGCTTTCGTCGAAGCGGAAGACATTGCTCGCCATGACGTCCCCCCAACCAGCGGAACGGCCATATTAGCTGCGGCTTGTTTTCCTTGCCAGCGGCTTCGGAGGCATCTTCAGGCGACGGGCTTCGCCCAATAGCGCACCGACTTCTTGCCGCCGTGGATCACCGCATCGCCGACTTCGGCGAAGCCGAGCGCTGCGTGGAAGGCGTCGGAGGCCGGATTGGGCGGATCAGCGTTGACCTCGCAGGTGACGATTGCTTGGCCGGCGCGCCGGGCATGCTCGAACAGATCCTCGTAAAGTCGTCGGGCGTGGCCACGGCCGCGCGCCCCGGCCGCAACCACCACACGGTCGACATAGACAAAGCGCGTATAGCGCTCGCGGAACCAGAGGAAGTTCGGACTGTCGTAGCTTGCGTCTTGGTCGAAGCATAGGATGAAGGCTTCGAGCGCGCCGATCTGGCGGGTGTAGAAAGCCTCGCCGAGCAGGAAGGAAAGCCGTTCCGGCTCGAGCCAGGACAGCTCCGCCGCATGCTCGTTGTTGAGCGCGAGGATGGCGGGCTCGTCGGCGGGCGAGACGCGTTCGATCGGCAGCAATTCCTTGCTCATCACTTGCGCCATCAAGCTCTCGCGGCCGCGATCATCGCAGCCACCTTGACTTGATCGGTCACCGTGTTGCGGTATTCGCGGTCGAGGTCGTTGCCGCCCATGCCGACATTCGGGTTGCGGTAGCGCATGGCGCTCGGCACGTCCGCAAGTGCTGCAAAATGCATCTCGGTCAGTCCCGTGCGCCTGCGCACCTCGCCGATCGTGTCGGGCGCCAAGGCACCACAGCCGAGTATGATGATGCGCGAGCCGGCCTGGCGAACGAGCTCCGCCAGAAGCTCGACGCCTTCGACCGCCGTGTCGCGCTGGCCGCTGGTCAGCACGCGGCCGACCTTGCAGCGGATCAGGGCTTCGAGCGCCTCGGCCGGATCGCGCGTCATGTCGAAGGCGCGGTGGCAGGTGACGTTGAGCGGGCCGGCGGCCTCAACCAATGCGCTCATGCGCGCCTCGTCGACGGCGCCATCGGCGGTGAGGCAGCCGACGACGACGCCGGCCACGCCGAGCTCGCGCAGCGCTTCGACATCGGTGAGCATCGAGCGGTATTCGGTCTCGCTGTAAAGGAAATCGCCGCCGCGCGGTCGCACGATGACATGGAAGGGGATGGTCGCGCTTTCGAGCGCGGCGCGCACCGTGCCCAGGCTCGGTGTGATGCCGCCTTCGATCAAGCTGGCGCAGAGCTCGACGCGGTCGGCGCCGGCGGCCTGCGCGGCGAGCAGCCCGTCAATGCCTTCGACGCAGATTTCAATCAGGGGTCTTTGCGTGTCCGCCACCGGCTTCCATCCGTGCTTTCGATGAGATGGGCAGCCCTAGCACCGGGCGCGCCGCCGCGAAAGCCGCAACTATCGGTCCAGCCATGGAAGCCGCTTGACAATGCATAACTGCAAAGTTATGGATAACTCATAACTGTAAGGTTATTGATTTATGCGTGCCCTGCCGGCCGCAAGAACCCGAGGAGACCGACGATGGAAGCAAGATTGAAGAATCCGGTGATGCTCATTCCCGGCGCGCTGCAGGCGCTGCTGGCGCTCGACAAGTCGACCGAAGCCGGCGGCTTGCCTTATGTGACGCGCAAGCTCGTTCATCTGCGTGCCAGCCAGATCAATGCCTGTGCCGTCTGCGTCGACATGCATGCGCGTGAATTGAAGAAGACCGGCGAGAAGGACGAGCGGATCTTCGCCGTTTCGGCATGGCGCGAAACGCCTTATTTCAATGACGCAGAGCGCGCGGCGCTTGCGCTTGCTGAAGCCGCGACGCGCATGGCCGACCGCTCCGACGCGGTGCCGGACGACGTCTGGGACGAGGCCGCGCGTCACTATGACGACAAGGCGCTCGCCGCCCTGGTGATCCAGATCGCGCTGATCAATGCGTTCAACCGCCTGAACGCCACCACGCGGCAACCCGTGGGCGCCTGGGGATAAGGTGGGAGGAGGGCGCCCGCTCTGAAGCGGGCCTCTCGCCGGCTACTGTTTCAGGATCGTGTTCTTGGCGCCTTGCTCGACCTGATCGATCACCAGCAGCTTCACCGGATCGGTGCCGATATTGGTGGCCTGGTGCCATTGGCCGATCATCTCGACGATGAAGTCGCCGGTCTTGTAGATATTGGCGGCGCCGGTCTCGACATTGGCGACCCTGAGCGTGCCTTGCTCGACATAGGCATAGCGCGGGAAGGGGTGCTTGTGCACCGGCAGGGTAGCGCCGGGGGCTATCTGGTATGACGAGACTTGAACCTCGACATTCTTTTGCGGCAGCGTGATCGGCTGGCCCGATGCGGTCGTCGTCTTCGCCGCCAGCGGCGTCACCACGACCGGCGTGTTGCCGCTGTCCAAAGCGTTGGCCGCGGTCGCGTAGACGGCGGCTATCGCCAGCAGTGCCGGTATTGTGATGTTGCGCATAGTCCCCTCCAAATTGCCGCACCATCGCCCGACATTGACGCACAAGCATCCTTTTGCAAGCGGCTCTGTTACACGGCGGGGCTGTCCTGCCGTTTGGCTGTCCCAGACTTCGGCGGTCGCAACAGCAGGGCGAGCGGCACGAGCAGCGCCGTCGCTACTGCGCAATAGAAGAAGACATCGACATAGGCGAGCAGCGAAGCCTGGCGGCCGATCTCCTGGCCGATCCAACCCACGGCCTGTTGCCTGGCTTCCGCCAGCGGCGAGCCTTCGGCGACGAAATGGTCCGTCACCTGGCGAAGCGTCTGCTGATAGGTGTCGCTCGACTGTGCAGTGTGGCTGACCAGCACCGACTGATGGAGCTGGGCGTTCTGGGCAATCACCGTGTTGGACAGCGACACGCCGATGCTGCCGCCGAGGTTGCGCGCGACATTGATCAGCGAGGACGCCTGATCGGTCTTCTGCGGCGGCAGGCCGACATAGGCGGCGGTCGAGATCGGGATGAACAGGAACGGCAGGCCGATCATCATATAGACGCGCGCATAGGCGAAGAAACCGAAGCTGGCATCGGGCGTCAGCGAAGTCGTGTGCCAGAGCGCGACCGCGACCACCGACATGCCCAGCATGATGAGATAGCGCGGCTGAACGATACCGGCGGCAAAGCCCGAAATCGGCATCAGCATCAGCATGGCGATGCCGCCCGGCATCATCGACAGGCCGGATAGGGTAGCGGTGTAGTCGAAGGTCGTCTGCTGCAGCTGCGGCAAAAGCTGCGTGGTGCTGAAGAGCACCGCGCCCACCGCCATCATGACCAGGAACGACATGCCGAACTGACGGCTGAAAAGCAGGCGGATGTCGACGATCGGATCGCGCCTCGTCCACTCCCAAGGAACAAGCAGCAGGAACGACACCGCCGAGATCACGGCGAAGATGGTGATGAAGGTCGAGGCGAACCAGTCGTTGCGCTGGCCCTCATCGAGAAAGACTTCGAGGCAACCGAGCGCCATCGCCACCAGGATGAAGCCGATCCAGTCGACCTTCAGCCCCTTGCTCAGCCGCTCGCGGCGCTCGCGCTCGAGAATGTCGGGCTCGATCACCAGCCATTGCACGAGCGCCAGCGACATGATGCCGAACGGCACATTGATGAAGAAGATCCAATGCCACGAGAAATTGTCCGTCAGCCAGCCGCCGATGGTCGGGCCGACCGTTGGCGCAACGATGACCGCAATGCCGTAGAGGGCAAAAGCCTGGGAGCGCTTCTCCGGCGGAAAAGTGTCGGCGAGGATCGACTGCTCGCTCGGCGCCATGCCGCCGCCGCCGAGCCCCTGCAGGATGCGGAAGGCGATCAGCGTCGGCAGATTGGGGGCCAGCCCGCACAGCAGCGATGCGAGCGTGAAGGTCGCCACGCAGATCATGTAATAGCGCTTGCGGCCGATGACGCTGGCGAGCCAGCCGCTGACCGGGATGATGACGGAGTTGGCGACGAGATAGGTGGTGATCACCCATGTGCTTTCGTCCGTGCCGGCGGCCAGGCTGCCGGCAATGTTGCGCAGCGCGACATTGGCGATCGAGGTGTCGAGCACCAGCATGAAGGTGGCGATCGAGACGACGATCGCGATGAGCCATGGGTTGCGCCCGCCGGCCGCCGACCGGCTTTGGTCGCCCTGGACTGTTGCGGCATCGCTCATCTGACCTTGACCGTCGGCACCACAGACATGCCGGGACCGAGATAGACGCCCGGCGGTTGGTCGAAGACGATCTTGACCGGCACGCGCTGCACCACCTTGACGAAATTGCCGGTGGCGTTTTCGGCCGGGAGCAGGCTGAACGCCGTGCCGCTGCCGGCCTGGACGCTGTCGACATGGCCATGGAAGGTCTTTTCCGGATAGGCGTCGATGGCGATGTCGACGGGCTGGCCCGGCCGCATCAGGTCGAGCTGCGTCTCCTTGAAATTCGCTTTCACCCAGACGTCCTTGGGCACGAACATCATCAGCACCTGGCCGGGCTGCGCATAGGTGCCTTTCGCCGCCGTGATGTTGGTGGCATGGCCCGCCACGGGCGCCGTGATCATCGTGCGGGCGAGAGTGGTCCTGGCCTGATCCTCGGTGGCTTCAGCCTGCCGAAGCTTGGCCTCGGCGCTCTTGCCTTGTGCCTGCAGAACCGCAACCTGGCTTTTCGCCGCCTCGGCATTGGCGTTGGCGGCATCGAGCGCTGCCTGGTCCTGGCGCAAGGTCGAAGCGGCCTGCTGTGCCTGTTGTTGCGTCGCCGTGCCCTTGGCGAGCAGCTCGCGGTTGCGCTGGTCCTCGGATTTGGCGAATTCGAACGCGGCCTGCGCCTGGGCCACCTGCTTTCCGGCGACATCGATCTTGGCGTTCTGCGCCTGGGTCTGGGCCTGGACGTTGGCGATCTCGGCCTGCGCCGCCGCCACGCCGGCTTGTGCCTGCTTGAGCGAGGCCTGGTAGTCGCTGTCGTCGATGCGCAGAAGCACGGCGCCGGCCTCGACCGGCTGGTTGTCGGTCACGGCAACGTCGGTGATGCGCCCGGCAATTTCCGCGCCGACCGTTACCGTTCGCGCGTCGATGAAGGCGTCGTCGGTCCATTCATAGTGCCGTGCGTTGATCCACCAGATCACCACCGCCGCGACGACCAACAAGACGAGGATCGCGATGAGCGTCGCTATGTAGGGGTGGCGTTTGATGAGACCGGGCTTGTTGCCGTCGGGCGAACCGTCATTCGCCTGCCTGTCTTGCGCCTGCTCGTCGTCGCGCTTGTCTTCTACGGGTCTGTCTTCGACGCGCTTGTCGTCGCCCGGCGGGCGTTGCTGCCGATCGGACCGCGGCTGAGCACGCGATTCTTCGGCGGGAGCGGTTTCGCGCTCTTTTCTGTCAGTTTTTGCGTCCAAGGCAACGGATCCCAGATATCGTCGACCCCTCTCGCAGCAGGGTCAACGGGTGTTTTCCGCAAAGGTTCCTGTCGCCGGATGCCGGGTTCACCTCAGTCCCGCCGGAGGCGTTGGCCTGCAAATGGATGATGGCAGCGTCGCTGCGCGAGTAATAGGATCGTCGCTGCGACCGAAACGTCAGGGAGGGGCTGCTCATGCAGTCGCCGATGGAAAAGGACAAAAGCTCAACTCGGCCATTGCCGGGAGAAGCGGAACGTCGGGCCAGGCTGCAAAAAATGCAGGGGCTGCGAAGCCTGCGATCTTACGGCTCCTGCCTTCGGCTTGACCCAAGCGCCCAGTTTCACGATCTGATCGATTGTACCGCGCTGCTGGAACTGTTGAATGAAGGCGACGACGGACATCGACGGCGAACCGCCGCGCTCCCAAGCCACCTGGCTTGCTAGCCTCGCACCGGGGGCGCCGGCCCTGGCAAGCAGCGGCGAACGCTTACAAGTCAGGCGGCTGCATCCCACAGCAGGACATTCGAGCCCGCCTGCCGTTGGCATTCTGTTCGACCGCGGGGATAAGCTCAATCGACCCTAAATCATCGCGCGATCTGACAGGTCCCAAGCCGTGCAAGGACAAGCAACGCGAAATCCGAAATGCTGCCGCCCGACAACACCAACGAATGGGACCGGAACAAGGTCCATGGCGATGGGGACAGCATTGGCATCGAAGAGGACGAGGCCTAGCCGGCGACGACAGCGGGTCGTCACCTCGGCGAAGCGGCCCGGCAAGGCTGGCGGGGTAGAACCAGTCAGGCCGGGCCTGACCAGCAAGGCTCGCAACGCTCCGGCTGAGACCGAGCCTATCAGCCCGACCCAAGATTCTTGCCATACAAATGGAGGATGCCTAGCCGGCCAGTGGGAACCAAGACCCGCCTTGCCAATAAATCGACGGTTGTTCCTGGAACTACGGTGACCGAACTGCCCGTGCGAGTGTAGACGTTTGGCGGCTGCAGCCGTCTTCGCCGACGGTGAATGGAAGTCCGTTGTAGGCCGCCACTCAATCCAACGGGATTGGCGGATAGGCTGATGAGTGCAAGCTGCGTTTGTACCTCGCCAAGATTTCCTCTTCGATTTCGTCGATCGCCAGCGTTAGTGCACGTTGATTGTTGGCGTCGACGTCAATGATCGACCGGCCGCGCGCCGTCAGCAAGCCGCATACGCGCGCCACGACGGTGGCCGACTGAAGCCTTTTGTCCAATCCGGTTTCGAACAAACGCTCGGCAAAGGTGTGGCTCTTCTGTCTCCGGTCAAGCCGCTCGATGAGAAGTTGCTCGCAGGCGTCGATTCTAACCACCACGTCCGACTCCGGGATGAAATCCAGCGCGTGTGCAAGGCACGTCTCATCTGCTGTTCCACTGAAGCAGGCGAGCATCGAAACCGCCTGAACGAAGGCTTCGTCGAAAATAAGAATTTCCTCGCTCGCGGCAGATTGGCGCCATGCGCGGGCAAGGCGGAGAACGTATTGACTTAGCCTGATGCGCCAGATCACGTTTCTGGGAGGCAGTGTGTGCACCAGGTTTGCGCGAATTCTGAAGTCGACGGCATTTGCGGATGGGCGACAGGCCATGCCAATCGAGCGTGCAGCCGCGCGAGCGACTCGACACATCGCAGTGACAATGCCGCCGGGGTCCAGCATGGATCGGTGAACAACCCGCCGGTCAGTGAGAACAATCCGTGCAGGGTGTCCGTGAGCCCGCAACTGTTCATAAAGCGCATGCGCAAATGTCGTTTTGCCTGACCCAGCCGGACCTGCGAATTCAACAATCATGCGTTAGGAACCCCGCTGGCCTGGCTACATGTCGTATCGGGGGACCATCTTCGGCGACCGCAGCTCCTGAGCCATTTTCGCCGCCTGGAAGGTTGTCATCAGAACGTAGGTCGTTTCACCTTCGGTCGAGTTTATGGCCAAGACCACGCGGCCAATCTCGTCACTCATGGCGCAAGACCAGTCTTTGACAGCAATCGCTCGTTTCCAGGCCATTTGCCCCTGCCTTTCCTTCGCGAGGTTATTTGGCCTCGTGAAGACCAGCAATTTGGACTGAATGCCCATTCCGTTGGGCCTAACGTCGTTGTCTGCGTTAGTTCAATTGGTGAGCAATCGAGATGCCAGGCTTCAGATTTGGCGGAATTACGGTGGCTAATGATCAGAGCCAGCGCTCCTGGAGCAATGTGAGGCTGCACCGTCACTGTAATTCGGGCGCAACCGCCTTGGTTGTTTGCAACGCGTGGGAACGTCTCGAATGACTGCGCGTTCTTTCGTCACGGTCACATTTCATTGGGACCTAACCGGAGGATATTCAAATGAAAATCAAGATGCTCTGCATGAGCGCAGTTGCGCTCGCAATGATGGGTAGTGCCGCGATGGCCGGTAGCAGCACCGGGACGTCCGCGCTCGACGACCCGGCCAAGATGTCGCCGTTCTTCACCGACGCTGGCATGAAAACATTGAGAACCGAGGCGGATTTCAAGACTGCCTGGATGGCCATGAAGCCGGATGAGCGTACAGCGATTTTGAAAGACTGCGGCGACGCAACCATCAACAAGGCGCACGCGGACTTCTGCGCGATGGCCAAGAAGATGGGAGGCTGAAGCCTCCCCTCTATCAGCACATCACACCGTTCTCCCGCTAGGGAATGATCCCAATGCGCTCGGGTGACGGGTTGAGGCGGTCGATTCCGCATGGATGCGGCCGCCGTTTAAAACCCGCTGCCTTGCCATGGGGCGGCGGGTTTTTTTGGCGGGCGCCTGCCCTCAATTCTGCATCGCCAGCATCTGGAAACAGACAACAATCAGACGGTTTCGGCACAGTCGTGGATGCGCTTGACGGACATTACCTTGAGGTTGAACCTCGAGCGTGCCGGAATGTGGACCGCTGGGAAAGGCCGGGCTTTGAAAACGTCGAGATACGAGGCGTTCCGAGTGGAACTTGGCTCCCCGGGCCGGATTCGAACCAGCGACCAACCGGTTAACAGCCGGTTGCTCTACCACTGAGCTACCGGGGAACGGAGGCTCTGACGTGAGTGGCGCAGCCTATAGCAAACACCTTTCGGCTTTGCAAAGAAGCATTTCGCAATTTTTCTCCAGTTTTTGATGCGGCTATTTGTGCCATCGTTCGGCGCGCCCACATATGAAGGGCTTCACACCGGCACGGAACAAAGCGACCGGTTGTCGTCTTGACATGGCTTAGGCAGCAGATGGATCTGGCTTGAATGACCGCAGCGGATGACGACAACGCCCCGGCGCGGAAGATTTCGATCTTCGGCCGCGAGTTCACCATGCCGCGCTCGCGCGGCTGGCGAATCGCGATCGGCATGCTGCTTACCCTTGGCGGGCTTCTGGGCTTTCTGCCGATTCTCGGTTTCTGGATGATTCCGCTCGGTCTCCTGGTTCTATCCTATGAATTCGCCATGATCCGACGCCACCGGCGGCGTTTCGTCGTCTGGTGGGAACGCCGGCGGCGGCCCGACTGAGAGCACGAGGCGGCTCCGCAGCGGCGATGCCGAACCCGTGCCAACCGATTGGTAATCACCACTTTGGCTGCTCCTTGCGAAAGCGCCGGGAATGACGCGCGAGCGCTTGACGACCTTTGAGCGCCAACATAATGAGTTCGCTCGGAACGCCGGGAGCATTGCGAGGCCTCGTGGCGGAGTGGTTACGCAGAGGACTGCAAATCCTTGCACCCCGGTTCGATTCCGGGCGAGGCCTCCAGATGCTTGCGGGCTCCAGCGCAATCGCGCCGGAGCGGGGTTCCGGTTGAAGTTTTGGCCGCGCGCCTGGCGCGGGGAGCGGATTGTTGGGACATGAACGCTGATTTCTCCGAACGCCGCGTGAAGATGGTCGACGGCCAGATCCGCACCACAGACGTGACCAGCGCGCCGCTCATCGAAGCGATGCTGAGCGTTCCGCGCGAGGCCTTTGTCGGCGCCGGACAGCAGGATCTGGCCTATATCGACGAAGACATCCGCATTTCCGACGGCGCCGATGGCAGCGGCGCACGCTACCTGATGGAGCCGTCGCCGCTCGCCAAGCTTTTGCAGCTGGCCGAGATCGACGCGAGCGATTCGGTGCTCGATGTCGGTTGCGGCACCGGCTATTCCGCCGCGTTGCTGTCCAGGCTCGCGCGTTCCGTCGTCGCGCTGGAGAGCGATGCAGCGCTGGCGGAGGCCGCGAAATCAACACTTTCCCGCCTTGGCTGCCAAAACGTCACGGTCGTTACCGGGCCGCTGCCGCAAGGGCAGGCCGCCAAAGGGCCCTACAACGTCATCTTCATCGGCGGCAGCGTCGAGGAAGTGCCGCAGGCATTGCTTGACCAGCTCGCGGAAGATGGACGCCTGGTTGCGGTCGAAGGGCGTGGCAACTCTGGCGTGGCCCGGCTGTTTGTCAAGGCAGGGGGGGTTGTAACCGGAAGGCGTGCCTTTAATGCGGCAATTAAGCCACTACCGGGCTTCGAACGTGCTCACGCATTTGAATTCTGAGCGTTTTTGCCTTGCAGCGAAGGCGCTGTCATGATCGCTTGCGCCTGACAATCGTTGCTGATTTGGTTAACCGGGTGTTTTTGGGAGGCCGTCAGCGGGGGAACGATAAACAACGCGGCGCTGGCCGATCCGTAAGGGTAGGTTGGCGTGGCGTGGTTCCCATGCAAAACGAATGAGGGATATAACGTGCCGCCTCTACGCAAGAGTATTTTAGTAGCTATCCTTGTTTCGGCCACCGCGCTTTCGCCGCTGGCCGCCTCCGCCGAAACCATCACGGGCGCGCTCGCCAAAGCCTATCAGTACAATTCGCAGCTCAACGCGGCCCGCGCCGGCGTTCGCGTCACCGATGAGGGCGTGGCCATCGCCAAGTCGGGCTGGCGCCCGACCGTCACCGGTTCGGCTAACATCGACTACACCAACATACATGGCTTTGGCACCAGCCGGAGATTAACGACGGGCAGCTTCGGAGTGCAGATCAACCAGACGCTGTTCGACGGGTTTCAGACCAAGAACAATGTCGCCGCCGCCGAATCGCAGGTGAAGGCCTCGGTCGAAAGCCTGCGCAACACCGAAGAGAATATCCTGTTCAATGCGGCGAGCGCCTATATGGACGTGATTCGCGACCGCCAGGTCGCGGCGTTGACCGAGCAAAACCTGCAGTTCCTGACCGAGCAGGCGCGCGCCGCCCGCTCGCGCTTCGAGGTCGGCGAGGGCACCCGCACCGACGTGGCCCAGGCCGATGCCTCGCGCGCGACGGCCGTGGCGCAGCTGAGCGCCGCCCGCGCGACGGCGCTGGCGAGCGCCGCCACGTATCACCAGATCGTCGGCGACGAGCCGGGCAAGCTCAAGGCAGCCTCGCCGCTTGGCAAGCTGTTGCCGGGTAGCGTCGATTCCGCCTTGGCTATCGCTTCCGCCGAACATCCCGCCATTCTTGCAACACAGCATCTCGTCGATGCCGCGGCCTTTGCGGTGAAGTCGTCGGAAGGCGCGCTGCTGCCGCAGCTTACGGCTTCCGCCGGCGTTTCGGACAACTACACCCACACCGTTCCCAGTTCCATCACCAGTCCTAACGGTAGTTCGACATCGGCCAATATCGGCGCTTCGCTCACCATTCCGATCTATTCGGGTGGCCGGACCTCGGCGCTGGTGCGGCAGAGCAAGGAATCACTGGGCGAGGCGCGCATCCAGGTCGATGTCAGCCGCGACCAGGTGCGCCAGGCCGTGGTCTCGGCCTGGACGCAATATGTCGCCGCGCGCCAGAGCGTGGATGCCAACAGGCAGGTGATCGATGCCGCGCAACTGGCGCTCAACGGCGTCATCGAGGAGCGCAATGTCGGCCAGCGCACGACGCTGGACGTCTTGAACGCGCAGAACGCGGTCATCACTGCCAAGATCAACCAGGCCAGTTCCGAGCGCGACGTGGTGGTGGCGAGCTATGCCATCCTGTCGGCGATGGGCCGGCTGTCGGTCGACCGTCTTGGCCTGGCAGTCGCCAAATACCGGCCGGAAGAGCACTACAACGCCGTCAAGGACAAGTGGATCGGACTGCGCACGCCCGACGGGCGCTGATTGCCGACAGCATGCTTCCTGCGAGCGCCGCGTGTCCGATGGACGCGCGGCGTTTGTCTTTCCGGGAGACTCATTCCGCTGCGTGCCGCCTAATCTGTTGAAATCCAACGTGTCCCCAGATTGGGGATTCTCGGATGACGATCGGTCGGTTACGCTGTTTCCATTGATTCGAATTCCGGCCCGGGCAGGACGGAATTCTTGGGCGGGTCAAGTTCTTGAACGGTCGGTTCTGGAACAGGTCAAGTTCTTGGACAGGTCACTAGGGCGGCGGATGTGACGATGGCGACGGCAAGCAGCGCGCAGCGCGAACCTTCCATGGAAGAGATACTGGCTTCCATCCGAAGGATCATCGAAGACAGCGACACCGGGCGCAAGCAACCGGCCGAGGCCGGCGAGCTGCGCCAGGATCTCGAGCCGGCCGCGGCTGGCGCGCCGGCTGTCGAGGTTGATGCCTTTCGTTCCGAATTGCATGCCGACGTCCGCAAGCCGCCGACGCTGGCCGAGGTCCAGGCCCAGCTTGCGGCGACCGACCCAGTGCTGCCGCGCGCCGCCCGCGCCGAGCCGGTGAAGACTGCGCCTACGGCTGCGCCGACAGTTGAGCTTGAGAGCACTGCGCCGGGCGCGCAAGCGGCCGCAGGCAAGCCAGCCGCGGCAAATGCGCCGCAGACGGCCGAGACCATTGTCGCCGACTGGCGGCGCGAAATAGCGGCGGTCGGCGGCAGCACGGTCACCGCTAGACCGGCCATCCGGCCCCCGGAAGCCGCGCCGAAGGCCGAGGTCGAGAAGGAAGAGCCGGCGTTCGAAGATTCCGCGCCTGTAGGCGCGTCCCGGGCCTCCGAACCGGAGGCGCAGCCGGCCCGGCCCGCGATCCTTTCCGAGCATACGGGCCGGCAGGTCGCCGCGGCCTTTGGCGAGCTTTCCGATGCTTTTGCCAGCCGCGGCAAGAAAAGCTTCGACGAGATGGCCGAGGAGATGCTGCGGCCGATGCTGCAGGATTGGCTCGACAACAACCTGCCGACGCTGGTCGAAAGGCTGGTGCGCGAGGAGATCGAGCGCGTGGCGCGCGGGGCGCAGTAACCGCACCTACATGCAGGCTGACAAGCGCCGCCTTGGGGCGGCGCTTTTGTTTAAGGTGCCTGGATGAACGCGTCTGTCCTGGCTTAGCCGGCATTGCCGCTGGCCGCGGCAGACCTATCTGTGGAAGCGATCGCTGCGCTCGCGGTTGACTCGGCCAAGACCTTCCGATTTACACCGGACGCTTGTTCCCGACAGTTCGGACCTCCTCCATGCTTGATAAGACCTACGACGCCAAAGCCGTCGAGCCGAAGATCGCCAAAATCTGGGAAGAGGCAGACGCCTTCCGGGCCGGCGCCGGCGCGGAGGAAGGGGCCGAAGCCTTCACTATCGTCATCCCGCCGCCGAACGTCACCGGCTCGCTGCATATGGGCCATGCGCTCAACAACACGCTGCAGGACATTCTGGTGCGCTTCGAGCGCATGCGCGGCAAGAACGTGCTCTGGCAGCCCGGCATGGATCACGCCGGCATCGCCACGCAGATGGTGGTCGAGCGTCAGCTCATGGAAAAGCAGATCCACCGCCGCGATTTGACGCGCGAAGAGTTCATCGAGAAGGTCTGGGAGTGGAAGGCCGAATCCGGCGGCGCGATCTTCAACCAGCTGAAGCGGCTCGGCGCCTCGGCCGACTGGTCGCGCGAACGCTTCACCATGGACGAAGGCCTGTCCAAGGCCGTGCTCGAAGTCTTCGTCACCCTCTACAAGGACGGCCTTATCTACAAGGACAAGCGCCTTGTGAACTGGGATCCGAAGCTGCTCACCGCCATTTCCGACCTCGAGGTCGAGCAGCACGAGGTGAACGGCAATCTCTGGCACTTCCGCTATCCGATCGACGGCGAGGCGTTCGACCCTGAGAACCCGAAGACCTTCATCACGGTCGCCACGACGCGTCCCGAGACGATGCTCGGCGACACGGCCGTGGCCGTGCATCCCGATGACGAGCGCTTCTCCGGTCTGGTCGGCCGCAACGTCGTGCTGCCGATCGTCGGCCGCAAGATACCGATCGTCGCCGACGAGTATTCCGATCCGGAAAAAGGCTCCGGCGCGGTCAAGATCACGCCGGCGCATGACTTCAACGACTTCGAGGTCGGCAAGCGCCACAAATTGCCCGCGATCAACATCCTGACGGTCGAAGCGGCCATCAAGCTGAAGGACAATGAGGACTTCCTGGCCGGCCTAGAGGTCACGCCGGAGCGCCAGGCGGTATGGGACGAGCTGGATGGGCTCGACCGCTTCACGGCCCGCAAGAAGATCGTCGAGCTGATGGAGGCCGGCGGCTTCCTCGACAAGATCGAGGCCCATCGTCATACCGTGCCGCATGGCGACCGCGGCGGCGTGCCGATCGAGCCGTTCCTGACCGACCAGTGGTATGTGAACGCCGCCGAGCTCGCCAAGCCGGCGATCGCTTCGGTGCGCGAGGGCCGAACCAACTTCGTGCCGAAGAATTGGGAAAAGACCTATTTCGACTGGATGGAGAACATCCAGCCCTGGTGCATCTCGCGCCAGCTCTGGTGGGGTCACCAGATCCCGGCCTGGTACGGACCGGACGGGCGCGTCTTCGTCGAGAAGACCGAGGAAGAGGCGCTCGCTGCCGCCATTGAGTATTACCTCGCGCTGGAAGGGCCGTGGAAGGCCTGGGTCGAGGATAAGCTCGAGAACTTCCAGCCCGGCGAGATCCTGACCCGCGACGAGGACGTGCTCGACACCTGGTTCTCGTCGGCGCTGTGGCCGTTCTCGACGCTCGGCTGGCCCGACCAGACGCCGGAGCTCAAGACCTATTACCAGACCGACGTGCTGGTGACCGGCTTCGACATCATCTTCTTCTGGGTCGCCCGCATGATGATGATGGGCCTGCACTTCATGGACGAGGAGCCGTTCCACACCGTCTATGTACACGCGCTGGTGCGCGACAAGAACGGGCAGAAGATGTCGAAGTCGAAAGGCAACGTCATCGATCCGCTCGACCTGATCGAGGAATACGGCGCCGATGCGCTGCGCTTCACGCTGACGGTCATGGCGGCGCAAGGCCGCGACGTGAAGCTCGATCCGGCGCGCATCGCCGGCTACCGCAATTTCGGCACCAAGCTGTGGAACGCGACGCGCTTTGCCGAGATGAACGACGTCGCGCGCAACGACGAGTTCTGGCTGAACGACGCCAAGCTGCCGGTCAACCGCTGGATCCTGACCGAGCTGACGCGGGCGGCGCGCGCGGTCACCGAAGGCATCACCAGCTATCGTTTCAACGAAGCGGCGGGTGCTGCCTACCGTTTCGTCTGGAACCTGTTCTGCGACTGGTACCTGGAACTATTGAAGCCGGTTTTCATAGGCACGGACGAGGCCGCCAAGGCCGAGAGCCGGGCCTGCGTCGCCTTCGTGCTGGACGAAATCTACAAGCTCCTGCATCCGATGATGCCGTTCATGACCGAGGAGTTGTGGGCGCAGACCGCGGGCGAGGGCAAGGAGCGCTCGTCGCTGCTTTGCCACGCCGCATGGCCGTCGCCCGACTTCGAGGATGAGGAGGCCGCCGCCGACATCAACTGGCTGGTCGATCTCGTCTCGGGCGTCCGCTCAGTGCGCTCGGAGATGAATGTGCCGCCGGCGGCAATCGCGCCGCTGACGGTGATCGGCGCCAACACGCTGACGCAGGAGCGGCTGGAGCGCCACGCGCAGGCGATCAAGCGGCTGGCGCGTGTCGGCGATATCGCGCTCGCCGATGCGCCGCCGCAAGGTTCGGCGCAGATCGTGCTCAACGAGGCGACGGTGAGCCTGCCGCTCGGCAGCCTGATCGACCTCCAGGCCGAGGCCGCGCGGCTGCAGAAGGAACTGGCCAAGGTGACCGAGGAGATCGCCCGCCTGCACAAGAAGCTTTCGAACGAGAAATTCGTCGCCAACGCGCCGGAAGAAGTGGTCGAGGCAGAGCGCGAGAAACTCGCCGAATATCGCGAGGCGCAGGAGAAGCTTTCGGTGGCTTTGACCAGGGTCCGCGACGCCGGCTGAACGGCAAGATTCGCCCTCACTCTAAAGGCGCTTTCCGGTACGTTAGCTGCCTCGAAAATGCGGCTGCCGCTACGTTAATTTTGACGTAAACGGAAAGTTTGCGCCCCATTGTTGCCATAATGTAACAATGGGGCCGGTCAGCCTCAAAACCGGCCGTTTTTGCCCTGTTTTGGGCAGTTTCGTTGGATTTTTTCGATCCTTTGACACCGGCTCGCGCGATTTAGGCGCCGATTGCGGCGTCGATGACCATGGCAAAAATAGGTGCTGTCAAGATGTACATGTACAGCTCCTGAAATCGTTGTTGCGTCGTTAACCCGAATTGGTTCTAGCTTGAGCCACTTGTATTTTGGGGAGGGATTTCCATGAACACTTTGCGAGTCAAAGCGCTGCTGGGGGCAGGGTGCTTTTCGATCGCTTTGATCGGCGCCGCGATGCATCCCGCGCATGCCGGCGGTATCGAGCGCGGCGGCTATGACATCGACTTGCTTTTCGATCCGGCGCCGTTCGCCACGGAAGCGGAAGCAACGTATGTGATGCCGGACCGCAAACTCAAGAACGCGAAGGATACGGATCCGTTCAACGGCACCGTCGTGGGCTCCACTAGTGCCAAAGACAGCGAGAACTACTGGGTGCCTCGCATCGGCGTTAAGGCCCAAGTCGTGCCTGGAATCGACTGTATGTTCGACTACTCGCAACCTTGGGGCGCGCATACGGCCCCTGGCCAGTGGGTCGGCGCGCAATCCAACATGGAAACTAAAATCAACAGCGACAACTACGCTACCACCTGTTCCTATAAGATGGATGCTGGCAAGGGCCAGGTTCGCTTCATTGGCGGCGTATTTTATCAGGAAGTCTATGGCTTCAAGGAAGACCTTGTATCACCGCTCTTCCCGAATTTCTCCGGCACTGGCCGCGTAGACTTGTCCAGCAGTGGTTGGGGCTGGCGCGCTGGGCTGGCCTATGAAATTCCTGAGATCGCATTGCGCGCCAGCCTCGTCTACAATTCCCAAGTGAAGCTGGACAACATTGCGGGTACCCTTGACTTAACCCATGTCGGCGGTCCGGTTATTCCGATCTACGGTGAAGCTTCGATGCCGGATTCTGTCGAATTGAAGGTCCAGTCGGGTATAGCTCCCGGCTGGCTTGCGTTCGGCTCAGTTAAGTGGGTCAACTGGAGCATTCTGCAGAGCATTCCGATCTGCTCGCAGGCCTCGAAAGGCATTGCCGCTTGTACAACGACCTCTCCGATACCGGTCAGGTGGACCTCGTTGGATTTGATGTATCAGGACGGCTGGACGGTTAGCGGCGGTATTGGCCACAAGTTCAACGATCAGTGGAGTGCTGCCGGTCAGCTCACCTGGGATCGTGGCACCTCGCATGGTTACGGTTCGCAGAGCGACACATGGACGCTCGGCGGCGGCGTTGCCTATACACCGCGCCCGAACATCGAATTTCGCCTGGCCGGCGCGATCGGCGTGTTGACGAGTGGCCATTCTGGCACCCTGACTGACAAGGACGGCTATGTGGCAGGTACCGATGCCAGCTACGACTTCGGCAACGATCTGGTTACGGCAGTTTCGGGCGGACTTAAGATCAAGTTCTAAGATTCTGAAAATTCAACAAAAAAGGCCGGGCAATGCCCGGCCTTTTTTTGTTGTCCGGCAGGCGATCCACCTGGTCCTTTGACCCGCTATCGCAGATTCGCCGCGCATCCGGCGCCCGATACGATTGTGACGTTTTGGCAACAGTTTATGAACAACCCCCGCGCTAAAAGACTTGCCAAGGGAACTGCCCATTTCCCGCCATAAACCCGGAGCACCCGAGATATGTCCCGGGATGCGTGCCAGGTTGGCGCGGCGATGGGACCGGCCGCGGGGTGTGCGGCAAGGACGATGATGGACGCCAAGGCAATCTCCAAGGCCAAGCTGCCCAGCCGCTACGTGACCGAAGGTCCGGCGCGGGCGCCGCATCGTTCGTATCTTTATGCCATGGGCCTGTCGGCGGCCGAGATCGCGCAGCCTTTGGTCGGCGTCGCCAGTTGCTGGAACGAGGCTGCCCCCTGCAACATCTCACTGATGCGCCAGGCGCAGGTGGTGAAGAAGGGCGTTGCGGCCGCCAACGGCACGCCGCGCGAGTTCTGCACCATCACTGTCACCGACGGCATCGCCATGGGCCACCAGGGCATGAAGTCGTCGCTGGTGTCGCGCGAGGTCATCGCCGATTCGGTCGAGCTCACCATGCGTGGCCATTGCTACGATGCGCTGGTCGGGCTCGCCGGCTGCGACAAGTCGCTGCCCGGCATGATGATGGCGATGGTGCGCCTCAACGTGCCGTCGATCTTCATCTATGGCGGCTCGATCCTGCCCGGCAGCTATCGCGGCCGGCAGATCACCGTGCAGGACGTGTTCGAGGCGGTCGGCCAGCATTCGGTCGGATCGATCAGCGACGCCGAATTACTCGAGATCGAGCAGGCGGCCTGTCCTTCGGCCGGTTCCTGCGGCGCCCAGTTCACCGCCAACACCATGGCGACCGTTGCTGAAGCCATCGGCCTGGCGCTGCCCTATTCCTGCGGCGCGCCGGCCCCATACGAGATGCGCGACCGCTTCAATTTCGCCTCGGGCGAAAAGGTCATGGAACTGATAGCCAGGAACATCCGGCCGCGCGACATCGTCACGCGCAAGGCGCTGGAGAACGCGGCGACCGTGGTGTCGGCCACCGGCGGCTCGACCAACGCGGCGCTGCACCTGCCGGCGATCGCGCATGAGGCCGGCATCAAGTTCGACCTGTTCGACGTGGCGGCGATCTTCGAGAAGACGCCCTATATCGCCGACCTCAAGCCGGGCGGCAAATATGTCGCCAAGGATATGTTCGAGGCCGGCGGCATTCCGCTTCTGATGAAGACGCTGCTCGACCACGGCTATCTGCATGGCGACTGCTTGACGGTCACTGGCCGCACTTTGGCCGAAAATATGGAGCACGTTTCCTGGAATGAAAGCCAGGATGTTGTGCGTCCCGCCAATCGGCCAATCACCAAGACAGGCGGCGTTGTGGGCTTGAAGGGCAACCTTGCCCCCGAAGGCGCGATCGTGAAGGTCGCGGGCATGTCGGAACTGAAATTCTCCGGTCCGGCGCGCTGCTTCGATTCGGAAGAAGAGTGCTTCGAGGCGGTCACGCAGCGCAACTACCGGGAAGGCGAGGTTCTCGTCATCCGCTACGAGGGGCCGCGCGGCGGTCCGGGCATGCGCGAGATGCTGTCGACGACGGCGGCGCTCTACGGCCAGGGCATGGGCGGCAAGGTGGCGCTGATCACCGACGGGCGCTTCTCCGGCGCCACGCGCGGCTTCTGCATCGGCCATGTCGGGCCCGAGGCGGCGGTCGGCGGGCCGATCGGGCTGATCCAGGACGGCGACGTGATCTCGATCGACGCCGTGCAAGGCACGATCGAGGTGGCCCTGTCGGACGCCGAACTGGCGACCCGGGCAAAGAATTGGAAGGCGCGCGAGACCGACTATCAGTCCGGCGCGATTTGGAAATATGCGCAGGCCGTCGGGTCGGCCCGCGACGGCGCGGTGACCCATCCGGGCGCCGCCAAAGAAACGCACTGCTATGCGGACATCTGAGGTGTTGAGGTCGTCTGTCTTTTCGGCACTGGTCGCTCTGGCGACCTTGGGCACCGTCGGGCAGGCCATGGCCTTCGACGACAAGGTGTTCGACGACAAGACCGGCGTGAAGCCGCAGTCGAGCCCCTGGGCGGTGTTCCAGTTCGGGTTCTCCGCCTACAAGAGCGGCCATAAGGATCAGGCGGTCGAAGCCTATAAATACGCCGCCGAGAACGGCCAGATCGGCGCCACCTGGAAGCTTGCGCGCATGTATGCCGAAGGCGACGGCGTGACGCGCGACGATTACGCCGCTTTCAAGTTCTTCTCGGAAATCGTCGATCAGGATGTCGAGCCCGGCTCGCCGGAAGAAAGCTATGTGTCGGACGCGCTGGTGGCGCTCGGCGACTATCTTCGCAAGGGCATTCCCGGCACCCCGGTCGAGGAAAACGACGTCGCGGCGCAGGAATATTACATGCGCGCCGCCGCTAACTACCGCAATCCAAACGCCCAGTTCGAGATCGGCCAGATGTTCCTCAAGGGCGAGGGCGGCGTGAAGGCCAGCGTCAAGCAGGCAGGCCGCTGGCTGCAGCTCGCGGCCGAGAAGGGCCATGCCGGCGCGCAGGCGACGCTCGGCAATCTACTGTTCCAGAGCGGCAAGGTCGTGCGCGGCCTGGCGATGATGACGGCGGCGCTGGCGCGGGCTCCGGCGGCCGACCAGCCCTGGATTCGCAACATGCAGGAAGAGGCTTTCGCCGCGGCCGGCGAGGCCGATCGCCGGACCGCGATCTCGCTCGCCGACGATATCCTGACCAAGGGCAACAACGGCGACCAATAAGCGCAGGTTGGCGATAGCGTGCATGGCAGCTTGGCGCATGCATTGGCTAATGTAGCGCTGGTCGACCCCCACTCCGTCTCGGCTTCGCCGAGCCACCTCTCCCC